>JBBQUP010000001.1:0-101540 GCA_038212305.1 Bacteroidales bacterium
ATTAACCCAACTTGCAGCCAAAACCACAAAATCAACGAATATTTGCCCAAAAATAAAGTATTTTCACTCAAATTTCGATTGTTTTGGACTTTTGTTTTGTGTAAGCTGCTGATTATTAGTGTAAATTGTTTTTGAGATTTCATTTGTAGTACACAAGGGAGTATTGGTTTTCAGCGTTTTACGTATTTACTTTACGTGCATGTATTTCAAAGTATCAATGCGCACCAATCCTGAAACGGGTGTCTATTCGGGCTATTACTGTTTAGTGGAAAGCTATCGGAATCACCTCGAAAGAATTTGCCATCGTACTATTCTGAATGTCAATTATTTAGATGTATTAGCCTTAGAACAACCTAACCTTATCCAAAAAATACTCACCGCAAAAACATCCAATAACAATAATCCATTGTTTGAACTTCCTTTTACCAACGATGCTACTGTAATTCATTATGTGAATGAGCTTTACAATCGAATGATTGCCGAAAAACGTATCGATGTACTTCAGGAAAATATTGCAAAAAAAGCAGCAAAATCGGGGAAAGACATTCAAGCGATTGATATTAATAGTATTCGCAATAAAGATGTTAAAGAAATTGGCTCCGAATGGTTGTGTTTTCAAGCAATGAATCAATTGCAAATCGACACGTTTTTGGAGCGTCAAGGATGGAGTGATGCCGACATTAATCTAGCACAAAATCATATCATTAGTCGAGCCGTTTATCCAGCGTCGGAACTCGAAACAAGCAAATGGATAAAAGAAAATTCGTCGGTATGCGAAATTACAGGTTACGATATCAATAAAATCACCAAATATCAGTTGTATCGAATCTCTCGGAAGTTATATTCCGAAAAGGATGCATTGGAACAACATCTGTCCGTGCGCACCAACGAACTGTTTGTATTGAAGATCGTATCATGCTTTACGATTTAACAAACACCTATTTCAAAGGACGAAAGCTAGGAAGTACACTTGCAAAATTTGGCAGGAGCAAAGAAAAACGAAGCGATGCAAAACTAATGATACTGGCGTTAGTGGTTAATAAAGAGGGATTTATCAAATATTCATGGATTTTAGAAGGCAACATGAGCGACTCTAAAACGTTGGAAGGGATGATAAATAAATTACGCACTAAAACGTCTGTATCAGCCGAAAAAGCACTTATAGTGATTGATGCGGGAATTGCCACCAATGAAAATTTGACTATGATAAAAGCGAAAGGCCATGATTATTTGTGCGTTAGTCGTTCGAGTTTAAAAAACTATATCATAGAAGCTGGAGCAACAACGGTTTCGGTAACAGATAATAAAAAACAAAAAATAGACCTTTGTCGAGTAAAATCAGATCGGAATACTGATTTCTACCTAAAAGTCGAAAGTCACGCCAAAGAACTCAAAGAACGTTCGATGAATGAGCAGTTCAGGACTCGTTTTGAGGCAGGACTTCAACAAATATCTGACAGTTTAACTAAAAAAGGTGGTGTAAAACAAGAAGATAAAGTATATGAACGCATCGGGAAGTTGAAACAGAAATATCCATCCATCGGTCGATATTTCGACATTGATGTTCAAGCCCAAAAGGCGGAACAACCCAAACGAAAAACCAAGAAAACCCAAAAGCAACAGGAGCAGAAATTGATTGTATCGTCTATTAAATGGGGCATCAAAAATGGTGTTGATATTAACGCTCGAAATGGGGTGTATTTTCTTCGCACCTCGCTAGAGGCAACCTCTGAACAAACTTTATGGCAGTAATTATAACACAATACGCGAGATTGAAGCAACATTTAGAGTTCTCAAAACAGACCTCGATTTGCGTCCCATCTTTCACATTAAGGATGAAAGCACAATGGCTCACTTGCATTTAGGTCTGTTGGCATATTGGCTTGTAAATACGGTTCGTCATCAACTAAAGAAAGAAAACATCAACATCGGATGGCGCGAGACAAACCGAATTATGAGCACACAGAAAGCTGTAACAACATTGGCACAAAATGTTCACGATCAAGTGATAATGATACGGTGATGTTCGGAACCAAATCAGAAAGTGCGCCAAATTTACGACGCTCTAAAATTCAAATATGCACCATTTGTAAAGAAAAAATCCGTAGTACACAAATCCGAACTCGAGAACGCTCAATTTATTGAAAAACAGTTCTTTTCATCGGTGTAGCTGCAAGTTGGGTTAATTATTTACCACACGATACAATCGTGCAGCAACTGTGCAATCTTTTATGGAATATACATATCAAACAACCATTAATGGAAGTGTGTCTTTCTAAAATCTAGCTACTATAAAATTCAACCAGCTTCTTCGATTAATAATTCTCAGTTATTAACCCCAATAACTCTTCCGATGATATTTTGGCGGACTGGTCGGTATTTGCAAGCAGTTTATCGGCTAAGTCTCTTTTATTATGGTGCATTTTCACAATTTTCTCTTCTATGGTATTTTCGGCTATAATACGATAAATCGTCACTGGCCGCTTTTGTCCAATGCGGTGAATCCGGTCGGAGGCCTGATCTTCAACAGCTGGATTCCACCACGGATCCATATGAATAACATAGTCGGCAGCAGTAAGATTAAGCCCTACTCCACCTGCTTTCAAACTAATTAAAAACAGATCGCTCATCCCATTTTGAAAATTATCGATGGCCAATTCACGCTTATTTAAAGGCGTAGAGCCATCTAAATATTGATATGAGATGCCTTTCTTATCAAGCATCGCTCGTATTAAAGCCAAATGTTTGGTGAATTGTGAAAATATCAATGCTTTATGATTCGCTTCAATTAAATCGTCCACTAAAACCTCTAATGCTTCAAGCTTCGAACTTGGTATATCACTATCGGGTACAACCAGTTGGGGGTGGCAACTCATTTGTCGTAACTTTGTAATTTCGGCTAATATCTGCAAATGTTTTGCACCACCTTGCGCTTCATTGCCTGTAATTTGCTCAATGGCTTCTTGTCGAAGCACTTCATACATCGCACGTTCTTGATCCGAAAGTGAAACATGAAGTGTTATTTCAGTTTTCTCGGGCAAATCGTCCAATACATCGTTTTTATTTCGTCGTAAAATAAATGGAGAAATATACCGGGTTAGCTGCTTACGTATTTGTTGACTATCAGAAGCATTATCGGTTTGCACAAACTTTTTAACAAATTGCTCGCTAGTGCCAAGCATACCAGGATTTATAAACTGAAATAGATTCCACAATTCACCCAAATGATTTTGAATTGGCGTGCCTGTTGTGATAATTTTAAATTTTGCGTTTAACTTCATCACGGCCTGACTGCGAACACTTTTAGCATTTTTTATGGCATGTGCTTCATCCAATATCACAATATTCCAATCGCGTTTGTCGAGTAAATCGGGGTTCGCCTGCAATAAACCATAGCTCATTACCAGAATATCGTGAGCCTTTAAATTACTTAAAACATCATCTCGGTTTTGAGATTTAAACTCTACTGGATTCAGTGTTGGTGCAAAACGATTCAATTCATTTATCCAATTGCTACAAACCGATGCGGGTGCCAATACCAGACTTGCCCCATTTTTAGCATATTTAAGTAAAATACTAATGGCTTGAATGGTTTTACCTAACCCCATATCATCGGCTAAACAAGCACCCACGCCCCAATTGTGCAATCGATCTAACCAGCAAACACCTTCTTCTTGATAAGGCCGCAATTCGGCTTGTAAATTGTCGGGTAACGAGGGTGTGTACGATTTTAGTTGGTCTAAACTATCAAGGTGTTGCTTCCACAACTTATCCGATTTCACATCTTCTACACCCTCTACAAATTTCTCAATACTTGCCGATCCTAAAGCATGTACTAACAATTTACTTCCCTTTTTATGAGCAACCGCATCCAGTGCAGCCAATCGTTTTTGTAAATCACTACAGATGCTCAGATAAGTTTTATCATCTAACTGTATGTATTTCAGCGCTCCTCCTTTTGACTGCTCTAATAGTTGCTGGATATTTAACTTGAGTTTTTCATCAATTACCACCTCTGCATCTAAGGCAAACCAATCCTGACTTTTATTAATATTGATTTTAAAATTGGCAATTGTTAACACCTTTGCCACTTTCAAACGTTCACCCTTTGGCCAAATAATTTTCACCTCTGGGGCATGCTCCTTCACTTCGGCTAAAAAATCCAGTATTTCCTCATCATTATCAATAAACAATTGAGCTGATGTACTTTTCATCTCTTGCAACCAGTCAATTCGTTCGGCCAGTTCTACAAGTATATTTTTTTCACGTGAACGATCTCGTTGTATATTAAAAACTTCGTTCTTTGAGCTCTTAACTAATACTTCTGCAGAACCTATTCCTGGTATAAATCGAGCATCTTCACCTTCAATTACTTCAATTAATAACTGAACGTGCAACCGATTATCCACCGGTGTTAATTGAAAAACGGGAATACTCTCACTTTTTTTAGTTTTTGCACTATTTTGTGTAAAGTTACCAGCTACAGGCATTACTTCATTCAATCTCTCAATCACTGGTTTTGCCTTTTCCATTCCGCTTTGAGGAATCACTATCTCTTTTAGCTTCGACTCAGCCAAAACAGTGTAAACCTGCATGGCTCTGGCCGACCAATGCGTAAAAAGATAACTGGTTGAGCTCTCTTTTACGATCCGAGGCTCAGGTGATGAAGGGTTAAGTTTTATCGTAGCACCTTGTTTATTTTTATCGATTTGTATTTGTGCTTCCTGAATACGAATTTTTAATGGCAAATGAGGCTCGGTAACGGTATAGACTTCGGGATGAGCAGACAATGCCCTAACTAATTTATGCCAATCTTTTACATGCAGCTCATTATAATAGTTGCTTTTTTGAAAACATTCGATAATAGCCCTGTCTTCTTTTAACGAAAAATCGGGCATTAAACTCAGCATTCGCGATATGGATCGTTCTTTTCCTTTGTTCCAGCCATTTTTATTTTTGGATTGCTCCAAACATGTTACACTGTTTTGATCTAATGGATCAACCAACCAAATCAAACGTTTTTCGGGTGTGTTACCATCCTTTAAACCAACATTCTTATTGTTGGATAATTCATTTGCAAGAATGGCCAACACATCTTCCCAAATCTCTTCGGGCTGAAAAAGTTCGGCCAAAGGAACAAAATCAAATTTTGATCGCAACTCAGCCAACCGTTTTTCGCAATATTCAGGCGTATCATCTGAAGTCATTAAACCCGATGCCCGAAATTCAAACTCCTCCTTTTCGTTAATAAAACTTGGATAGGAAGCTCCCTTCATTGGTTTGCCAAACCAATTTAAAACTGCGGTTAAAAATTGTTGATGAAACACTTTCTGATAAGTTAAAAACATTTCATTTACCGAGGTAGTTTTTTTACCAATTTTATGATTGATAAAAAGCAAAATAATTTGTGCAAACGAATTAAAAGGGTTATCATATCCTTGCGGATGGGGCATATTTTTTATTGCACTTCGAATAAAGGTAGATGCCAAGGTAAAATTCTTAGGTCCACCAGCCACCAATAGCGCAATGCCATATAATAGGCCAAAAGCACCAGGAAGTTCTTTCTTTTTATGCCCTTCCTCCTCCTGAATATCTATCAGGAAAATTGAAGCCAGAAACAACGCATCATCTAAATCACCTTGAAGGAGTTTTGCAAAAAACAAACTGTTTTTGTTAATACCTAGTGCATGGGTTATTTCAACAACCTCACTTACAGGAAGTATAAGGTTAGCGCACGATGCATAAACATATTTTGAATAACTATCGATTTGAATAGTGGGATCTAAATAAATATCTTTTAGTTGATCAAAGTATTCGTAATACAGTGAAAAAGGCAAAGTATTTAAAAATAAGTCTCTGGGATGTTCATGAAATCGTGACAGAAGGGGTTTTATATACGACAAATCTCCAAGACTCAATAAAGCATTTCTAAGTTGTTCTGTCGAACTTGACCAATTATAGGATTGTGAAATGCGAGTCAGTTTATTGAGACTATCAAAATCATTAGCCAAAATAGATAACCGAATCACTATATCGTGATGATTGTAATAGTACTGAGATGTAAAATAGGAAATAGCAGCTCTTATTAGCAATAAATTATCCTTGGCTAAAGGAAAAATTTTAAATACTATTTTAGGGTGGATACCAAAACCAGAATTAAATTGAATGATAACACCCTTGGCAAGTAAACTATTGATACTCTCATCTATTCTAGCATTTTTAATTGAAGAATAACTGGATACAGAAGAAATGATGCTCCGAGCGATACTTTTAATTTCTGTTTTTTGAAATGGTTTATCAATTAAAACCAGTAATTTTAATACAATAGCCTCAACATCATCTAATTCTACATCAATTATTGCTTTAGGTAATTCACGTGTTTCAGATTCCTCAAACAATCGATTCATCATTTTATTTAATTAGAGTTCGAAAAAAATATTTAACCCAGTGCCATTTTTCAGAATGACCCAGCATGGCTACTTTTGAGTGACGACACAAAAATTTAAACCTGAGTAAAAGTACAATTTTTAGCGAACAGCCAAAATATAGTCGGCTGTTAAAGTTTATTGAGAAAAGTGAAATGGGGAAAATTGCGAAACATCATTGACCGAAAACATAGAAAACAAAAATGAAACAACCGGCATAATTTATAACGCAGTGGCGAAAAGAGGTAAACCTCACTCATGAAGAATTTGCTGAAAGAGCGGGTATGACACTTACCGTAATACGCAAAATAGAGCAAGGCAAAAGCAACTTATACCTGGATAAAGGCAATCAGGTTTTAGCCATGTTTGGTCATGAGCTGGGGTTAAATAACTAACTGATCAGTGGGGTTTACTTATAAATCTGACACATATGAAATATTTATTAATTACAATTTCCTTTATAGCAAATTGTTAATTGCGACCATCCGCTTTTAAAATTTATCTTCCCTCAATCTGCATAATCAAAATAAATCGCTACATAAATCTCCGACCCGCCACTAAAATATCATCAACCTGATCTAAGTCGCCCATCCAAGAGATGATTGTCTCATCCAGAATTTTTTGCTGATCAACAGTTGGTAATTGATGATGCGACAAGAGTAACTGCCGCATTTTGGCAATTTTAAATTTCTTCCCATCGGCGCCACCAAACTGATCGGCATAACCATCGGAAAAAATATAAACCATGTCGTTGGGTTCAATAAGCAACTGATGGTTTTGAAACGCTTTAACTCCGTCAACGCTGCGCCCAATGGAATGCCGGCTTGCTTTAATTTCAATCATCTCACCATTGCGTATTAGCCACAACGGGTTATTTGCACCGGCATATTCGAGCAGGCGAGTTTGCGAATCGTAACTAATCAAGGCCATGTCCATTCCATCATTTACAATGTCGTTTTCTTTTTGATGAAAATTAAACTCCACCTCTTTGTTCAGTTGCATTAAAATTTCGGATGGTGTATAAATGCCTTTTTCGATGACTATTTTATTGAGTGATGTGTGGCCTATAACCGACATGAACGCACCCGGAACACCATGTCCAGTACAATCAACCACGGCTAAAAACTCCTTGCCATGACTTTGAGTTGCCCAATAAAAATCGCCACTCACAATGTCCTTAGGTTTAAAGAGCACAAACGTATCGCCATAGGGCAGCTCATTGGGCAGCAAGGCAACCTGAATGCGTTTAGCATACTGAATGCTATCGGTGATATCTTTGTTTTTCGATGCTAACTGAACATTGGCTACCGAGAGTTCATGCGTACGTTCCATCACCCGTTTGGCAAGTAGTTTCTTTTCACGAATAAGGTTTCGCTCACGCATTTTAATGAAAAGGAATATCGAAATCACCAACAATATTATACTTGATGTTACAAACCAAGGACGTTGGTAAATTGGAGCTAATATCTCAAATGGTATCGCGGCCGGCGTTTCATCGGCCATACCGAACGAGTTAACAGCTTTTACTTTAAACACATACTTTCCTGGAGGTAATGCACGGTAATTGGCCGACTTATCGGAACCTACCTTTTGCCAATCTTTATCGGCACCATCTAACATTATTTGATAAGTAACCGATGAAGGATCAGATATAGATATACTTCCATAACTCACCGACACATTGTTTTGAAACGAGGGAAATTCTAACTGACTAAACACATCAACCGCTTCACCATTCACTTGAAAACTAATAATGTGTGGAATGGGTATAATCGGCTTATCAAGATCGGCGGCTGGATTATAATAGGTAACACCTTGAACGGTACCCATCCACAACTGACCATCAGCATCTTTGTAAGCTGCATTTTGTCGGCACTCAATTCCCACAAAACCATTGTGTTTATTATATGCGAGAACGGTTTCTCTGTTTGATGTAATTTTATTTAAGCCAACGGTGGTTCCCACAAAAATATTAGACTCTTCATCGGCAATTAAAAATCGAATGCTGTTGGTAAATAACCCCTCATCAATGGTGTAATGATGCACTACTTTCCCGTCGCGATCAATCACAAACACACCATGCGCCTCAGTGCCCAACGCAATATTGCTTTTACCAACACTAACAATTGCTGTAGGCGTAATTTTTTCGTCAACAGCAATAGCGTTGAATTTATTGTTTGACCAATAACTGATTCCACCATTTTTAGTTCCCACCCACATAACGCCAAACTCGTCGCAATACAAGCTTTTTATTTCGTTTGAGGGCAATCCATCAAGTTGTCCAAACATTTTGACATACAAACCCGATTTAATATCAAAAAGCATTAATCCACCCAAAGTGCCAATCCACAATTGATTTTGATGATCCACCTCCATGGCTAGTACCGATTTTGATACACGAGGCAGTCGTTCGTTAATCTCAGGCATGCTCACAAAATGGCGTTTAATCACATCAAAAAGCTGCACGCCTTGATCTTCAGTCCCAATCCAAATATTCATATTCTTATCTATTTTCAAAAACCGAATGAGGTTACTAATCTGATTCTGTTGTTGGTCAAAATGAATCATATTTTGGCTCGCAGGATTTAATACCGATATTCCTTCGTTGGTACCAATCCAATAGTTGCCATTATCATCTTGAACAATGGCATTGACTTGGTTATTTATTAATCCGTTTTGCGTGGAGTAGGTAACAAACTTTTCTCCCTTAAAAATATCTAATCCATGCTCTGTGGTACCAATAAGAATGTTTCCTTCGCTATCTTCAAGCAAACACCATACTTTATTATCGTGCAACCCATTGCTTTGATCAAACACCTTTATTACGCCAGTAGATGATATACGGGTTAATCCGCCTTTGCGTTCTAAATCCCAATGGCCAATCCAAATATTACCGTGTCTATCTTCAATAATATCGGTAATCCAATTCGAGGCCAATCCATTTTTAACATCGTAATAGGTTACTGCACCTCCATCAGGCTCTTGCTTATATAAACCGCCATTGTAGGTGCCGTACCAAATATTTCGGTGACTGTCCTCAAACATAACTGAAAACTGAAAATAGGTATCGAGATTTTTAGAGGAGAAACGCACAAATTTATCACTTGCAGAGTCGTATTGTTTGATGCCAATATCAGTTATCATTGAGAGTTTACCATCCTTCGCAACCATCGAATTAAACAACATGTCGCTCAAATCCTTTCCTGTATATTGCTGCCATTCGAGGTTGGAATTTGCATCTTTTGGATTTTTTATTTTAAAAGCGCCATTCTCATAAGTCGTTATCCATAAATTGCCTCGATGATCGTTACAAAACGACGTAATATTGCTTGAGATGGGAACTTTATCGATGATTTCAAACATTTTTCCATTGTAACGCGTTATGCCACCGCCTTCGTGACCAAGCCAAAGCATGTCTCCATCATCAACAACGAGTGATCTCACACCACCTTTCGACAACCCGTTTTTTATGGTATAATTCATAAAGTGAGCCCCATCGAAGCTAGATATTCCAACATCAGTACCTAGCCAAATCAAACCATCGCGCGACTGGCACATGTCAAATACCTTGGACGACTCCATGCCTTCGGTGGTTTTGTAATTATCGAAAAAATAAGTTTGTGATAAACCGTTTTGAGTTGATAAAACGAAGAAAACACCAACCATGACAATCAAAAAATAACGTAAAACGGAGAGCATTGAACTGCCCTCCGTTTTATAATTTAGTTTTTGATTAAAACGATCAATTAGAAAAAAATTGAATCGCATCATGAGATCATTTTTTGTTATTCATAAAAAAGAAAGTTCCATCCTCATCACCCAAACCAGCGATTTTACCAAACTTTGGTTTTTGCTGATTGTTTTGCGATACCGACTGAGTCACCTTTAAAACAATAGATTCTATAGGGATGCATGAGTTGGGATTGTTGGCCAACATGTTCGCAAAGGTTTTGGTAAACTGCGAATTGTCGATTGCCAGTTCGTATCCTGCGGATGTAAATACCTGCGACGATTTAAGTTTCGTAGCCTCCCAATCGTTACAACTGCGCTCTTTAATCTCTCCTCGCATGGCCTGATAAAAAGTTGGCCCCGATTCACAGGCATCGGTCACTATTAACGTATGCGCTAACAGCCCGGAATAACTTTGCATAGAAGCTTTTAACGAACTAATACTAAAGTAACTAAACTCATCATCGCGATTGGCATCAATGGGAATCCAATAACCAGTTTCGTTCACAAACTTACCATGGCCGGCATACCAAATTAATACCGATCGAACATTATTGCTTTTCAGTAAGTCACGCAGCTCGATGGAAAAAAATCGTTCCATCTCGGTTTTGGACATATTCTTTTTGTGGAGAATATTTTGAATATCGTAACCAGCCAAAGCCGATCGCATTAAGGTAACATCCCGAGCTGGCCCATCAAGCGTTGGAAACTTGTTGTAATTAGAATTCTCAACAAACACAGCCCAGGTGCGTCCCATGGGATTCGCCTCTAACTGCGATATGCCATCGCGATTGATGGTGAACGTTTTATCGGTGGTATTTCCATTGATATCTTTTGCAGTGACAATAAAACTGGTTTTATTATTGATATTGATGGTGGCAATAAAACGTGGATTGAATTCATCGACTTTAAAACTTGCCAACACACCATCGATAAATATGGTGTTGATTAAACTTTCATCTGCAATTTGTCCCTCAACATACATTGTAGGCAAATCTTTATCCAAAAACACCTCTCCATTATCAGATGCATAAGGCGCCATCAGCGTTACCTGCGGCGGATTTATCTCTGTTCGGTTAAGAACATAAATAATCTCTTGAGTATTGTCATAAACATCAGTAGCTGAAACATAAAACGAATCGGCTGTTGCCGAATTTATTTTAGCCGAAAAATTCACGCCTGATTCAGCTTTCTCAAATGGCACATCCACCTTATTGACTTGCAACGATTTGATATCACTCTCATCGAGCACCAGACCAGTAATTTTCAACTCAGCCAAATCCTTTGCGACATTTACAATGCGATTATTGGTTGGTTTTGGTGAAGTTAATACCACCTGAGGTTTTCCACTCTCGCGTTTCAACTCGAACAAGCGTTTGTTTGCCATTTCGAGTAACTCTTGCGCCTTTCCATCGAAGGTTGATAATTCAGTCAGTTTTTTATAATCCTTAACAGCCAAAGGATAATTGGCAATTTGCTCGTACGAATAAGCCCGTTTATAATAGGCATCAAATTGTTTATCGTTTAAGAGGATAACCTTACTAAAATCGTTTATGGCATTTTGATGTTGTGTAAACTGTTGATAATAAGTTCCACGAACGAGATAATTTTGATAATCATCAGGGTTTAACATGATTACCCTTGACATGTCATTAATTGCCGATGGAAAATCGAGCATTTTAACATACACCTCAGCACGAGTAACGTAGGCATCTTTATTTTTACTATCAATGGCAATGGCGCTGTTGCAATTGGCCAATGCCTTATCGTTTTTCTCCAATCGTATTTGTAAACGCGCCAAAGCAACCAAAGCTTCCACATAACTCGCATTTAGAGATATAGCTGTTAAATATTCCTTTTCAGCAGTCGGTAAGTCGTTGGCATTTTCGTATGAGCAAGCTTTAAAAAAGTGCAAATCAGCTCTATTTTGCATTTCAATGGCCAAATTAGCAGATGCAATGGCACCAAAATAATCCTTCATCGCCATTTGGATTTGCGTTTTCAAAACCAACCCGTCGAACTTTTTCTTTTTAATATCCAATACCATTTCAACATACTCAAGGGCTTCGGGATAAATTAATTGCTGATAGCAGATTAAAGCAGCATCGTAATAAAACGATTTATCCTTAATCTTAAACGATTTCATCTTTCGGTAATCCTCCAATGCCTCGAGCGGCTGCTGGTTTTTGGCATATGCAATGGCTCTATGAAGATAAGCCTCATCCATTTGAGGATCCAAACCAATGGCCTCAGTATATTGAGCAATAGCTCCTTTGTAATCGTTTACAGCCATGAACTTTTCGGCAGCCGAAAAGTTTTTTTTAGGATTTTGGGCAAAAGCAGAAGTCATTGCCATTATCAAAATCAAGAGGGTAAAAGAGCATCTCATTTTATTGTTATTTTTATGTTATCCAGATATGTTGTTAGTTTTCATGAAACCACTCATGAAACTATAACAGCACGATGTCAACATTGTTGAAACTAATGATAAACAAAATTTAACACTAAATTATACATTAAATCAATATCGTAACTTAATACGGACAAAGGAATTTGAAGTTTTCTTTTTTTGATAAAATTTTGCATGGTATCAATATATGCATAAAAATAGGACAAGGCTCGTTGAAAAAGTTATCCAAGTTTTGACCAAAGTCCTTACACCAATCGGATTCAAACACGAAAACAATAATTCAAACCTAAATTATTGATATACGCATAGATAGTCGACAATTAATCGATTATCTATGCGTAATTTGCTATATTCACAGGTGTAATAATTTTGCGAATGGATGAATTAAAACAATTTGGAATAATCCCAGTACATTTCGACACTTTAATGTCAGTATTATGTAAATACAAATCACCTAAAGATAAAGTGTTGCGCTTAATCAAAAACGGATCGATTATTCGAATAAAAAAAGGCATGTTTGTGGTTAGTTCAAAAATTCACAACCTCCCCCTGTCCACTGAATTAATTGCCAATCATCTTTATAGCCCGTCCTATGTATCATTCGAAAGCGCATTATCATTTTATGGAATAATTCCCGAAAGAGTATATTCCATTAAATCCGCGACCTTAAAAAGGAGGAAAAGTTTCTCGAATCAACTAGAAAATTTCGAATACATACAAATGGATTCATCTTATTTCTCAATTGGCCTACGAAATGAAATCGTAAACTCAAACTACGCTTTTATGATTGCCTCACCCGAAAAAGCGTTGTGCGATTTAATTCTGGTAACAAAGGGACTGCGGTTACAATCAACCAAAGCGGTAAATACATTTCTGGAAGAAGACATACGAGCCGATTTTACGTTATTAGAAAAAATGAATTGGAATATTGTAATGCAAAGCGCAGAAGCAACAACCAAAAGAAAAAAAGAACTCATGTATTTATGTAAATTGTTGCTGAAATGAATTTATTTGATCAAATGATGTCGCGTTATGAAATAAAAACCAATAACGACTACACCAGCACTACATGAGGTGATGCAACAAATTACACTGGCTGGGCTGCATCGCAGTGGGTTCTTTGACAAAGCTGCATTTTATGGAGGCACCTGCTTGAGAATATTCCATGGAGTTGAACGTTTCTCTGAGGACATGGGCTTTTCGCTTCTTCACCCCGACAATAAATTTACGCTTGAAGATTATTTCGAGGCAATTTGCAGTGAATTTAGAGCTTTGGGGCGAGAGGTGGTAATATCAAAAAAGATAAAAAAGAATCAATCAAATGTGGTATCAGCTTTCTTAAAAGATGATACTACTATATATGATTGAGAATTTAAAGCAGAGCGTAATATTAAAATAAAACTGGAAGTAGATATTAATCCACCACTTAATTTCGACACTGAACCTAAGTATCTGTCAATAAATAATGTTTACAAATTAGGCGATATTATATAATTCAATTCGCCATGAAAATCATCGCGTTTTATATTGAGCTTTTGTTTTTCCTGTTCTGATATTTTCACACCTTTCAAATATGTTTTCTCATCAAGTTGAGCAGTAACCTTTAAGCCAGTTTTCGTTGTTGTTGCGCCAATAAGGTTTACGACTACAAGTAAGGATGTTAATGGTTTAGCTCTCCAATTTTTCGAAATATATGAAAATAAACGATGTTCTATTTTATTCCACTTGCTTGTTCCAGGTGGAAAATGGCTCACGTAAATATCCAGACCAGTATCATTACCAAATCTTTGCAATTCGGCTATCCAAAGGTGGTTTCTAGAGCCTTTGCTACCTCCACCATCTGCATTTATATATATTCGATTAGTAGATGGATACGACATTTTACCTTCCTGTTCCCACCAATCGCGAATAGTTGATACCGAAAATGTAGCTGTATCACTGCTTATCCCAACGTTTACCCATCCACTATTATTTTGTATATCATAGACACCGTACGGACTTGCTTTCTCATTTGTTTTATCAATGAAATCATAAACATTTACTTCTGTCGGATTTTTTATCGGTGTCCATTCCTGTCCATTGTTTTTATATTCTCCAATAAGTTCTTTTTTCTTGCAGTCAACTGAAATTACCGGTTCTTTCTTAATTAAAAAATCTTTCGCTACTTTATTAATGTATTCAAACTGAGCATCTCTGTCAGGCGAATTTCCCCCTTCTTTGGTTTTTTTATTAATCTGAAGACTATACCCCATATTTATTAAGCATTGTCGAACAACTTCGTGACTAACTTTGTATCCTTGAACCTGCAACTCAGCCGCTATTTTCCTAATACTCTTACTTGTCCATATCAACGGGTTCATTGGATTACCCATGGTGTGAGGAGAAACAATATCTTCTATTGCTTTTATGATTTCTGGTTGATGTTCTGTGATTTTTTTTCTGCCGCCACCTTTTTTACGAATGCGGCTTTTTATCGTGCCTTCTTCCGGTTGAAATGGTTCAGAATCACCTTTGGCAATGGTTCGTCTTGTTACGGAGGATAATAGTGCTATTTTCGTTTTTCCTCCCCATCCAATACTACTAGATTCAGCAGCTAAATATATCCTACGTTGACGTTCGTCTAATATTGGCAGGACTTTTTCTATTCGACTTTTGATAACCTCATCAGGTTCCATTGTTTTTTATACAAAGGTAAATGTTTATTTAATATGTTGAGCATTTTATTTATTGACAATTCATAAGTTACTTCTGCTACCCTATTCGTTTATGACACGTTGCTACAGTTTACCATGTTTATATGCGGGTAAAATGCACGCATTGCACTTCCGAAGTTGGAAGAATCGAGTAAAAGGTCGAGATTGGTACGACTTTGAATGGTATGTTCGCAACAACATCCCTCTTAATTTCAATCACTTTGTTGAAAGAATTCACCAATTTAAATCACTGACGGAGGCTGATTTAACAGCGGGAAATTTTAAAATTTTGTTGAAGAATAAAATTACTACCACCAACATTAATCTGGCTAAAGCTGATGTAAAACCATTCCTCAAAGATCAATCAACAATGACTATTTGGTCAGTAGATTATTTCTCGCAATTGGTGGAAATGATACGATTTGAATAACAATTAGAATTTCGTGAGAATTTGCCGAGCAGGACGCTTAAAAACAACAGATCGTAAGCAATAAAATTTAAAACTAATGTTAGATATTTATAAATTAATGCTTAGTATATAAACAATTAATGCGCATTATTTTTTTAATTTAGTGAGCATTATTTTAATTTTTAATGCGCCTTAACATTTTAATCTATAACTACTTAACGCAATTTGTTATGGCACTCAAGTATAAAGTTGTTTCAACATTTAGTCCCGGGCAAGGCAAGGATGGGAAACAGTTATGGTTTCCAAAAATAACAGGGTCATCGCAAATAATCTTACGGGAAATCGCCTACATATTGCACAAGCTGTCAACCGCCAGCGAAAGCGATGTACCTGATTGTGAAAGGGCTTGTTGATTTAATTCCCGAACTGCTGGCAGATGTACACACTGTAAAGCTCGATGAACTGTGAAAATTCAGGCTGCATGCCAAAGTTAGCACCAGCAGTTCTCCCGAATTGGTGTCCGCGAAAAACATCAATAAGTTGCGTTTTAGCTTCAGACCCGACAACTATACTAAAGATGAACTTCGGGGTGTGAAAATCGTCGAGACGCCCAAATTGGGCGTCTCTGAATAAACGTTACGGGAAACACCCCGATTGAGCGTCTCTACTACATGTTATCAACATATCCATACACGTACGATAGGGCGCGTTGCACACCTATTAATACCAGACGTAATTGGCGGTCGGTATGGGCTATGGTTACAAAATTGGTTTCGTATTGCGACGGACTGAAATAAACGCCCTCTTTTAATAAACTGCGATAGAACCAAGCAAAATTCTCGAAATCGCACTTTTTAACATCGCTGAAATTCTCGGGCTTTTGTTTCTGAAAAAATAGTGTGAACATAGGGCCAACCGCATTAATGCGAACAGGATACAACTCGGTTATGGCTTTTAATGAGGCAATAAACGAAGCTGATTTTTTCAGCAGATTGGCGTAAACCTCATCCTCATTTAAAATATTTAAGGTTTGTAAACCAGCAGCCATGGCCACTGGATTGCCCGATAGTGTGCCCGCCTGATACACATTGCCCAATGGCGCCAACTGATCCATAATTTCGGCACGTCCACCAAAAGCACCCACAGGAAATCCGCCACCTAAAATTTTACCCAGCGTAATTAAATCGGGCTTGATGTTAAAATATTCCGATGCCCCTCCTCGTGCCAAACGAAAGCCAGTTATCACCTCATCGAAAATAAGGAGCGATCCCGATTTTTGAGTTAAGTCTCTCAGCAACTGTAAAAAACCATCTACCGCAGGCACCACACCCATGTTGGCAGGAACTGGCTCAACGATAACGGCCGCAATTTCATCGCCACGCGTGGCAAACACCGCTTTAATGGCCTCAACATCGTTAAACGGAATGGAGAGTGTACTGGCAGCAAATGCTGCGGGCACACCAGGTGATGCCGACACGTTGGTTTCGGCTACTCCCGAACCGGCATCGACCAGCAGATGATCGACATGGCCATGGTAACAGCCATCGAACTTAACAACTAGGTCGCGATTGGTAAACCCACGTGCCAAGCGAATGGCGCTCATCACTGCTTCGGTGCCACTGTTGACAAAGCGCACTTTTTCAATGGCAGGAATCATCGACACAATTTTCGCGGCCAATTGAGTTTCCTCTAACGTTGGCGCACCAAACGATGTGCCTTTGGCAACGCGCTCGGTCACGGCCTTAACCACATTGGGATGTGAGTGGCCAGCCAGAAAAACGCCCCACGACGCACACATATCAATGTACTCCTCGCCATCGATATCTGTAATAATGGCGCCCTCCCCTTTCTCGAAAAACAGCGGGCTTTGTCCAATACTTTTAAAACTGCGAACAGGACTGTTCACTCCTCCCGGTATAAATTGTTTGGCATGTTCGAATGCCTCTATCGATTTCTTTCCCATGACCTTTTTATGTTTCAGGTTGATACTATTTAAACTGCTTGGTGTCGATTAAAGTACCGATGCAATCCTATTAAAAACTTATCTTTCTCTTCTTCAATGATTCGTTCGGCTTGCTCAACACAACTATTTCTTTTTTCGATGTTCTGATTTACGGCCTTTTCAACTTCATCGACATTAAATAATTTAATGTTTTTAAAGTTGGCCACATCAGGATGAACATCTCGTGGAACGGCCAAATCAAACACAATCATCTCCTTTTCATCGGGCACCATGTGCGGATGAATAATATAGTGTGGAGCCGATGTGGCACAAATCAACACATCGGTTTTTGCTAAGGTGTTTTTCAAATCATCAAATCCAATGGCAAGCGATCCATACTTTTGAGCCAAAACTTGAGCTTTATCGTAGGTGCGATTGGCAATAAATACCGATGAGTCGCTTTTTGCTGAGATATATCGCACTATATTTTCGTTAATATGATGAACGCCAACTACCGTAATATTCAACCCATTTAAACTGGGTAAAATAGTTGATAACAATTGATAAACTGCTTGACTGTGCGACATGGCGCCTTGCGAGATGCGTGTTTCGGACCTAACCCGCTTGCCAACAAACAGTGCGGTTTGAAAGAGCTTGTGCAAGGTGGGGCTTAATTTCTTATGGGCAGCTTGCGTTAAATAGGCTTGCTTCACTTGTCCCTGTATAGATGCCTCACCCAATAAACCTGATTCGAGACCCGACACCACTCGAAACAAATGATTCACATGGTTAGCGTCAACAAAGCCATCGCCTTGGTATACCTCAAACCGATTGCAGGTTTGAAGCACAATACCATTGTCGTATGTTTCTTGCGTGTGCTGAATGAACTTTTCACGAGCAGCAACCGAACAGGACTTATTAATCACTAACACATCAATCATAACTCTTTTATCTAACTGCTTAATTTAACTGTTTAACCGTTTGCGATGCTGCTACAATTTGCTTGCGAATAATAAAATCTCCAAAACGTTCGTCTGTAGTTCGACTCTCAGCATAATTACCAATCAATTCCGATAGTTCAGCGAGGATTTGCGCTTCGCTAAGCATCTCTTTATACAAGGTATTTAATCGATCGCCAGTAAAGCTTGCGCCTAAATAAAGATTGTACTTGCCCAATGAGCGACCTACCAAACCAATCTCGCCTAAAAACGGACGACCGCATCCATTGGGACAACCCGTTACCCGAATTAAAATATCGTCGTTATACAAATCATTTTCAGTTAATATCTTCTCAATTTCCGACAAGAGCGAAGGCAAATACCGTTCGGCTTCGGCAAAAGCCATGGTGCAAGTATTTAGCGCAACACAAGCAATGCTATGTAGTCGAAGTCCACTTAACGCATCAATGGGTAGCACGTTGGCTTGCGTTAAAATCTCCTCAACTGCAATCTTGTTCTTCAATTCGATGTTTCCAAGTACCAAACCTTGATTACCGGTCAACCTAAAATCGCAAATACTTTGCTTTGCCAATAGCGCCAAACTGGTTTTCAGCTTATGCTCACCCACGTCTTTCACGCGTCCAGCTTCGATGTAAAGACCCAAGAACCACCTGCCTGTTGCCGCCTTTTTCCATCCAAACACATCGCCATTTTGAGTAAACTCGAATGGTTTTATGGGTGAAAGTTTAATTCCAGACCGCTGTTCGAGCATCTTAACAAAAACAGCTGTTGTTAACCTATCGAGCGTATATTTAAAGCGTGAGAGTTTTCGGTTTTCGCGATTACCATAGTCACGTTGAATTTTCACCACCTCCTCGATTAGCTTGAGCGCATCAGCCTTTTCGACATAACCAATCACATCGGCCAAGCGCGGATAGGTTTCAGACACACCAAACGTCATGCCCATGCCGCCGCCCACCGCAACGTTGTAGCCAGTCAGGCCGTTGACATCACCAATGGCAATTAAACCAATGTCGTTGGTGAAAATATCCGTATCGTTATAAGGAGGTATGGCCAAGGCGATTTTAAATTTTCGAGGCAAATAGGTTTTGCCATAAATGGGCTCAGCATCGGTTTGCTCAGGATTCAAAAGCTTTTTATCGAGCCAAATCTCGTGATAAGCAGTGCTTTTGGGCAATAGATGATTGCTAATTTCAGATGCAAACTGCGCCACTTCGTTCACCCAAGGTGATAAACCTTCGTTACAAGTACTCATCACATTACGATTCACATCGCCGCAGGCAGCAATCGAATCCATTAAAGTAGAGTTGATACCCTGCATGGTTGTTTTCAAATCGCGTTTTAAAATGCCGTGCCACTGAAATGCCTGCCGAGTTGTTAGCTTAAGCGTGCCACTGGCATGCTCATCGGCCAGCCGATTGAAAACCACCCATTGCTCAGCGGTAGCAATTCCGGCAGGCACTCTCGCCCGAATCATAAAACTGTATAAGGGCTCGAGCTTCTGCTGACGTCGCTCTTTATCTAAATCACGGTCGGCTTGTTGATAACTACCATGGAACTTAATTAGCTGAACATCATCTTCATTCACAGAACCCGTTAAGCTGTTCTCTAAACTTTCGACCAGCGAGCCACGCAAATAGTTGCTTTTAGTTTTTATTCCTTCAACCACAGAGGGTTTCCAGACAATTGGTTCGGGGATTTTATTTTCAGTACTCATTTTTTCTTTTTTTAGATATAGTATCAAGCATCGAGAAATAGTATCAAATATCGAGATATGAGACACAAGATTTGGAGTTTAGAGGTTCGAAGTTTAGGGGTTTAGAGGTTTCGGGTATAGAGGTTAGCACTCTTCTCTTGTGTCTTGCGTCTCATTATCCCATTAGCACATTAGCACATTAGCACATTAATAAACATCCTCAAGATAACGCCCTTGATTTTTCAACTCCTTAAAATACTCCGTTGCTTCGTCTGAACTCATTTTTCCGTGCGTTTCAATAATGCTTAACCAAGCAGCCTTAACATCTTTGGCCATCTTTTTCATGTCGCCACAAATGTAAATGTATGCTCCATCGTTTACCCATTGATACAACACCTCACCATTCTGAAGCATTCGATGCTGAACGTACAATTTCTCTTCCTGATCGCGCGAAAAGGCAACGTGCATTCGAGTAAGATTTCCTTTTTCCATGGCCTGTAACCATTCCGATTGGTATAGAAAGTCGGTGGTAAGATGCTGATCGCCAAAAAACAACCAGTTTTTACCTTTAGAATTTTGATGCGACCGATGTTGTACAAAAGCACGAAAAGGAGCGATTCCAGTTCCGGCACCAATCATTATTATAGGTTTAGACGAATCGGCAGGTAATCGAAAGTTGAGGTTTGAGCGCACTTTAACCGAAATCTCAGCACCTTCCTCTACCCTATCGGCCAAAAACACCGAGCAAACGCCTTCGTAAGTACGATCGTTCTTGGTATATCGTACCGCTCCAACAGTCACGTGAATCTCTTCGCCAACTTCTAAAGGACTAGAGCTTATTGAGTAGAGACGAGGTGCTAATCGACGTAAAACCCCAATTAATTCCGATGGTGTTAATTTGGCAGGATAGGTGGAAACCAGCTCCAGCAAATCGGTACCTGACAAGAATTTATCAAGCTCCACAGCGCTATCGAGCAACTTATTGAGTTTTTCATCACCCAAAAAGGAGGCATATTTTTTTAACACAGGCGGCGTTACCAACGTAATTTCATAATGATGCCCAAGTGCATCATTCAAGGCGATCTCTTTCCCATCCACAGTCACCGTCTCATCGCCCGAAAACCCAAGTTGACACACTATTTTAGCAACCAATTGATGGTCGTTATTGGCATATACTTCTAATGCATCACCAGGTTCATAATTCAAACCTTTATCCTCGGTATTCAGCTCAATGTGAAAATTCTCTTTTTCCGATCCACGGCCATTCAATAAAATTTTATCGGCCACCTGCACATGCACTACTTGATCGATTGCTTCACTAATAATCGTTGGAATCTTAATACCATTGCCATTTATTGAAGTCCCCACATAAAGAGGCGCAATTAAATCGATGGTTGATGACAATTGCAACGAGAAATCTGTATCTAAAAGAATAGGTTCGTGTAGCGCCTTGCCACCAGCTTTGGATAAAAAGTTATTAAAATCGATACCTGTTTGACAAAATCTAGCATACGAACTATCGCCCAATGCAATTACGCCATACGATAACTTCGCTAGTTTTGGACTCTTTTTGCCCGATAAAAACTCGTACAAATTAGCAGCAACATCAGGTGGCTCACCCTCGCCGTGCGTAGAAACCACAAATAACACCTGAGCCTCCTCTTTTAACTGCCGAATGGGATAAGTAGCCATGTTTTGAATGGACGCCTTAATACCAAGTGCAGCCAACCTCTGCTCGACATGCGCAGCCACTTTTTGTCCATTACCTGAGTGAGAACCGACTATAATTTTCACTTCAGATGTGGGCACTCCTTGTGTTGATGTTTGGTTATTCGAGCCATTAAAACTCTCAGCAGCCTGCGGTCCGACTAACGAAAGTCCGGTTAAGTAACCTCCTAACCAAAGCAGCTGATCGCGATTCATTTGTTTTACCAGCTGATTGACACCTTCTACGAACTTTAAATCGATGTTTTGATTTGATTGTGGAAATTCCATATACTCAATAAATGAAAGTTAATTCCTAAAAATTAGATTATACCTATCCTATCCCTACCGAAAACCCAATCGATAAGACCAATTAAAACATATCCGGAAAGCTTGTTCCAAGAACATTAAAACTTTCCGCTTTCCATGAAAATTACAATAATAGAGCTAATCGATATTAAACGTGCTCAAATACCTTTCTCCAGTATCGGGTAAGATAACCACAATTCGCTTGCCTTTGTTCGCTGGGCGATTGGCCACTTGAACGGCAGCCCATAGAGCAGCACCTGATGAGTAACCACATAGAATTCCTTCCTCTGTAGCAGCATGATGTGCCGTTTCAAGCGCATCTTCGTTTTTAACCCGAATCACCTCATCAATCACCTTAATATTTAGCACATCAGGGACAAATCCTGCACCAATTCCTTGAATTTTATGCGGTCCTGGCTGTCCTCCCGACAAAATAGGAGATGCATCGGGCTCAACGGCAATAATTTGCACACCCGGATTTTTCTCTTTCAACATTTCACCAACACCAGTAATGGTTCCACCAGTACCCACTCCAGAGATAAAAATATCTACTTTACCATCCGTATCGTCCCATATTTCATGTGCAGTAGTACAGCGGTGAATGGCAGGATTTGCTGGATTCTGAAACTGCTGAGGCACAAACGAATGAGGTGTAATAGCTGCTATTTCATTGGCTTTTTGAATGGCACCTTTCATGCCTTTCTCAGCAGGCGTAAGAACCAATTCAGCACCAAATTTCTTCAACAACTTACGTCGTTCAATGCTCATGCTTTCAGGCATTGTTAATATTAACTTATAACCTTTAACCGCAGCTACAAAGGCCAATCCCACACCTGTATTTCCACTGGTTGGTTCAACAATAACTGAATCTTTAGTTAATTTACCTTCCTGTTCTGCAGTGATAATCATATTCAATGCAATGCGATCTTTAACTGATCCTGCAGGATTAAAAAACTCTAATTTTGCAAGAACTTCTGCACCATTTGCATCAGCTAACTTATTAATTTTGACCAAAGGAGTTCTCCCAACTAATTCGGTAATGTTTTGAGCAATTTTTGCCATAATTTTAAATTTTGAAGGTTTAATACCTATTTATTGTTTTTGTTTTTGTTTTTGCTGTTTATGAATCACTTTACTCTGAATAGCAATCCATCATTTTCTTTGAGGTACTTAGTAATTGTTTAAATAATTTAAATCAATACATAGATATTAAGAATAATAGATAAGATATTTTAGATATTTCCAGATGGTGAACATCCTATTTTCATCTTTTTATTTTCTCAGCTTCTTATCTTTCTATAATCTAGTCATATATAAAATCCAAACAGCTTCTTAGCTATATATAATACATTAGTTTTTCTGCACTTTCGAGGTATTGATTTTGAATATCCTTTAAGGTAATTAAAGTCCAATTTTCCCACATAGAATCATAAACGCTTTGAAGAATCTTATCGGAAGTCTGACTGATTAAATCCCCATTAATAGGATAGGGTTTATTTTCATCACCACTTAATGCTTTAACTATGTCGGCTAAAGTTATATCCGAAAGATTTCTCACAATTCGATAACCTCCACCTGCACCTCGTTTGACTTCTAAAAGGCTAAGCTTCTTAAGATCAACAGCTATGGCTTCTAAAAACTTTTGAGGTATTTCACATGAAATAGCTGCTCTTTGAATCCCTGTAAATTCTTCGTCATCTACTGTTAAAAACAGCATAAATTGAAGACCGTATTTTATTCGATTTGGAAAGCGTATCATTTTTGTATGATTTAATAATACAAAAATAGATATAAATTTGGTATGACAATACCTAAATACTTAATTAATTCACACTTATTTAGTAGCCAATTATGTTAATTTTAAGAAAAAACCAGTTATAAATCAATCATTCAAGCATTTACAAACCATACTCAAACCGTATAAAAATTAAAAAGCTTCGCCAATGGTGATGAAAAATCCACTATCACCTCTATTGGTTTTTCCAAAATCCACTCTAAAATTGACTCTCTCATCTTCAAGAACCTTAACGCGCAAACCTCCACCATAAAAATAATGAGTATTGGAAAACGTATCATAAGAATCACTGTAAACATTCCCTGCACCACCAAAAATGGCACATCCAAATCGCCACCAAACCATTTTGCGATATTCCAATTGAGCGAGCCACAAATTTTTGTCAACATATTTTAATTGATGTGGTATCCCCCTTACAATCTTATTTCCACCCAAAAAGGCTAGTTTATAAAATGGAACATCTCCATTAATAGTTTGGTAAATTAACTGCGAAGCGATTATATGTGGATTTTTATTCCCCGAACCCAATTTCTGATAAATCCTTAAATCGGTTTTAAAGGAGTTGAAATCATATCCACCTCCCACATAATCACCACCTAAACTCCATGATGATTGCAAGAGCATACCTTTATAGGGATATGAACTGTCGTCGCGATTATCGAATTTAATGGCAGGCCCCAAACTATTTGTCCAACCATCGGCAGGAATTGAATCATTCCCAAAACCAAAATCCCAATCCACATTCGAGGTAAAATTGAAATCGTATAAAAATCCTCCAAACAAAAACTTTGTTATGGATTTATAAACAAACCCCTCAAGTAAAATCATTCGGGTGATATATTTTGGTGTCTCAATTAGTTTTTCTTCATTACCTACGCCAAAATACTCATCAGGCAAAGTTCGAGTGTGTATCCTACCATTAACTTGATATCCATGTTTAAAATACAAATCATAATCGGTTAAAAACTCGACCATTCTTTTTGTCGACACCAAAAATGTGGGTCTTAAAATCGAGGGACGATTATAATCAGTCTCTTTCAACTCGTTTTCCCTCAACTTAATTACGGTTAAAAAACCTAGTTCAACACCTGTGCGAGGCGAATACCCTAAAGCTGGAAAAAATGCCAATGAATAATGTTTATTCTCATATGAAAGGGCATTAAAAACAGATTCTCCAGCTTTTGCAAATGAGCTTGATTTCGACATCACGGTTATTGAATCTGTAGATTCTTGCGAAAACAAAATCGAAGAAAAAATTAAAAACAAAACAAAGAGTAAGAGGTTTTTCATTGAAAATTAGAAGTTTAGGGTTAGATGTTTTAAAGGTTTGGGGTTTAGGGTTTAGGATTTGATGATTATAGTTTAGGAGTTTACAACCCAATACCATCTTCCGCCTTCTCTCTCATATCTTGTGCGTCATTAACCCATTACCAAATTAGCACATTACCAAATTACCGCATTATCTTCCGTCTTGTGTCTCTATTCACTGCAACGCTTGATTAATATCATCACACAAATCAACAATATCTTCAATCCCAACCGATAAGCGGAGCAATGTATCAGAAATACCCATTTGAGTTTTTTCCGAATCAGTAAACTCGCTGTAAATAGTCGAAAACGGATGAATGATTAACGTTTTATTGTCATTCAAATTAGTAGATCTGCGAATCATCTGCAAACGATCCATAAATTGAAAACACTCCTCCTTCGAGTTCAAATTCAAGGCAAGTATTGCTCCAGGCAATCCCATAAATTGCAGTTGACTAATTTCGTATTGTAGATGGGATTTTAATCCAGGGAAATTAACAGATGCCACTTTCGGATGATGCTCTAAAAACTCAGCAAGCTTTAGAGTATTAGTCACACATTTTTCAACACGCAAATCCAATAAATCAATTCCCAAACACATAAAATGCGCAGTATGAGGCGTCATGGCTCCACCTAAATGGCGGAAAATCTCTTTTCTCATGCGGCTAATAAATGCATCTTTGCCAAATTTAGCAACCCACTTATTTAGCGTTGGATTTTTACGCCAATCGAATAAACCATGGTCGATAACCGCGCCACCAAAAACAGTAGCCCCGCCCGAAATAAACTTGGTGGTACTCATCACTTCAACATCAACACCAAAACTGGCAGCTTCAAACACATTGGGGGGTGTAGTGGTACTATCAACCATGACCAAACAATTGTGAGCATGTGCCAAATCTGCCACCGTCTTAATATCAACAACTTCAAGCTGCGGATTGGTTATCGATTCGAAAAAAATTAACTTGGTTCGAGTATCAATCAATTTCTTTAATTCATCGCTATTAGATACATCTGCAAATCGAACCTCAATCCCCCACTGTGGAAAGGTATTTTTAAATAAAGCGTAGGTGTGTCCAAACAAATGATTCGACGATATAATATTATCACCATTTTCGGCAATGCTTAAAATAGCCGAAGTAATAGCAGCCATGCCTGATGCCAATGCCAAAACTGCATGAGCGTTGGTAGCTGCTTTCAATTTCATTTCGAAATATTCAACAGTCGGGTTTGATGTGCGCGAGTAAGCATGCGCAAACTTTTCACCACAAAAAACCTGATTCATCTCCAATGCTGAATCAAATTCGTAAGACACACCTTCGTAAATAGGCATATGCAAAGCATTATAGGCATCGTCTTTAGGGAATTTTGCATGTAAAACGCGGCTGGTAAATCCTTTCATTTCTAGCGTATTATTAAAGTATTAAGATAAAAAGTTACAAAAAACAGAGGAAACAAAATTGAATTAAACCACACATAAACATGATAGTTTAATTTTTAATAATTGCAAAACTAACAAAAGCTTTCAAAATGCCATTAAACAATAATAACCCAATTCCTACCACAATAACCTGAATTATTAATGCTCGCGAATTGTTTTCAAATGTGATTCATTCCATTCGGCTCCGTCACCGTTATTTAAAACAAAACGAATGTAATTAGTCACATCGGCAATTTCTTTGTCCGACAAATTGGGATACATAGCCATAATGCCATCATATTCAACACCATTAACCACAAGCTTGCCACTTAATCCATGCAAAATAGTCGATACAATTTTTTCAGGATCATTCGCTATAGCTTGATTATTTGCCAAAGGCGGATACATTTTGGGTATGCCTGTTCCCATTAATTGGTGACAGGCCTGACAATATTTCTTATATACCATTTCGCCATCCGAAAAATCTGCTGATGAAACCTTTTGTTTGTTCCCTCCGGAGCCACAACATACTGCTAACATACTAAAAACAAATGCAATAGTAATAATGTTGAATTTATTATTCATATCAATTCCAGTTTATTCGTTTAATATTTTTTATCAAGATATACTTTAATATAGTGAACTATATTATAAACCATACAACACGATGAAAGAAATGATGTTTATTAAATAGTAAAATAATGTTTGTAAAAATTTAAAAAAATATCAATAATTTTATGTTTAACACATGAAGGTTAAATGATTTTCTTATTTTTGTCGATCCAAAAAAAGCTCTAAATGATTTACAAATTCAGGATTATTTCAGGTGAAGCAGATGATTTCCTTCGAGAAATTGCCATCTCAGGTGATAAAACATTCTTAGAATTTCATCATGTCATACAAACAAACCTTAATTACGATGAATCTCATTTAGCTTCGTTCTTTATTACTGATACTGAATGGCATAAAGAGAAAGAAATAACGCTTTTAGACATGTCAGTTGATTCATCCGAAGAAATTTTCGTAATGGAATCATCTATTATTGAAGATAATATTCAATCAAATAAGCAGCGTCTTTTGTATGTATTTGACTTATTCAACGAACGCGCACTTTTCATTGAGGTATATAGTATCGACGAAGGCTCATCATCTGATCCCATTTTATTAAATTCCAAGGGCAACGCTCCTGTTCAGCTGGTTGATGACTTTCAAATGGATGATTTGAATGATGACTTCGACGAGATGGATTCATATTTTGAAGCTGAAGAGGGATTTGATGAAGAATCTGATTTCGAAAACTTAAGCTATTTCGAACCCGACGATAATTACTAACCCTATATTTCTCCTTTATTCATTGAACACTCCCACATTAATTGTCATATTAGGACCAACTGGCATAGGCAAAACGAGCTGTGCTATTGAGTTAGCCAAACATTTTCGCTCTCCTATCATTTCTGGTGATTCTCGTCAGATATTTAAAGAACTCAAAATAGGAACAGCAGTTCCATCTCAAGAACAACTGAACGCAGTTAAACACTATTTAATTGGCACACAGTCAATTACCCAATACTACAGTGCTTATGAGTTTGAACAAGATGTTTTAAAACTTACACAAGAACTTTTTCAACAGCACAACCCTTTGATTTTAGCAGGTGGCTCCATGATGTACATAGATGCTGCTTGCAAAGGCATCGATGAATTACCCACCATTGACGCTGAACTTCGCGACGATCTTTTTGAACAGTACGAAAAGGAACGCATTGAGCCATTCCGACGGATGCTCAAACAAATGGATGCTGTTTATTACGATCAGGTGGATCTAAAAAACCACAAACGCGTGATTCATGCCGTGGAAGTTTGCATGATGACTGGTGTTCCATACAGCTCACTTCGAAAAAACAAAGCCACTGAACGGCCTTTCAACCTTCTAAAAATTGGGCTAAACACCTCACGCGAGAAATTATATAAAAAAATCAACCTTCGTGTCGACCAGATGATTTCTGATGGTTTGTTAGATGAAGCACGCCTTTTTCATCCTCAGAAACATCTAAACAGTCTAAATACAGTTGGATACAAAGAACTTTTTGACTATTTAGACAATAAACTCACGTTAAACGAAGCCATCGAACTCATCAAACGAAATTCGCGACGTTATGCGAAACGACAAATAGCATGGTTTAATAAAGACAAAGAAACTATTTGGTTCGAACCACTTGATATTGAAAATATTATTAGATTTGTAGAACAAACTTTAAAGACACAGAAAAGGCCGGTATAATATCACCTTATCGTGGTTTACAAACTTTCTAAATCGTACCGGCCTTTTTTTTACTATATGGGAACATTCAATATTCGTGTGTACGGTATTTTCATAAACTCTCAAAACCAACTACTGGTAACCGATGAGATGGCTTTGGATGTGAAAATGACAAAATTCCCAGGTGGTGGATTGGAGTACGGCGAAGGCTTAAGCGATTGCCTCCGAAGAGAAATTCGTGAAGAGATGAATTGCGAAATTGAAAAACCTCAGCATTTTTACACTACCGACTATTTTCAGCCTGCATTGTTTTTTGAAAACACCCAACTTATCAGTGTGTATTACCTGATCTCGTTACCAGACTTATCGCACTTACCTTTTGTAACGCAACCATTCGAAAACATATCCAAAAATGGCGATATCGTTTTTCGTTGGATTAACCTATGCGACTTATCTGCAGCTGAGCAGTTAACTTTTCCAATCGACCAATTAGTAGGAGAAAAACTTTGCAAGAAAACTACATACTGTATTGAATAACTCCTTGCTAATCAAGCACTGCTCCAACAAGCACAATAGTGTTTAACTAGGGTCTGCTGAAAAAGTATTATTTCATTCTATTACAATTAAATAACTTGATTTTTATAGATGCCAAATGCAAGGGAGAAGAGAAAATATTACATAACCCCTTGACTTATTAAATTTTAAATTCCCCGTCAGGAATTAATATCAATAGAGAATTAATGCTGAGATAATTAGTTCCCCGTAGGGGATTAACCTAAATGCAAGAATGTTAATGCCCTACGGGCAAAATAGTCAATCGTACATGATTCTCAATTGATCTTAATTCCCTACGGGAAAATTAGAAAATAAAGCGGCTTAAGTTTTTCTGAAGCCCCTAACTAATCCTCTCCGAGAAGACGTGCACAAGTTATTGCACTTTAAATCAATGCTATCTAAAACATCAAGTATTATACATCCAATTCTATATCGTAACTTACGGCAGCCATATCCGACGCAACCATGGCCAAAACATTGGCTTTTAGAACATATTTATTGTTTTCACGAATAGTTCGGAGAGATTTATTACTACTTTTGTTCGATTTTAAATAATTATTTTACGTATAGTAATATGACAAAACATAGTACACCTCCAATATTATTCTTAATATTTAATCGACCTGACACAACATTTGAAGTTTTTAATTCTATTAAAAAGGCAAAACCCAAACAGCTTTTTATAGCTTCTGATGGACCAAGAAATAATAAGCTTGGAGAGAAAGAAATCGTAGTCGATTTAAGGGAGAAGATTATATCTAAAATAGATTGGCCTTGTGAAGTTAAAACTTTATTTAAAGAAGAGAATTTAGGGTGTGGGAAATCTGTGAGTAGCGCAATATCATGGTTTTTTAGTAATGTAACTGAAGGCGTAATTATTGAAGACGATTGTGTTCCTAATCAGGATTTTTATCCTTATATGTCCGAATTATTGAATAAATATAGAGATGATAAATCTGTAAAATTTATAGGGGGATCAAATTTTCAAAACGGGAACCAACGAGGAGATGGATCTTATTATTTTTCAAAATATTGTCATGTTTGGGGTTGGGGTACATGGAAAGAAGTTTGGGAGCAGTATAAATATGACCTGTCAAATGTTAGTGAAGAAGAATTGTCGAAAATACTTAAAGATTGTTTTAAGGATTTAAGTATGTATAATAATTGGCATCGCATCTTTAAAAAGATGATTACAGAACCTATAGATACATGGGATTATCAATTAGATTATTCAATATGGAAGAATAATGGAGTTTCTATCATTCCTAATGTAAACTTAGTATCGAATATTGGGTTTGGAGAGGATGCTACTCACACAAAAAATAAATACTCAGTATACGCAAATCATAACACAGGGTCTATACTTCCTATTGTGCATCCATCCGTCAGTATTTCACATGATTATCAGGCTGATGAATATTTCTTTTTTAATTTCGAGAAACGTTCATTAGCAAAACGAACTCTTTTTAAAATATCGCTGTATACTAATAAGATTCTTTATTCGCTAAGAAATTCCTGATTTGCTTTAAAAAAATTAGGATGGACAGATACGGAGTAGTAATGGTATTCTCTCTGTTCTTTTACCGTTTTCCATTATTACACGAACATTTTCTTTTAGTACTATTATTCGTTGTATGTATTTTCAGCAACTTTATTAAATCTTTTTTTGAATTTGATAGGTATTTCGCTCAGTTCCATTTCGCGAAATAAGCTCGCCTAAAAAGCCAGCTAAAAAAAGCTGAGTTCCAATAATCATGCTAGTTAACGCAATATAAAAATAGGGAGTACTTGTTACAAGCGGTGCAGTAATTCCATGTAAAATCACCCACCATTTTCGAGCGCCTAAAAATCCAGCTAAAACAAAGCCCACAAAAAACATTAGTGTGCCAAGACTGCCAAATAAATGCATGGGACGTTTGCCGTACTTGCTTATAAAATTAACAGATAAAAGATCTAAAAAACCTTTAATAAACCGTTCGAAACCAAACTTAGTAACCCCATATTTTCGCTCGCGGTGCAATACTATTTTTTCTCCAATACGATTAAATCCTTGTTGTTTGGCTAAAATTGGAATGTATCGATGCATCTCGCCATAAACTTCAACCGTTTTAATTACTTCATTACGATAGGCTTTTAAACCACAATTAAAATCGTTCAATTTTATGCCACTCACCCACCGTGCTGTTCTATTAAACAATTTACTTGGAAGAGTTTTTCCTATTGGATCATGACGTTTACGTTTCCATCCCGAAACTAAATCATAATCTTCATTGACAATCATATCAACTAACCCGGGAATTTCCTCAGGACTATCCTGCAAGTCAGCATCCATTGTAATTACAACATCGCCTTGAGCCATCTCAAATCCGCAATATAACGCAGCTGATTTCCCATAATTCCTCCTGAATTTGATGCCCCGAACATGCTTGTTTTCTGATGCTAATAATTCAATCACAGACCAGGACTTGTCAGTACTACCATCATCTATAAGAATGATTTCAAATTCCCATCCCAAAGGATTAATCACATTTGATATCCACGAAACTAATTCAGTTAAGGATTCATCCTCATTATACAAAGGCACTACTACAGATAATTCCATCCAATAAATATTAAAAAAAGATCGTTAAACTAAGTAACTGTTTAATTTAAATGAATACAGAGATAGAATGAATAATAGATATTAGACGGATAGATAGGATATTTTAAAAAATTCCATAGGATGAACATTCTATGGAATTTTTTATCTTCTCTCTCTTTCTATAATCTAAAAATCCAGACATCTTTAAATTTAAACAGCTTCTATATTTTCAATTAAAGATCTTCCTTTTTTAGTTTTAAAACTTACTCTTCAATATTGCTCATTATATTTTCAAATGCATCCCCCTTCTTCTTAAGAATTGCGGCTGCCACTAAAGAAATAAGTGCTCCAAAAATTAAAGAACTCAAAATGCCAGCTAAGAAAAGCACAAAAGGATTGTATATAATCCCCATCATGCCATCCATTTGAGACAATTGTGCTTCTGACATCCCCTTTTCAATTGCATTTTCATAATACATATCCTTCATCTTATCTAAAATCGAAGGATCAATAAACTTCATGAAAATTAACTGGTAAAAAGAGCTAAACACCCCAGAAAACATACTAACCAACACCCCAATCTTAAATCCATCTCCAAACTCTAAAAAGCCACCATTTTCAAGGTCGCGGTAATTCTTAACTGAAATGCCTATTCCCAATATTAAGATTAAAAGACCCAAATTACTAGCGGCACTATTTAAAGAAATACCAGCAAAATAAAGAACAACTGAATAAACAATGGATGCTAAACCAACATACAAACCGTATGTCATAGCAAATTTAATTGATGAAGTTTTTTTCTGTTCCATAAAATAAGTTTTTCGTATTAGGTTAATTCAACAAATATAATTGATATGATTGAAATTACTATAAATATGATGTTTGGTTTTTAAATCAAATAAATTTAAGATTTTTTTTAGTTCAAAAATAATTGCATCTCAATCAGATAGCAACAATTAAAAATTACAAATGAAAAAAATACAACTCTTTGCTTGCAAGATAATAGAAAAGTCCTACTTTTGCATCCGCATAAACGGGTAAGTCCTATACGACTAGCTCCTGTTGAATTCCCCCAGGGCTTGACGGCAGCAAGGGTAGACGGTCGTAGCGGTGCGATGTAGTAAGCTTACCCACCTGCCAGTGTAGCTCAGTTGGCCAGAGCAGCTGATTTGTAATCAGCGGGTCGGGGGTTCGAATCCCTCCACCGGCTCTTAGGTAATAACGATTACCATTAAGAGTTTTTAATGTTTTAAGCGAGGGGAGATACCAGAGTGGCCAAATGGGACTGACTGTAACTCAGTTGTCTTTCGACTTCGGAGGTTCGAATCCTCCTCTCCCCACAAAAAATTATTGCCATTTTGCCAGTGTAGCTCAGTTGGCCAGAGCAGCTGATTTGTAATCAGCGGGTCGGGGGTTCGAATCCCTCCACCGGCTCAATTTTGCGGGAGTAGCTCAGTTGATAGAGCATCAGCCTTCCAAGCTGAGGGTCGAGGGTTTGAACCCCTTTTCCCGCTCACTAAAAAAGCCACCTAGCTTGGGTGGCTTTTTTAATTTTGTAATTCGAGTAATTTATCTTTCAAAATAGGTGTTTTCTAAATTAAGGTAATCAAAAACCAATTTTCTATCGGTAAGAGAATAAATATCCATTAAAAAAGAGGTGTGTCCTCCCCAAAAAACGACATTAACCAATATTGTTTTATCTTTTAATCGCTGCCAAGTCCCGGCAAAATCACCATAACTAACGGGGGGAGTTCCGCACCATCCTTGATTTTTTCGTTCAACCAGAGTGCCATCTGAATTAAAGGAAATACCGTAGGAATTATCAGGTAACTGTTGAGTCCTATACATCACTATTCTACCATCAACCGATCCACCTTGCTCCCATACTCCAATAATTAACTCATTTTGGTCAATTTGAATATCTGGTTCTTTGGTACAACTATATCCAAGGCAAACTATGGTAAAAACAAAAAACAGATGCTTTTTCATCATTATTAAACAAATTGATTGCAAATATTAAACAATTAAATGATGATGAAAAAGCATTAAAGGTTGCTTTGTTAACTATTGTATTATTTCAACCATTTATCTAACCAAGCAAAATATTCTCGTTGCCACAATATTCCATTTTGAGCTGATAAAACCCAATGATTTTCGTTAGGGAAGAACAAGAAACGCGCTGGTATTCCTTTAAGCACAGCAGTACTAAACGCTCCCATTCCTTGAGTATAAGGAATTCGCAGATCTTTTTCTCCATGAATAACCATTATTGGCGTATCCCAGTTTTGAATAAATTTATGTGGAGAGAAAGAATAACTGTGTTGAGCTTCTTTATTAGATAAATCCCAAAACGCACCTTTATAATCCCAATTCACAAAAAACATCTCCTCGGTTGTTACATACATTTGCTCAAAATTAAATATGCCACAATGCGCAATAAATGCCTTAAAACGTTTATTGTGATTCCCTGCTAACCAATAAACCGAATAACCTCCATAGCTAGCACCAACGGCGCCCATCCGAGTTTCGTCGGCATAAGATTCTTTGGCAACCGCATCAATAGCACTTAAGTAATCTTGCATGTTCTGACCACCATAATCACCGCTAATTTGGTCGTTCCATGCTTGTCCAAACCCTGGCAAACCGCGTCGGTTAGGAGCAACAACAATATAACCATTTGCTGCCATAATCTGAAAATTCCAACGCAAACTCCAAAACTGACTGACAGCACTTTGTGGTCCTCCTTGGCAATACAATAAAACCGGATATTTTTTTGCGGAATCAAAATTGGGTGGGTAAATAATCCATGTGAGCATTTGTTTTTTATCAGTTGTTTCAATCCATCGACCTTCAACCTTACCAAATTTTAATTTACTGAGTGCTTTTTCATTTACATCTGATAAATTAATGGTACTATTATCTTTAAAATCTTGAGCGTAAATATCAATTGGATGACTCATTGACATTTGAGTGGTAATGAGTTTATTACCACTTAATTCATAACCAGTAACATCGTGCTCGCCAAACGTAATTTGCTTGATGCTATCGCTATTCAAAGTCAATTCATAAACGTTTTCGGTAGCGTGATAATCGCTAATAAAAAAAAGTTTCTGATTGTCGCTCGACCATTTGATTTGTTGAATGCTTTGATCAAAACCTTTTGTTAAATCATTTTTCTCCCCAGTAGAAAAATTTAGTAACATGAGCCTGTTTTTATCCGCCTCAAATCCATCGTGTTCCATACTTTCCCATGCCAAATAACTGCCATTAGGTGAGAAAGTAGGGTTAATGTCATATCCTCCTATCCCTTCACTTAGATTTATCGTTGTTTTATCAGCCAAATTATAAATATATACATCCGAGTTTGTAGAGAGTGCATAAGCTTTACCTACTAGTTTTTTACACGAGTAAACTATTGATTTCGAATCGGGCGACCATGCCAATTGCTCCATGCCGCCAAAGGGTTTTAAAGGAGTATCGAAGTGTTCATCTTTCATAAGATCAAATGATTCACCAATTATTTTTTGATTTTGATAATCAACAATAAATGGATGATTATAAGTGTAATCGTGCCAGCTATCCCAATGGCGATACATTAAATCGGTTTCGATGCGCGCATCTGCTAAAGGTAAATCGGGATACAAATCATGAATAGTAGAATCTAATTTAACAGCAGACACGTATAAAAGCATTGATAAATCAGGTGCATACATATAGCCTTCAATACCACCTTCAATTTGAGTTACCTGCACAACATTAGCACCATCCAAATCCATTTCGTACAATTGAACAGTACCCGATTTTGCGGACAAAAAGGAAACCTTTTTTCCATCAGGACGCCAACCAATAGAAAACTCATTCTCAGATGTTGAGGTAAGTTGCTTTTTCTCCTTGGTAGAAGAATTAACCAAATAAATATCGGTGTAATTTCTATTTTCAGAGATATTTGAATAGGTAACGGTATAAATTACTTCTTCTCCATTTGGCGATGCAGCAAACTCACCAATTCGACCCAGCGACCAAAGCGTTTCGGGCGATAAAAGATCCGTTTTGGGCTCAAATCCTTGTAGATTAAAAGACTCATTTCTGGGAGGCTGGCAGCTACAAATAGCAATAATTAAAAAAGCAAATAATGCATTATATTTCATGATATAAAAAATTTACTAATGGAAATACAGTACTGAAAAATGAATTAAAAATGATTATCAAGTGATTAAAATATCTTCCAACCACCTAAATTCAATATAAATTCAAACTTATAAAACATTTTTATCCTAAAAGATATCTTTTATCATAGACATGCACATTTAGGATTCATTCTTATTTATTCTAAATCTATTTAAAAGATTACTATTCTCAAAAGCGACAATATTTTATATCTTTAAATCATTCAACTAACACTAAAATCTGAGTGATATAATTCACTAAAAATTAACATATCATGACTAACAAAGGGATTCAACGTCGTGATTTCATAAAATTGTCTGTTACAGGTTTATCCGCTGCTACATTGTTTTCTTCATTCACAGCATTCTCGTCAAAATCAGAGAAAAAATCTAAAAATATCATATATCGTACGCTGGGCAAAACAGGTTTAAAACTTCCTATTGTTAGTATGGGTGCCATGCGCGGTGAAAACAAAAATTTAATTGAAGCCGGTCTGAAATTAGGAATTATTCATTACGATACTGCTCATGTATACCAAAATGGTAAAAACGAGGAGATGCTTGGCGAAGTGCTTAAAAATCAAAAACGAAAATCGTATATCATAGCCACCAAAGTAGTGCCTGAGGATATGGATCGCAAAAGTGGTGAACTGGGCAGTGGAGCAACAGCCGAAGCTTTTCTTAACAAGTTAGATATTAGCTTACAACGCTTACAATTAAAACAGGTTGACATTTTATACATCCATTCTATTTCATCCCGACAAGCAGTTTTACATCCCGAGATGATTAAAGCTCTTAAACTTGCTAAAGAACAAGGTAAAACACGATTTGTTGGTATATCAACCCATCAAAACGAACCCGAAGTTCTTGAAGCAATGATAGAAGCAGGAATTTATGATGTTGCGCTGGTTGCTTACAATTTCAAACAAGATCATCGAGAACTACTTAAAGCTACTATTGACAAAGCTGCTAAAGCTGGCTTAGGAATAGTTGCAATGAAAACAATGGCTGGAGGGTTTCTAGACAAAGAAAAAACTAAAGCAATAAATACGATTGCAGCTTTAAAATGGGTTTTACAGGATGAAAATGTATGTACCAGTATTCCAGGTTTTACATCTTTTAATCAACTCGAAGAAAGCTTTTCGGTAATGGGCGATTTAGCCTTCTCAGAACAAGAAAAACGTGATATGGAATTTGCGTTGCAAACAACGGGTATGTACTGCAATCAATGCGGACAATGCTTAGGTCAATGTTCAAAAAACCTACCCATAAACGATATTATGCGAGCTTACATGTATACATACGGATATAGCGAAGCATCAAAAGGCAAAGAATTACTCACCTCCTTAAATTTAAAAACAGATCCATGTTCGGGATGCGATACATGCACTGTTAGTTGCACAAATAACTTTGCCATTGCTAATAGAATAAAAGATGTAACAAGAGTAATAAATGTTCCCAATGAATTTTTAGTATAGTAATTCACATTCAATTTAATATTATGCTTTATAAACTATTACTAGTTTTTTTTACCTTACCATTTATCGTTAATGGGCAGAGCTTTCCTGACAAATTACTGAAAGTGAATGATTGGCAAAGCAAGTCCGATAAGTCGTATTACGATGAGCAAAATCTATATGATTACATCAATGGAGCTTCTGATTTTTATTTAAGCTATTCGTTCAAAGATCTATGGGTGGTAGATTATACTTCGAGTGATAATGAAGTCTTAACACTGGAGATCTATCGCCATAAAAACCCATATTGTGCATTTGGTATTTATGTTGAAGAACGACCCCTTGATGCCAACAAAATCCCAATTGGAACTGAAAGTCATTTATCAGACGGAGCCTATTATATATTGACAGGGAGTTATTACGTAAAAATCTTCCCACGAGAAAAGACTAATGATGCTGCTAAAATGGAAGCATTTGCAAAGATGATAGTGAGTCTTTTATCTAACACAACACAATTTCCAATAGAGTTAAGTTATTTCCCAAAAGAGGGATCGATCAGTGAAACAGAGAGATATACTGCCGAAAATTACTTAGGCCAAGAAGGTTTTAATGGCGTATTTGCAAAATCTTATAGAATAAATAATCAAGCATTTAAGCTTTTTATACTTAAACAAGATTCATTGTCAGCAGAAAAAATAGTTGCTAATTATTTCAAAAACACTAACTATTCATTCAAACAATTATCTGGATTTAATATTGTAAAAGACAAATACAATGGCCCAGTGATGATTTATTATTCCAAAGGTCTAGTAATTGGTATTTTGGGACATCCAAAACCAAATAAAGTTCAAAATCTTATATCCGAAGCAATAAAACTATCGAAATTGTAGAGACAACAATTTTTTTACTAAAACCGATACTTCAAAATCTCTAATTATATAAAGGGGAGCACATTATAAAAATGTAGCTCCCCATTATTACAGTTCACTACTTAATAATTTATCTCCCTATCTCTGAAACCTAATAAATAAAGGATGGCATCTAAACCAATTTCAGAAATACTATGTTTGGCCGATGCTTTAACTTTGGGTTTAGCATGAAAAGCAATGCCTAATCCTGCTAATTGAATCATGGGTAAATCATTGGAGCCATCACCTACTGCAATAACCTGATCTAAATGAATATCCTCTTTAAAGGCAAGCAGTTTAAGCAGTTCTGCTTTTTTCTGCCCATCAACAATATCACCAATGTGCTTTCCCGTTAGCTTTCCATCGTTAATCTCCAACTCGTTGGCAAAAACGTAATCAACACCTAGTTTGCTTTTTAAATATTGACCGAAATAGGTGAATCCTCCTGATAAAATAGCTGTTTTATAGCCATATTTTTTTAATATTTTAAAAAGGCGCTCTGCTCCTTCGGTTAAAGGCAGATTTTCAGCTATTTCTTTCATAACCGACTCATCCAATCCTTTTAGCAAGCTAATGCGCTTTAAAAAACTCTCTTTAAACTCAAGTTCACCACGCATGGCGGCTTCTGTTATTGCACTTACCTCGTCGTAAACACCTGCTTTGCGAGCTAGCTCATCAATAACTTCAGCTTGAATTAAAGTCGAGTCCATGTCGAAGCATATTAAACGACGATTTCGGCGAAAAATATTATCAACCTGAAAAGCAATGTCAACACCAGTATCTTGCGATATTTGGATAAACTCACTCTTAAGTATTTCACTATCAATTGCAGTTCCCCTAACTGAGAATTCAACAACCGACTTCGAACTAGATGCATCTTTATCAAGTCCAATCCGACCAGATAAACGGCTGATGATATCGATATTTAATCCTTGTGCAGAAATAGCTTTTGTAACTAAAGCCAATTGACGAGCTGTTAGTTTACGCGATAAAAGGGTAATAATGTATCGTTCTTTACCTTGATGCGACACCCATTCCTGATATTTATTCTCAGGTATAGGAGTAAATTTAACATTGAGCCCCAACTCATAAGCTTTAAAAAGCAAATCTTTTAAAATTGGCGATGACTCAGCTTTTTCTGGCACTTCAAACAAAATACCTAATCCTAAATCTTCATGAATAACAGCTTGACCAATATCCAAAATATTAACATTGTATTGATCTAGTACTCCAGTTAACGAAGCGGTTAATCCAGGCTTATCTTCACCTGAAATGTTAAGCAAAATAATCTCTTTCTCTTTATTCATGTGTCTGCTGGTGTTTCTAACTTTAATATAAAGAAAAGTGAAGGTAATTATCTCGCAAAAATAAACAATGTACTCAGCACACAAAGCCAAATCATGTGAATTAATGTGAAATCAAAAATAATTTATGGCAAAACCGAAACATTTAACCCATCACAAAACTTTTTACGAAAAAATGATGTTATAAAACAAATATTAAAACCTTAAAAGCCTACATCATGAATTTAACTACCAACTACCTTGGTTTAAAACTAAAAAATCCAATTATAATTGGAGCCAGCAATTTAGTTTCCGATATAAACATGGCAAAAAAGCTTGAAGAAGCTGGAGCTGCAGCATTTGTATACAAATCACTTTTTCAAGAGCAGCTTGAACTTGAAGCAGCTGACTTAGAGGATGAGCTTCATGCTTACGATGAACGTAATGCTGAAATGATAACCCTTTTCCCTAAAATTGAACACTCTGGCCCCAGAGCTCATTTACTGGCGATCAAAAAACTAAAAGAAGCTGTTTCGGTACCTGTAATTGCCAGCTTAAACTGCACCGATCCAAAGATTTGGGTTGAATATGCCATCTATTTAGAAAAAGTTGGAATAGACGCGTTAGAACTCAATTTTTATAACAATACATCTACCACATCTTTAACAGCTGTTGAGGTTGAAAATGACCAAATAAGTATTTTGCAAGCAGTAAAAAAAGCAGTGAAGATCCCAGTTAGTGTAAAACTGAGTCCATTTTATTCTAACACACTTAACGTTGTAAAACGAATGGATGATGCAGGTGCCAATGGATTTGTGCTATTTAATAAACTCTTCCAACCCGATATTGACATTGAAAATCAAACCATGAGAATGCCTTACAACTTAAGTAATAAAGGCGAATATCGATTATCACTTAGGTATACCGGTTTATTATTTGGACAAGTAAAAGGTGAAATCTGCTCAAATACGGGAATATTAGATGGTGAAGATTTAATAGCATTATTATTATCAGGTGCTTCCACAGTTCAAGTGGTTTCAACAATTTACAAAAACGGCCCAGTACAAATTAGCAGAATGCTTAGCGAGCTTGAAACTTTCATGACACAGAAAGGATACCAATCAATTAATGATTTTAAGGGTAAATTATCCAAATCAAAAATCAAAGAGCCATTTGCATATCAAAGAGCACAATACATTGACTACCTGATGAAATCAAAAGACATTATTAAGCAGTTTCAAATATAATTTTTGAAATATCAAGCATAACTTTTAAGTAAGCTTCCAAATTATTTGGAGGCTTTTTTAATTTAACTTCTTAGGATTTTTATAAAATAAAGGACTCATCTTATTGATCATATTTCAAAAAAATTGCTTTATTTGTATAAACTTTTGAGATACGCAAATAATAATTTACTCGAATTCTATAAAAAATCTTAATTTATGATTAAAAAACGTGTGTATACCTTCGGAAATGGAAAAGCCGAAGGAAGAGCAGATATGAGGAATTTGCTTGGAGGCAAAGGTGCTAACCTTTCTGAAATGAATCTTATTGGAGTTCCTGTACCTCCAGGATTTACCATTACTACTGAAGTTTGTACTGAGTACAATACCATTGGAAAAGACAAAGTAGTTGAACTCATTAAGGAAGATGTTGAAAAAGCAGTTTCTCATTTAGAAACTATAATGAAAGCCAAATTTGGGGATAAAGACAATCCGCTTTTAGTATCAGTTCGTTCAGGAGCTCGTGTTTCGATGCCCGGAATGATGGACACTGTACTTAACTTAGGCATGAATGATGAAGCCGTAATAGGAATAGCAAAAAAATCTGGAAATGAGAGATTTGCTTGGGATTCTTACCGACGTTTCATACAAATGTACGGTGGTGTTGTTCTTGGAATGAAACCCGAATCGAAAGAAGATATTGACCCCTTCGAAGAAATTATGGAGCACTTGAAGGAGGTAAAAAACATAGAAAATGACAACGAGTTTTCAGTTGCTGATTTAAAAGATCTAGTTGTAAAATTTAAAGCAGCTGTTAAAAAGAAAACTGGACAGGATTTCCCAACTAACCCATGGGAGCAGTTATGGGGTGCTGTTTGCGCAGTTTTTGACAGCTGGATGAATCCTCGTGCTAAATATTATCGTGCCATGAACCAATTCCCCGAAGAATGGGGAACAGCTGTGAATGTACAAGCAATGGTATTTGGCAACATGGGTCAAAACTCAGGTACAGGAGTAGCTTTTACCAGAGATGCTGGAACAGGTGAAAACATATTCAATGGAGAATATTTAATTGATGCACAAGGTGAAGATGTGGTTTCGGGAGTTCGTACGCCACAGCAAATAACCAAAGAAGGATCAATACGTTGGGCCAAATTAGCCGAAGTATCAGAAAGTGATCGCAAATCAAAATTTCCATCACTAGAAGAAGCCATGCCATCGGCCTACAAAGAACTTTTTGACACTCAGCACAAACTCGAAGAGTATTTTACAGACATGCAAGATCTTGAATTCACTATTCAAGACGGCAAACTATGGATGCTTCAAACCCGCAATGGGAAACGCACAGCAGCAGCCATGGTAAAAATTGCCATGGATTTATTACGAGAAGGAAAAATAGATGAAAAAGCGACAATTCTTCGTCAAGAACCCAATAAATTAGAAGAATTACTTCATCTTGTTTTCGATAAAAAAGCCATTAAAAAAGCAAAAGTAATTGCGAAAGGACTACCTGCATCACCTGGAGCTGCAACTGGTCAGGTTGTATTTCATGCTGATGAAACTAAAAAATACCCAGTAACCATTTTAGTACGCATCGAAACATCTCCCGAAGATCTTGAAGGAATGGATATTGCTCGCGGCATTTTAACTGCTCGTGGAGGAATGACCTCGCATGCGGCAGTTGTAGCACGCGGAATGGGTAAATGCTGCGTTTCAGGTGCTGGAGCGTGTAAAATAAACTACAAAGATCGATCCTTTACTGCTAATGGGAAAGTAATTAAAGATGGTGACTGGATATCGCTTAACGGAACAACGGGTGAAGTTTACGATGGGAAAATTGCCACCATTAAACCCGAATTAAGTGGCGATTTTGGCGAATTAATGAAATTGGCCGACAAATACCGTAGAATGAAAATTCGCACCAATGCAGAAACCGAGCGCGATGCTAAACAAGCCATTGCTTTTGGAGCCGAAGGCGTTGGACTTTGTAGAACCGAACACATGTTTTTTGAAGGCGTTCGCATCATGGCCATGCGCGAAATGATTTTGGCTGACGATGAGGCAGGACGACGTAAAGCACTTCTTAAGCTGTTACCAATTCAACGCAAGGACTTCTCTGGCATATTTGAAGCTATGGCAGGATTACCAGTAACCATTCGCTTACTAGATCCACCATTGCACGAATTCGTACCTCAAGAAGAAGCCAATCAAATAGAAATGGCTAAAGAAATGGGTATCTCACCTGAAAAAGTAAGGCAAAAAGTCGAAGACCTTCACGAATTTAACCCAATGCTAGGTCATCGTGGTTGTCGTTTAGGAAATACCTATCCCGAAATTACGGAGATGCAAGCCCGAGCTATTATTGAGTCAGCATTAGATTTGAAAAAGAAAGGTGTTATTGTGTTACCAGAAATAATGATTCCACTTGTAGGAACCGTAAAGGAACTGAGAATGCAGGAAACCATAGTGCGAGAAACCATTGAAACAGTTTTTGCCGAACGCAAAGAAAGCATTGAATACATGCTAGGCACTATGATTGAAGTACCTCGCGCAGCATTAGTTGCAGATCAAATTGCTGAAAGTGCCGAATTTTTCTCGTTTGGAACCAACGATTTAACTCAAATGACGTTTGGTTATTCGCGTGATGATGCCGGAAAATTCCTTCCTATTTATATCGAAAAAGGAATACTAAAAACTGATCCATTCCAAGTATTGGATCAAGAAGGTGTTGGAATATTAATAAAAATGGCTGTTGAAAAAGGCCGTTCAACACGAAAAAAACTTAAAGTTGGTATTTGCGGAGAACATGGTGGTGAGCCTAGTTCAGTAGAATTCTGCCATCGGGTTGGCATGGATTACGTAAGCTGCTCACCTTTTAGAGTACCTATTGCACGTTTAGCCGCAGCTCAAGCAGCTTTGCGCTAGTCAACAATCAATTATTTTTACAAGAAAAGTCGCTTTTAAAGGCGACTTTTCTTGTTTTTAGGACTTTATAACCAAAAATACTACTTTTGCTCAACATTAATTTTAAACATTAAATGGGTCGAATAATAGCTATTGATTACGGAAAACGAAGATGTGGTATAGCTACAACCGATCCCGAGAAAATTATTGCTAATGGATTAACAACCGTTGATACTAAGGAATTGCCAAGTTTTTTAGACAATTATATATTAAAGGAAAATGTTGAAACCATTATCATTGGCAAACCGTTACAAGTCACTGGCAAAGATTCCGAATCAATGAGTTTTATACGTCCTTTTTTTAAATTTTTATCGAACAAATACCCACAAATACCTGTTGAATGGGCAGATGAAAGATACACATCAAAAATGGCGTTTCAAACGATGATTGATTCTGGAATTTCAAAATCAGCACGTCAGAACAAGGAATTAGTCGATAAAATTAGTGCAACCATATTGCTTCAAAGCTATTTGGAAATGATTAGAGATAAAAAATAAGAATACAAACAAACAGTTTAAACTTCAATGATTTACCCTATTTTCGTATATGGTCAACCGGTATTAAGAAAAGTTGCCAGCAACATTACTCCGGATTATAAGGGCTTAGATGCTTTAATAGAAGATATGTATCAAACCATGTACAAAGCCGAAGGAATTGGCCTAGCTGCACCACAGATTGGCTTGCCAATTCGTATCTTCGTGGTTGATGGTTCGCCTCTAGCTGAAGATCATCCTGAATTAGAAAACTTTAAAAAAGTTTTTATAAATGCTAAAATTATTGAACGTAACGATACTTTAGAGTTAGAATCGGAAGGCTGTTTGAGCTTGCCAAAACTAAACGAAGAAGTGTCGCGCCCAACTGCTATTCGAATACAATATCAGGATGAGAATTTTAATTCATATGATGAGAAATATGAAGGATTTGCGGCCAGAGTTTTGCAACACGAGTATGATCACATTGAAGGAAAACTATTCATAGATTATCTATCTCCGTTAAGAAGGAGATTGTTGAAAAGCAAGCTAACATCTATTACAAAAGGGGATGTTGATATTATTTACAGAATAAAAACAATTTAACACTTCTATTGAAAATCGCATAAATTTAAACGCTCTGTAAACAACAGGGCGTTTGTTTTATCAGGCATATGAAGATTTTCGCCTAGTAAAACAACTGCTTGGTAAAAAACTCATGGAAACTAACTACAACCTTTTGTAAATTTAAGGTGTGTAATTCTTTTATTATTTGATTTTGAGAATAGCTTGATTACAATAATGAGAGAATGACAAAATAGAGATTATCCATTGCAAAAAATTTAATATCATGAGTAATAAAATAAAAAAGATAGTCGGTATTAGTTTAGTTGCTTTAGCACTAATATCATGTCAAAATAAGGACATTGAAAATAACCCAACCTCTTCTATCACAACAATGGCAGTACTCGACACAAATACCGTATATTTTTTTGGACATCAATCTGTTGGCGAGAACATCACCGATGGGTTATCGACCATCACAGCTAAAAGCAATACAATTCGAGAATTTAACCTTTCCAATATAAATAGTGAAAAACCATTTGACTCACCTGGATTTTATCACTGCAAAATTGGTGAAAACAGGCAACCTATGAAAAAAATTAGTGATTTCATATCAGTTGTTACAAACAATCCTCAAATTAGTATTGCTGGAATGAAGTTTTGCTATGTTGATGTTGTGGATACAACAAATATTGCAGCTTTGTTTAATGACTATACCAATGAAATTGATAAATTAATCAGTAATCATCCAAACACTATAATTTTCCATTCCACTGTTCCTTTACGAAAAGTTAAAACCGGATTCAAAACTTGGATTAAAGAAACATTCATGGGGAAAGAGTACGGCAAAAAAGATAATATCGCCCGAGAAAAATTCAATCAACTCATTCGAAATAAATACGATAAAGCGATCATATTTGATTTAGCTAAAATAGAAGCTACCAATCCCGAAGGAACAGTTACTTCTTTTAAACAAAACAACGATGAATGGATGGCATTATCGCCTGTTTACACCAATGATGGTGGACATTTGAATGATTTAGGTCAAGCAACTGTTGCCAAAAGCTTTATTGCTTTCTTATCATCCCTTAAACAAAAATAATCATCTCTATTTAGTAATTTTCAATATTCAAATTGTAAACTCATCTATATTTTATGCTTGAAATAAGAGAAATTGAAGAAAATGACTTTAAATCAGTTTACAAACTATTTCATCAAAGAAAAAGCCATTCGCTTATAAAATGGTTATATGGGCATCCTTGTGCCAATGGGAAAAGTGCATATGTAGCAATTGAAAATGGCGAATTAATTGGATGTATCGGTTATACAAAACAAAATTACGCCATCAACAAAACCATATACACTGGTTTAACACCACTCTCATGGGAAGTCAATAAAGAAAATAGAGGTTTAGCCGGTGTTAAACTTCTCATGAAAGCACTCTCGGGTGCTGATTTTTACTTTGGTTTAGATGGTTCAGCTGACATGAAAACGGTATTCAAACAAATGGGATTTAAGCCAGTTGGACATGTAGTGGGTGCGCGCAAAATACTAAAACCTCTAAATTTTTTAAAATCGCTGAATGAAATTGGGCCTCGCGACATTTACCGAACCTTGAAACACATTATTTCCTATCCTTTTCATTTATCCCAATCAAGTAAACGATTTAATTTATCGAAAATTACCGATTACGATTTTAAACCAATAGATTTACAAGAAGGTAAGTTTCAAAACGTTATTGACACTGAACACTTAAACTGGTTAAATAGTAATCCTGAAATTGAAACGATGGCTTTTGAATGCAAAGTAAATAATACAATAATTGCCCCAATTATTCTTGGTGTAAAAAACACAAAAGGTCGTTATAAAAGAGGTATCATCATTCATTTACCTTTTCCCACAACACAAACCTATGAAGAAAACGATGAATTAATATCGCACATCGAATGGTATTTAAAAACACTGGATGCTTCTTCTGTATCGGTACTAACAGCAGGAGAAAAATCACATGAAATTTATAAAAAGCGAGGATACAATTTTGAACCAAAACAAAGACCAGTAACAGCAAAAGGACCAAAAGAGATTATTGAAAAATTAATGAATTGCGAACCATTACTTAGTTATGCAGTTTCTGATAAATGCATTCGAAATATTTAAACAAACAAAATTCACCCAATGAATCCAATAAACAAAAAACAAAAAATGACTCGTTACTTTGTATTAGTCATTCTAATTATTAATCTAGTTTCATGTGTTCCACAAAAAGAGGTGATCTACGTGCAGGATCGTCAAAAAGATATGGCTTTTGAAATGGAGTACGCCAATTTGAAAAGAAAAAATAAAATAGAAGTCTTTGACGAACTATATATTCAAGTCAACAGTTTTGATGCAGGGAATTTAAATTTCATGAATAGTAGCCTAAGCGGAACCTCAGCACGTTCGGCGGCCGAATTATCACTCATATCCTATCGGGTAGATGAAGATGGATATATTGACTTACCTGTTTTAGGACGGATTAAAGTAATTGGTTTAACGATTGAAGAATCGGCGAATTTAATTCGAAAAGAGCTGGAAAGTTACTTAAACTCACCATCGGTAAAAATATCCTTTGTCAATAGAAGCATCACCGTTTTAGGCTATGTTCGCCAAGCAGGAAGATATTATTATACTGGCGAATACATTAATGTTTTTCAAGCACTTGGATTAGCTGGAGATATTCAGGAATTTGGAAACCGAAAGGAAGTCGTTGTAATTCGTGAAGAGAATAATAAAATTACAAAACACCGCATCAGCTTAACTGATAAAGAAATATTTAAATCGCCCTATTATTACTTAGACTCAAATGATATTGTTTACGTTGAGCCACTCAAACGCAGACATTGGGGTATGGAAACGTTCCCATATGCTTTAATACTTTCGAGTATTACTACTTTTTTATTAGTGGCTAACTACATTAAAAAATAAATCACAGCTCAACAAAATTATCCTATTATGCTTAAAAAAAATGCACTTCGCGAAGGATTTGATTTTCCCAAATACTTAACTTATTTACGTTCTAAGTGGAAAATTGTAGCCATATCGGTAATTGGAATGATAGCAGTTGCTGTGGTAATTAATAAATTCGTTCCTTATACTTATCAAATTGGGGCTAGCATATTGCTTCAGAGTAATGATTCCAAACGTAGTGTTCCATCCAATGATTTAATTCAAGGCTTTCAGCTTTTTAGTAATGCTCAAAACATTCAAGATGAGATTTTAATTCTTCAATCGCTTCCCTTACTGAAAAATGTTGCTGAGCAATTGGATTTAAGAGTTCAGTATTATCAAAAGCAAGGTCCATTCCTTAACGACATTTATAAAAGTGCTCCATTTGACGTTAAATTCGATATTACCACAAATCAAATTATCGAATCGTTTTATAAACTTGAATTTTTAAACGATAATCAAATAAAGCTATCATTAAATGCAAAGGATTATGTAGTATATAACTATGTAAACGACACTCGAATAGGTGAGTTTCCCGAATTGGTAATCAATCAAACCTATCCAATTAACTCAACCATCAAACATCCTCACTTTAATTTTTCTATTCATTTAAAAGATGGCATCGACGTTAATACAATAAAAGGCATAACCTATTCTTTTCAGTTTAACACTCCTTATAAAATTGCTGCTGAGTTTAAACGAAACATCGAAATAAAACCGGTAGGCTACGAAGTTTCTGTTGTATCCATCACCTTAAATGAAGGCAATCAAACTAAAGGTATTGATGTAATTGACAATCTTATCGAACGGTATATGAAAGATAAGCTTGAAAAGAAAAACTTAATAGCAGTTTCAACATTGGATTATATCGACAATCAATTGGCAGAGATTTCGGATTCATTATCGTTTGTAGAACAAAACTTACAACAATTCAGGCTAAGCAATCAAGTAATGGATATTAGTTCGAAATCAACCCGTTCATACAACTTATATGGAGAACTTAAAAATCAAAAAGCAGCACTGGAAGCCAATCAAAAATACTACAAATACATGGAAAACTACATCAATGAGAATCAAGATGTATCGAACCTAGTAGCACCATCATCCATGGGTATCCAGGATCAGGTTTTAACCAATTTAACTCAAGAGCTCATCACTGCCAGCAACGAAAAAAACTCGTTAATCAGAAACAATCAAGGTAAAAGTCCCTATTTAAAAAGCTTGAATATACGTATTGAAAACCTGAATAAAACCATTGCTGAAAATATTCGCACATTACTTGTGAATTCCGAAATTGCTATAAATGAAGTAGATAATAGAATTACAGGTATTGAAAGGGAAATTCGCTCACTACCTATGGCTGAACGTAAAATGGTTGGTATCGAACGCAAATACAATATTAACGATGCTATTTATACTTTTTTACTTGAAAAACGTGCAGAAGCGCACATTGCGAAAGCATCGAATTTACCTGAAACCGAAATTATTGAACCCACACGACGAATTGGCATTGCATTCCCAAAAACCAAGTTTAATTATGCGCTTGCCATCATTCTTGGTATATTCTTACCTGCATCTATACTCCTAATTAAATTCTCACTTAACGATACCATAAACAGTCACAGCGACTTAGAGCAAATGGTCGACATTCCAATTCTGGGGAAAGTACACCATGCCGATCCTGAAAAAGACATATCACTTTTTGATAGTACAATCAATCAAAGAGCTGCGGAATCATTTAGAGGTCTACGAACAAACCTGAACTTTTTCCAAAGTGATAAACCCAATAAAATAATTCTCATATCATCGGCACAAGTTGGTGAAGGCAAATCGTTCGTAGCTAAAAATTTAGCACAGGCATTAGCTTATAACAACCAACGAACACTTTTATTAGATTTTGATATGCGCAAAAAAACCGACTATTTTAATGTTGGTGAAATTTCAAAAACTGGGATATCGAACTATTTAATTGGAGAAAATACGCTGGAAGAGATTATTGAACATACAAAAATTGACAACTTACAACTAATCAATTCCGGATCAATTCCGCCCAATCCAGTAGAACTTATTTCGAATGGTAAACTCTCTCATTTAATTGAGATATTAAGCGCTAATTACGATCGCATAATAATCGATACACCACCAATTGGCCTATTGTCTGATGGTTATTTGCTAACTAATTACGCTCACTTAAACTTAATAGTTATAAGAGAAAAAGTAACCAAAACTCCTTTATTTATTGAGATGATGAAAGAGATTGAGTCGAAAAATTTAAACAACATAGCTTTGATTTCCAATGATGTAACAGAAGATAAAGGCAAAAACTATTACAATTACAAAAAGCAAACTTAATAAATCATATACATTAACACGAATACATAAATCAACCTAATTACTTAACATAATTTAATGAAACGAAATAACCATTCCATATGCTTTGTTTTACCACATTGGTTTACAAAAGGTATTGGAGGCGCTGAATTGCAATGCTATTTATTATCTGAAGAGTATATAAAACGCGGCTGGAAAGTTGAAGTTTTGGTTCGAAAACATCCTATTGATTTCCCTCAATACATAAACCCAAAAATCAAATATCACTATTATCATCATTCTAAAATAAAGATTATAAGCTTTTTAAACATTTTCTTTAAACTACTAAAAACTCAATCGAAGTGGTATTACAACCGAACCGATTCGAGATTAATGCGTGGAGCTAATAAGTGGTACAACTATTTTGCAGGTACTAAAACGGTTTATGCACTAGCCAACGACATGGAAGTACGCAGAAGAAGCTATATTGCTGAAAACAAAGAAAGCAACACTAATTTAATAAAGATTTTGATTCACAAACTCGATGATTCATTGGTTGATTTATTGGTTGCCAACAGTGGTAAAAAAGCCGAAATTGTTGTGAGTCAGACCTATTTTCAACAAAAAGGATTGCTAAAATATCAGAAAATTCCATCAACCGTAATTCGAAACTCGTTTTTAAATGGTCACGAAGGCGAAACACCAAAGGAGGACATAATCATATGGGTAGGCAATTTCAAAACCATTAAGCATCCCGAAATATTCATGGAATTAGCCGATAGGTTTCAACAATCGCACTATAAATTTATCATGATTGGCGATACTTTCAAGCGCGAAAATGAATTTATACATGTTAAAAACCCAAATTTTAAAATACTAGGAAAACTCAATCAGCAAGCAACTATTGAATGGATTGCAAAAGCAAAATGTATTGTATCCACTAGCAAAGGCGAAGGATTTTCGAATGTATTTATTCAAGCCTGGACAAACAAAACAGCTTTAGTTTCCTTATCTGTTGATCCCGACCACCTTATTTCGCAGGACGGCTATGGAATTTATTGCGAAGAATCAAACGAAAAGCTTTTTCATGTAATTCAATCAATAATTAATACTGGTGTTGATTCAACTATGGTTGACAGATCCTTCAAGTTTTCGCAAAACGAATTCGATCTTACTAAAAACATCAACAAACTAACCGAACTTATCGAAGCCAAACAATAAACTGAATGAATACAACCATTTCGCCTAAAAATGTACCATTTATCGAAAAGCGATTTATCGATTACTTATTGGTGTACCTATTAGTAGGTTGCAGTGGCATGATGTTTTTTTACAGAAACGATGAATATATAATTATTGGATTTTTATTAAGTGCTTTCACGTTTTTCTTTCGCAAAAAACAAATTGATGGCTTTTTTGTACTTACAGTTTTACTTTATATTACTTTCGAAGTACTTCAAGCTACGTGGTTTAATAGTTTCTCGGTAAACACAATGCTTAGCACGCTTTTAAGAATAGGATTTGCCTATTTTACGGTCAAATCAGTCGGCTCAAAATTTGTAACCAGTTATATTAATGTGCTAGTTTTTTCGGCAGCAGTTAGTTTTATATTTTACCTATTAACCTTCATCCCATCAACCACCCAATTTATTACGCGCAACATAGCCATCTATTTTAAACCCATTTTCGAAGTTACTGAACACCGCTACGGCGTAAGTGCCAACATCATTCTCTACACATACAATATGGACCATGTTCTTTGGTTTCGCAACAACGGTCCATTTTGGGAATCAGGCGCATTTGGCGTTTATCTTAATATTGCATTATTATTTAACCTAATAAAAGAGAAAAACATTTTTAGTCGCAATAACCTAATTTTATTAATTGCGCTTATCACAACACAATCAACAGGATCGTACATGGCCATGTTCTTCTTTTTATTTGCTTATTTTATGCTTCGCCGAGATGTGAAATACAAATTTATATATATCATAACTGTTGGATTCATTGCTGTTTACGGCTTTTTTAATCTAACATTTATGAAAGAGAAGATTGAGCAAAACATTAAAGTTTCGGGGCATAATACACACAGTCGATTTGGCAGTGCAAGATCCGATTTTTTAGTCTTCATAAAAAGTCCATATTTTGGCTATGGCCGATCACTCGATAATATAGAAAAACAAAACCTATCCATTGGATCAGAGGATCACAGAAACAATGGAGTTACAGGAATGCTGACAGCTTATGGCGGATTCATGTTTGTATTTTGTTGGGTGACATACTTTTATTCGTTTTTAAACTATGTTAAAACAAAATACTCGTTACCAAATATTAGAAGTTTAGCTTTTATTATGCTAGCAACGCTTTTATTAATAGGATTTTCACAACGAATATTCATGTTTCCATTTGCATTTGCATTCTTATTTATTCATTTGGTAGAGAGAAAAGAAGTGGGATGTGAGACGTGAGACGTGAGACACAAGACATAAGACGTGAGACATAAGACACAAGACGTGAGACACAAGATATAAGATATAAGATTATGAGACATAAGAAAACCTAAACTCATAAACAACTAAACCTCTAAACATCTAAACAAATAAACCATAAACAACTAAACTCATAAACCCCTAAACTCTTCGAGACTCCAAATCTCGATACTAAAAAATAAAACAAATGAAAATATTATGGTTTTCGAACCACCCTGCTTCAATAGTTAAAACCAATTCTTTTTCAGCTAAATATGCTGGGCAAGGATGGGTGGGCGCTCTCGAAGAGATTCTTTCCGATGAAGCAAACATGGAGATAGCATTGGCTTTCCCCGACAAAACCATAACCGAGTTAAAAAAAGAACAAATTGGAAACAGAACCATTTATCGAATTCCGTTTCCAAAAAGCAAACTAAAGCGTTGGAAAAATCGCTTTTTCGATCAATTAGAGGATGAAACATACATTGCCAAATATATCAGCGTGGTTGATGATTTTAATCCTGACTTGATTCATGTGTATGGAACCGAAAATAGTTTCGGCGAAATAATTCCGAGAGTTAAACAACCCGTTGTTATTGATCTTCAAGGTATTTTAACCGGCATTTTACCCAAATGGTTCTCGTGCATTACGCCCAAAGAAGCCTATAAATTCAGCAGCTTAAAATCGAAACTCAACATAAATACCCATTACCATTTTTACAAATCAAAGTTTAAACGTGCCGAAAGAGAGCAACGTATTTTAAAGAGCAGTAAGTATATATTAGGCCGTACACATTACGATAAACTCATAACCACAGCTTTAGCTCCTAGCGCAATCTATTTTCATTGCAAACGAGGAATTCGCCAGCCCTTCTGGAACCATAGCTGGCAATCTGACAGTATTGCCCTGAGACAATTTACTACCATAATGAATCCTGATTTTTATAAGGGATTTGATGTGATTTTACGATCCGCATCCATTTTAAAAAAATTAAACTTCCAATTCGAATGGAACATTGCTGGTTTAACTGCCGATAACGATATGGTAAGAATTGTGGAGAAAAAAGCGAACCTACGATCAAAAGATTATCCTATCAACTTTTTAGGAAAAAAAACAGCCGAAGAACTGGCATCATTATTATCTCGGTCGTCGCTATTAATTCACCCATCGTACATCGAAAACAGTCCTAACAGTGTTGCTGAAGCCATGATGGTTGGAACACCAGTTATAGCAACAAACGTTGGTGGTATTCCATCGATGATAAAAAATGACGAGACCGGATGGCTATTTCAAGAAGGAGATGCTTTAATGCTATCAGGATTATTAATCGATTTGTACAAATCGACCGAAAACATGATACGTGTTGCTGCGAGTGGCAAAACTCAAACGCGTAATTTGCATCATCCAGTTATCATCAAAAAGGATCTCATGCATGCCTACAACTCTATCTTAAACCTAACATAAGCCAATTACAATGCAAATCAATATTATTATACCAACCTTTAACCGAAAAGAACTGCTAAATAATTTATTAGTTCAAATTAAGGAACAAGCATCAAAAATAACGATGGTAACTTACAAAACCATTGTTGTTGTTGATGGTTCAAACGATGGTACTATTGAAATGCTCAGAGAAATACACCCTGCTGTATATGTTGTTTTGCACCCTGGCGATTTATGGTATACTAAAAGCATGAATCTGGGTTTTGAAAAAGCTCAGCAAATAGGCTGCGATTATGTTCTAACACTCAACGACGACATTGTTCTCGACAACAACTACTTAGCTAAAATGGCTGAAATAGCAGTAAGCAGTAACACTAGTATTGTTGGATCCTTATCGTTAACCATGCATCAGCCACCCAAAATTATGTTTTCGGGCATCAGAAAATACATTAAATGGCGCCAAAAAAATGTTAGGTATCACCGATCGTTTATTGAATTTGACAGTATTTTAACGGGAATACACCCTACGATTGTTTTACCTGGACGCGGTATGTTAATTCCAGCAGACATTGTCCAAAGCTTAAATGGATTTGATGAATTCTTCATTCAATACCATTCCGATGAAGATTTTTGCTTAAGGGCTGCAAAAATAGGAGTTCCTGTAAACATTTCGTGGGATGCACGGTTATATAGTTATGTTGAAAAAACTGCAGCAGCAACCAATTACATGAGAGTAAGTGTAGACAAGTTTATAAAAAGTTTTTTCAATCCCTATTCGAGGTCATACATTCCACAAAAAGCTGTTTTTTATTATCGTCATGGTATAAAATTACTATGGCCAATAACCATGTTAACCTTCTTTTTATCAAACACAAAAGCCTGGATATTCAACAAAAAAATAATTTAACTATGCAAAACCTTATCCTTTTCGACCAAAACATACTTCATTACCGACAAGCTATTTACAAAGGGTTTAGCGACGAGTTTAAAGCAATGAATATTAATTTGGTTGTTTGCTACGACAAAAACTTGGTTTCCAAACAGCCTAATGATGACTTATTTAAACCCATTGCTTATACATTTAGCGGTTTTAATCATGCGGTAAAAACATACAAACCGCAATGTATTATACTTTTTGTATGGCTAAAATACAGATACCTCTTGCCTTTTATGCTTCTACAAAAACTAAAAGGATTGAAACAAATTATTTGGACTCACGGTGCGCACCTTCCTTCACCCTACAAAGCTCCAAACCGACAATTACATTTATTACGACATGCGTTAGCCAATGCACACATTATTTATTCGCCTAACGAGTTGAAACTTATTCCTTTTTGCAAAAAAAAGGTGTTTATCGCCAATAACACACTCAATTTCAACAGCTTTCCAGTTATTTCTGATGATAAAAACACACTAAAAGCAAAATATAATTTAGAAGGTAAAAAGGTAATACTGTCGGTAGCACGATGGAACGACATGAACCGGAAACCCCACTACATAACCGATGCAATGGCTTTAATGAACCCCGTTGATGTAGTTTGGTTAGTAATTGGACCCGGATTATCCGAAACAGAAGTAGATCACTTAAAAGCCAATCCCAATATTCATGTTTTGGGCGAGATATATTCACCTCAAATAGTGAATGAATACTACAAGTTAGCCGATGTATTTGTGATGCCGGGTGGATTAGGACTAGCAATAAATCAAGCTTTTTATCAGAGTCTTCCAATAATTATTGAAGATATCGAAGGGCATTCGCCTGAAGTGTTTTATCTAAAAGAAGATATCAATGGTTTAAAATTCAAAGCCAACGACATGAATGATTTAATAGCAAAATTAAAAGGGCTATTACAAAATGATAGGAAGCGAAATACTTTCGCTCAAAATGCAAAAATCACGATGGATAAGGAAGGATCCTTCGAAAACATGGTTGAATCGTTTAAAAAAACAATAGAATGGGTACTCAAAAACTAGATAATAATTTGCCAATGGTCGTAAATGGTGCTATTGAGCGATTTTTAAAATGGCTTGATAAACAAGGTCCAACATCGCATGACTTGATGGATTTTTACGGATCGAAAGCTGGCATTTGGATTAAAGAGCTTTATTTCAAAAATAAATTACTGGGATTGCCTTTTGCAGCTTCTGCATTAATTCAGGATGCGATTTTCCCTAGTATAGTGGCAATGTATCGCAAGCCAGGTCGCGAAGCTATTGGCGATGCACATTATGCCATGGCATTTTTAAAATTGTATCAAATCACCAACGACTCGAAATATTTAACCAAAGCCGAATCGTACTTAACGGCTTTAGAACAAAGCTCGTGCAAAGGCTATTCTGGTCATTGCTGGGGTTATACCTATCCTTGGCAAAATACCGAATGCCTCTACCCTATTGGCACACCATTTATTACCGTTACACCTTACGGCTATTGGGCATTTGCCGAACACTTTAACACTACTGGCAGTCAGAAAAGCTACGAAATAGCCGAATCGGCAGCCAAATTTGCGGCTAACGATCTTCTCAAACACAAAATGCCGAATGGAACGGTTTGTACCAGTTACAGTCCGCTCGACAGCCGATTTGTCATCAACGCCAACACCTATAGAGCTGCCATGCTAACCGAAGCCTCTGAGCTATTCAAAAACCCATCATTTTTAACCGAAGCGCAAATAAACATCGATTTTGTGCTCTCATACCAAGAGCCAGATGGCAGTTGGTATTACGAACCAGTAGGTACGCGCGATCGTTTCATCGATAACTTTCACACCTGTTTTGTTTTGAGAAACTTAACGCGTTGTTATAAAATTACTAAAGATGAAAAAGTATTAGAGGCAATTAAAAAAGGATATGCTTTCTATCGCGACAAATTGTTTCGCCCCGATAGAACACCAATTCACTTTGCTGTTCAGAAACACAATAAACTGCGTAAATACGAGATGTATGATTATGCAGAAGGAATTAACCTCGGATGTTTTTTACATGACATTATACCTGGCGCATTAGAGTTTTCCGGAAAATTGGCTTTCGATTTAATTACACGTTTCCAATTAAAAGATGGCCATTTCTTAACGCGGGTTAATTCATTTGGCATGAAACACAAAGTAGCCTATCACCGCTGGCCACAAGGTCAGCTGTTTGATGCGCTCACTCATTTATTATCAATAACATCGAAGAAGTAAGATTATGTGCGGAATATCAGGTATCGTATCGTTTTCAGGAAAGCCAATAGAGCCGGCCTCAATAAAAACCATGATGAAAAAAATGAAACATCGTGGTCCCAATGATGAAGGAACTTACTTCGATAAAGGTATTGGATTGGGATTTGTGCGTTTGAGCATTCTAGATTTAAGTCCGCTTGGTCATCAACCCATGCACGACGAAACGGATCGCTTTACCATTATTTTCAATGGCGAAATTTTTAATTACATCGAACTTCGCGAAGAGCTGTTAGCCAAAGGTCACCGTTTTAAATCGCAAACCGACACCGAAGTGCTTTTGCATGCCTACATTGAATATGGTGTAAATTTCCTTGATAAACTCAACGGAATGTGGGCATTTGCTATTTACGACAAAGAAAAATCGAAACTATTTTGTGCACGCGACAGGTATGGCATAAAACCCTTTTATTACCATCGCAATGAAAATGAGCTTATTTTCGCCTCCGAAATAAAATCGATATTACCATTGATGCCGCAACGATTGGTTAATAACAAAGCGGTTTACGACTACATAGTTTACAACAGAACCGATCATAACAACGAAACATTTTTCCAGTCGATTCAAAAATTACCTCACGGTCATTATCTCGAAATTGATGAATCGGGCGTGAAAACAACGCAATGGTATAACTTAAAAAATAAAATTTCGCCTCGTATTGTTTCACCAGAGGAGTATTACGACCTGTTTTCATCATCCGTAAACCTTCGTTTGCGAAGCGATGTGCCGCTTGGCGTAAGTTTAAGTGGTGGCATCGATTCCTCCTCGGTGGTTTCAGTATTAACAAAGCAATATGGTTTGAGCGAACTCAATACTTTTTCGGCTGTATACTATGGCGATGAAAACGACGAGAGCAGCTATATTAATCTCTATCGCGATGAATTAAAAAACATGCGATATACCTCCCCATCAGTCGATTCGTTTTTAAACGATTACAGCGATTTTATTGAAGCGCACAACGAACCAGTGAACGATGTGGGATCGTACGCTCAATACAAAGTGATGCAATTGGCATCGCAATATGTAACCGTTACACTCGATGGACAAGGAGCTGATGAGCAATTGGGTGGTTATCACAATTTTTTTGGAAGCTATTATCGCGAGCTATTCAACTCGTTTAAGTGGTTAACGTTGGCAAGCGAAAACTTCCATTATTTGAGCAAACATAAGTCGATGAAAGGGTTTAATTACTTTGCCTATTTTATGTTGCCCAATAACATCAAAAAAACACTCAGCACAAAGGTTTATGGCAATGTCAATCAATCTTTTCATGCTGAGTTTAAGAATATTTCAACCATTCAGGAAGATTTGTACAATCCGCGTTCGCTGCGAGCTTCGTTGCTCGATCACTTCGAACACAAATTAGAACATCTGCTCAAATGGGAAGATTTAAATGCCATGCGTTTCGGTATCGAAAGTCGCGTTCCCTTTTTAGATTATCGATTGGTGGAGACATCACTTTCGCTACCATCGAATCAAATTTTGTATAAAGGAACAACCAAACATATTTTACGCGAATCGATGAAAGGCGTTTTACCCGAAGCCATCCGCATGCGTCAAGATAAAAAAGGTTTTGCCAATCCACGAGCCAAATGGTTTCGCGATCCACGCTTTCAAACAATTATTAACGACATACTTAACTCATCGGAATTTGAACAATTGGGCTATTTTGATGTGAAAGCCTGCAAGCAAAAATATCAAGCTCATTTAGAACAAAAAGGCGACATGTCGAAGGATATTTGGAAGTGGATAAACCTTACAAATTGGCATCAAAAATTCATATCATGAAGACACAAGAATTAAGATAATGTGCTAATGGGTTAATGTGCTAATAAGTTAATGGGTTAATGGGTTAATTTGATAATGAGACACAAGAAGAGATAATGTGTTAATGTGCTAATGGGTTAATGGGTTAATTTGATAATGAGACACAAGTATCAAGACATGAGATTTCTCACATCTTGATACTCTTGTCGTGATACTTGATACTTATATTCTCGATACTTAAATAAAAATAAATGAATCTAGCCATTGTAACCAACACGCAACCGCATCACAAATACTTTGTGTCAGAAATGGCACATCGGTTCAACGTTGCGCTGATAATTCATCCGACCGACAAAGGATCGTTTAGGCAAAGACTACCAAAAATAACACACTACGGCTTACTGCATGCCAAACTAAAAATTGCTGGTTTGATATACCAAAAATTAGTCAAACACAGTTATGCCAACCAGTTAAAAAAAGAGGAAAAGCACATTACCGACGAGATGATTTCGGATTACAACAACTTGCCTGCTAGTGCCATTCACTATATGCCAACGGTAAATTCAACCGAAGCCATAAATATGATAAAAGCCAACGAGATTGATGTGATTTGCTTTTTAGGTGGCGATTTAGCAAAACAACCTTTTATCGACTCTGCGAAAATTTGCAGTCTGAATTTTCACAGCGGCATCTCTCCTATTTACAATGGACATAAATCAACTTTTCATGCCGTTAAGGATGGAAGGCCAAACTTGTGCGGAGGAACGCTCATGTACATATCTTCGAGAGTTGATGGCGGCGACATTCTGGCACAACATTTCACCGAAATAACGACGAATGATTCAGCCGCATCGCTTTTCATGAAAGGCATCGCGGGAGCTGTTGCGCTTTATACCACATTTATAAATCACATCCAAACTAACGGTTGTCCACCCGCAGTTGTGCAAGAACGCACCATTCACTTTACACGCAATGCCGATTGGACTCTGGCCGACGATCTTAAACTACACCATTTCGAAAAATCAGGAAGGATGAAAATTTATGAACGACCTGCCAAAAACGTGCTTTACTACACCCAACCCTCAATAACCATACACGATATCGTCAAACAAATCTCAGAAATAACTCTTTCGAAAAAAGATATGAGACACAAGATATGAGACTGTGAGACACAAGTATCAAGATATGAGACGGAAGATATGAGATATGAGGCGGAAGATGGGACGCGGAAGATGTCTTGATACTCATGTCTTGATACTTGATACTAATTTCTTGATACTAATATTCTCGATACTAAAATAATGAAACTACTTTTCAAATCCATAGGTTTTTTATCATATCATCTGCCGCTCGTCAATGCATTCCTATTGTCGAAAGGCAAACAGCCTTATCGGATTGTATATTACCATATGGCATCGAACCAAATGCCCGATTACTATTTTTACAATAAAGGCGTTGGATTAGATGATTTTAACCGACAGCTCAAATTCTATAAAAAGCATTTCAATGTTATCTCAATCAATCAGGCCATTGAGATGGCGCAATTAGGAGAATCGCTCGCCAACTGCTTAACCATTTCAACCGATGATGGTTTTAAGGAGAACTACTTCGAGATGGCACCACTATTGGCCGATCATCAGTTGACCTCAACCCTCTTTTTAACCAACTCGTTAATCGACAATCAGGATTTGATGTGGCGAAACAAATTAGCCTACTTAATTAATAAAACTTCGCCGCAAAAATTATTGCAAGTCATGGTTGAGTTAGCACAAACGCACCAACTTCCAATTCCCAAATCTGTAGGCGAACTAATGAATTGGAGCAAAGCAAATTTCACTTGTGCCAATAAAGATGAGTTTTCGACAATACTTTGGAATCGCACACAAGAGATTGACCTAGATGATTATTTAAATACCAATAAACCCTATTTAAGCACTTCACAAATTAGCGAACTTATTTCGGCAGGATACGAAATTGGTGCGCATTCACTGACCCATCCGTTTTTCGACAAGCTAACTTTTAAAGAAGCAGAAAAAGAATTGATGGGTTCAATTGAAGGTTTAGAGCAAAAATTCAATGTTGCCGTGCCCTGCTTTTCGTACCCATTCGGAAACAGAACTACACCCAACATCGAACAAGAATTAATTACCAAACACGCATCGAAACTGAAATGCATTACAGGTATAAAAAATCAGCTTAACAATAACAATCAGCCCTATAGCTGGGAGCGCGATCAAATGGAACACGATTTTTACATGTCGATGTTTCGATTTATGACACTTCCCATTATTCGGAAAATTTTATAAATTAACCCCCATCTAAATACTTGATGATTAAAGAATATGCTAAACAAGGAGACACAAGTATCAAGCTATGAGATTTCTTGCATCTTGATACTCACATCTTGATACTTGATACTATTGTCTTGATACGAATTTCTTGATACTTAAAATCTAAAAAAATGAATACAGCAATTATCTATATGTCGAAACACGGAACCACCGAAAAAGTGGCTCAACTGATTGGTGATGAGTTGAAAACTGATTCGATTTCGCTCATTGATTTACGAAAAAACAAATCGCCCAACATCAACAATTTCGATTTAGTAATTATTGGCGGCTCAATACATGCGGGCTTTATTCAAAAACGAGTTAAAAATTTTTGTATCGAAAATCATCAATTGCTTTCCAACAAAATGGTTGCGTTGTTTGTTTGCGGTATGTTGTTTAAAGAAAAAACGGTTGAGCTAGAAAAGGCTTTTCCTCCAGAATTAAGCTTGCACGCCAGTGAAAAAGCATTTTTAGGCGGCGAATTTATTTTCGAAAAGATGAATTTTCTGGAGAAAATGATTATCAAAAAAGTGTCGAAAATAGAGAAAAGCACATCGCAAATAGATAAACAAACGCTCAATAAATTTATAAAAAGTATTAACACAGAACTTGCTATTGCTGAAAAACATTAACCAAGAAAATATTACTATGCGAATTTTAATTGACATCAACCACCCAGCTCACGTTCATTTATTTAAACACTTTACCACCGACATGGAAGGTAAAGGGCATGAAATATTTTTTACTACACGCAAAAAAGATGTGGCCATTGATTTGTTAAAACAATATGGATTTAAGTACAAATCGTTTGGTAATCACTACAAAAGCCTTTGGGGTAAAATGTGGGGATTTATTAAGTTCGACATCATGATGCTTCGCGAAGCACTAAAATTTAAGCCCGATTTATACTTAACAATGGGTGGAATGTATGCCTCGCATGTTGCATTTTTACTACGCAAGCCACACATTGCCCTCGACGATACCGAACACGCCAAAGAACATCACATGATGTATGTTCCTTTCAGTACCGTTTGCCTCACGCCCACCTGTTTCCATAAAAATTTTGGCGAAAAGCAGATTTTTTACAAAGGATGGCACGAATTGGCCTATCTGCATCCCAAACGATTTCAAGGAAATAGCGAAATATTCAAACATTTAGGCATCGAGCAAAACCAATCCTATGTGATTGTTAGGTTCGTATCGTGGGAAGCATCGCACGATTTGGGTCAGAAAGGACTTACGCTGCAACAAAAAATCGAGCTAGTACATCAACTCGAAAAACACACCAAAGTATTTATTTCGAGCGAAGGCAAAATTCCTAAGGAACTCGAATCGTATCGCATTAAAATTGCGCCACACCTTATGCACGATGCATTGGCATTTGCTTCACTTTTTGTTGGCGAAGGCTCAACCATGGCATCGGAATGCGCCTGTTTGGGAACGCCTGCTATTTATATTAACAGCTTAGAAGTTGGTTACTGCACCGAACAAGAGGAGTATGGACTGGTTTATAATTTCAGAACGCCCGATGGATCAATCGCCAAAGCAATGGAACTCATCGCGCAGCCCAACTTAAAAGCCGAAACAAAACTCAAACAAGAGAAAATGCTTTCCGAGAAAATTGATGTAACCGCCTTTTTGGTTTGGTTTGTTGAGAATTACCCACAAAGCATTAAAATAATGAAAGAGAATCCTGATGTTCAGAATCAGTTTATTAATGAATAGACACAAGATATGAGAAGGAAGACCGAAGATGAAAAAAAGTGTTAACACTAAAATCTCACATCTTGATACTAATATCTTGATACTATTGTCTTGATAATCAATCCAAAAACCATGATAAAAAAACTCCTACTCCTCCTCATATCGCTCGTATTAATTCCCATTATCGCATACAATGGATTTAAACACTATCAGGAATCGCAAAAGATAAAGCAATTCATCAACGAAAATGGATGGAGTAAAAAGCCACCAACGTGGGATTTGGCAATTGAGATTAGCGATACCATTCGCCAGCAAATGAATACACAATCAGCCACTTTTATACATGTTGATAGAGTACCTGAACCATTTTTAAGTTATTCGTGCCTCGACATTTTAGACTGGATGGAAGGTACTTGTGGAAAAGGAGCTCGAGTTTTAGTAAAGGTTTTAACCAAATGTGGCTTCGATGCAACGCGTATTTCGCTTTATGGTAAAGGATTTGGCAATTCAACCAGCCATACTTTGGTTTCGATAATAATAAATGGCGAAGAATATTTTATTGACACCGTTAATGCACCTGAAGGATTTAATGATATGGTTCGCAACCATCAACTAAACACAAAAAAACTAAATATTGCTTCATATATAAATCGTCGAGGATCGGCTGAAAACAGTCACGACAGCATTACAACGGCATTTCAGAATAAGTTTTGCATGTACAATTACGAAGCAATTCAATTATCGAAAGTCATGAAGTTGGCAGGTTTAGATGTCTGGGGTTTTAACATGAAACGACCGCCAGCAACTATTTCAAATTTAGTTGAGAGCATTTACTTGATTCATGTTATCTTTCTCTCTACGATTTGGATTGTTCTCAATTTACTATGGTTAGTCCTATTTAGGTTTAAAACTCAAAAACGGAAAAAATAGAATTACTAATTATTACACTTTTCAAGATCATAAAATGGCAAAATATATAGTTATTGGATTATTACTTGTTTTCATCTCAAAACCACAAGCTCAGCAATGGAAAACTTTAACTATTGCCGACAACTGCGATGCCGATGTGGTTAGAAGCATGGCAGTTGGCGTGTACGATATCTCCGTTAATAAAACCTTCATCGCTTTTATTGGTGAAAATGGAAATATTTATGTGGCTTGGTGCGATCACAATAATGGAAATAAATGGAGTAATAACCTAAAAGTAGCTGATAGTCCTTCTGAATTATCTGCAAAATATGCCTATCCGCAAATTGTACAAACGCCCGATGGAACACTCCACATTTTTTTTGCTAAACACGACACTAATTTATGGCAAATAAAATCACTCCGTCCTTCAGATGCTCGCGAATGGAAAGCCCCTGAGGAACTACACATTACTTCGAACGAGCCTAATTATTGGAAAATGCAACCTGCTTATCCCATGCCAATTGTAGCACGAAACGGACACATTTACCTTTTTTGGCGACAAGAAATTATCGACAACACACGTCACATGTTATACTCCATTTCGAAAGACAATGGCAATACTTGGGAACCCGCTATTGCTGCGATCACGCCAGTTAGAGACGATAATATGAACGAAATTTATTTGAGTCAGATTATTAGCGAACCTAAACGCGAAGGAAAACAGGAACTATTTCATTTCGTATTTATTTTAGCCGGCGGCGAAGGTCATAACGATTTTCATAAAGATATTTTGCATTGTACATTTAGTCCGCTCACCAACGAATTTTATTCTGCAAGTGGACGAAATTTGGGTAAAAATGTTGATGCTAGCGAGCTAAGCAACTATTGTGTGGTGTTAAATTCTGGAAATCCTCAACCTAATTATCCTGGTTATACAAATTACGTGGGCATAAGCGATACAGGCACTCCAATTGTGAACTCTGAGTATCTTTGGACTGGCGAAAAATGGAAAAAATTATCAAAAACAGGTTTGGGAGTAGCCGATGGAATACCTTTTACTACTTGGCGCGATGGAAGATTCTTAGCCTATGGTGATCGAATAGAAGTATATCAATCAACCAATTATGGAACCAGCTGGTCGTTTTACCAAAAGGCCAATCTGCCCAAAGTAAACTCAGGCCGATCGAATCGTACAATTTTAATTACACCACCAAATCATCCAAATGCTCAACTTTGGTCGAAAGAGAACGAAAGCGAAGTCTCTAATTGCATTTTAAGCGTAGCAGGCCAAATATCTGACTTAAAACCATTTAGAATACGACTTACCACTAAAACGCCAACCATTGGCGAGAGTCAATGGGCAACAATTACTGCCTATGTGGTGGATTCTTTAGGAGCTCCTGTAAATTCATCGAATATCCCCATATCTTTCACTTGTAATAGCTTAGGAGAATTATCAGATAATACATCAACCATAAACAATGGGACAGTTACTATTCGAGTAAAGGCTTTGGTGGCCGATGGAATTATAACAATCAAAGCATCTTCATCAGTTATAAAATCAGATTTTACTGATATTTATATTGGTGAACCTCACAACTTCCCTCCTGAATTAGAAGAAGAATCTTCGGACAATTTTATTAATCAAAACAGCATCTATATTTATCCAAATCCATTGACAAATCAATCTAACATATACTTTTCGCTCAATAATAACGCAGAAATATTTTATCAAATTCATAATGTATTGGGGAATAAAATATATGAATCAAGCGAAATTTTTCTCGCTATTGGCGAGCAACATTTACCTTTAACACAAAATTTAAATCAAGGTATCTATAGTATTACATTATTTGCAAATAGCGAAACCCATTTAATTAAAGCCTTAAGCCAAACACAAAACTAACACTCCAACCATCTACCCATCAACATCTTAAACAAATAATTCATTTTTAATTTTATGACTAAAAGCAAATCAAACGCACATATCTTAATAAAAAATACTGGTTGGGTATATTTTGGCAAGTTAGTTTCACAAGTTTTAGGTTTAATTGCATCTATTTTGGTTATTCGAAAATTAGATGTTGATGTATATGGAACTTTCAGCTTTTTATTAGGATTATTTAGTGTTTTTCAGCTCTTTATTTTAAGTCCGGTAAAGGATTTGCTAAACAGATTCATCCCCGAACTGTCGATGAACAATCACATGAATGCGCTAAAACGGTTAGCCATTTATAGTACCATTATTTCTATAATTCTAACCGGATTAATGCTAGCATGCTTTGCTATTTTTCAAGGACCTATAGCCAAATTCTTCAATATCAACCAGTTTGATTTACATTTTAATGCTTTCATGTGGTATGTTATTACATTTGGCATCAAATCAATGATCGAGGTAATTTTCACCTCTCTGCTATTACATAAGCACTCCTCGACTTATAACATTTTCTCTTATCTGGCCAGAGCCATTCTCTATTTCGCCTTTTTACCTCTTTTAGATGTTAACTTATTGCTAAATATCGAATCCATTGTATCTGTGGTATTTATAATTTTTGCTGTAATCTTGATTATTCGAAAATATAAAACAATTACCAACTTAAAAGATACTCCATACGATGGGCCACCTTTAACAAAACGAGTTTTGCGTTATGGTAGTCTGTCGATGATGAATGAATTGGGCGCAGGAGTAGTTGGCAAAACATCGGACTATTACATTATCTCGGCCATGTCGAATGCTTACAATGTTGGTTTGTATGGATTTGCATTGAAAATATATGACATGTTCTACAAAGTTTTGCCGGTTCGTGAATTCGAAACGGTACTTCGTCCGCTGTTCTTTAAAAAATTTACGGGTGAAAACGAAGGCATGGGATTGAATCAGATGTATAACTTTATTATTAAAATACTGCTGCCCATATTTTTAGCACCATTTGTTTACTTTGTAGTTTTTGGACTACCAGTTATTAACATTGTATTCGACCCAAAATATGCTGATGCTTATGTCATTACTTGCATAAGCTTACTCACAAATGTAATTGCTGGAGTATTTTACCCTCTACCTTTTGTAATCCAATTAAAAGAGCGTGTTGAAATTAGCTTAATCAGCAAAGTCGTTGTAATTTTCAGTCTGGGAGCAGGCATTTTATTTATGAAATGGTACGGTATTGTTGGTGTTGCCATAGCCACCATGCTGGGAGGCTTACTCAAAAACCTATTAATGTGGTATATGGCGCGAAACTTAGAAGACATTTCAATTCACCGTGCTGTATATAGTAAAACAATAATATTTTCGGCTATACTTTTTGCAATCTTTCTGCCTTTTAGCTCATATTACAACTCGTTAACAGGTTTACTTATTGGCTCTTTAATTTTCACAATTACCTATGCTGGTTTTATTATAATTGTTAATCCTTTTAACAAAAACGATTACGAAGTATTAGATAAACTCCTTCATACACATCCCAAAATATCTAAACTGGTATTAAAAATAGAAAGCGTTACCAGTAAATTAGTAACGCTTCGTAAAAGGATTTATAAATTGTAAAATGCTTATGGTAAATTACCCTTGCAATTGAAATATTGAAGTGAGTCGAGTTTTTGCTACCATTTTATAATTATATGTTTTAAGATAATTGCAAGTATCATTTGTGAGAATTTCATCCAAATTCATTCGATCTTCAATTAAAATATACTCTGGTTTATATTTATTCCAATCATTCGATTTAAGAATCTCTAAATCCAAACCTTCTACATCAATATTAAAAAAATCTATCTTCTGATTTTGGGGTAAATATTTATCGAGCACCTCCGACAGAGGAAACGTCTCAATTTCTCTCCGATCAATAATATTATATGATGAATTAGCATCCCGATCTATTGAAAACTCAGCATCAAAACCATTTAAAGCAGGTTCATCAAACATAAAAAAAATCAATTTTTGATGTTTCCCCGAAATGCCAATATTCAAATTTATGTCCTTTCGCCTACTCCTTTTAAAGCTAATAAACTGATTAGGTGTTGGTTCTATATTAATTCCTCTCCATCCTTTTTTATAAAAAATAGCAGTATTCGAAAATCGATAGGGATGATGTGCTCCAATATCAACATAAAAGCCCTTTTTATTTTTTTGGGAAATATAAAAAGAGTCTAATACCACATCTTCTCCATCAATTGAATAAGAATTTTTAACATAAAAAAAGCGTGGAATCAAACCATTAAGTAGTTTAACTCCAATTCTTTTAATCGATTTTAGCATGTTTTTAACGTTAGTTAATACAGTTTTTTGAATTAATAAAACAACACCATGGTAGCCTAACAATCTATTCACCATCACTCAAATTAAGACCAACGATTATAAAGAATTAATTAAACTGTTACATACTTATCCTAAATATTCAAACTGATTTTAAGAATCCATAGAGTTAACAACAATATGATAACTCTATGGGAAGGTATGTTTACAAACATTGAATTTATTAATATTATTATTACCTAAAAATCACTTTATACAGTCGACAACAATTGATAATGGCAAATTAGTATTTAAATATCGAATATCATGATCAGGTGTCCGTTTTACGAATCCAATTTTATAATCAATCTCATTAACTATCCCATCGCCTAATTCGTTATAAAAATGATAAAACTGATAATTCGAAAAATTAGAATTATCAATCAAGGCTTTAACAGATTCATAAACTGGAAACCACAAATGCCCCCCATTTTTTATCTGTCCATTCTCGTATACACCTCCACCACCTGCATCAAAAACAATATTTCCATTCTCATCCTTCACCGAGCGATTATACAACATTTCGTTTCTATAATCAGGCAATGAAAGTCGAAATATGCCACCAGGTTTTAAAACCCTATAAATCTCATTAAACACTCCAACGAGCTTTTCGTAGTCTATATGCTCAAATACATCTTCTGACTGAAATGAATCAACACTATTATCAGATACTTGAAATGGTTGAATAACATTGTGTTTAATATGATTGTAATTAGATTGGTGCAACGACAAACCTATCTTTTGTTTATACTCCTTATTGTAAGGAACATCTCCAGCATATAAATGAATAGACTCTGCTTTAGACAGTTGATCAAAGGACATTTTCTTATAACATAAATAGGGTTTAATCCTATAAATCAAACTTCTAATATTTATCATCATTCAACCTTATTATTGTTTATATCTCAAATAAAATTTAACACAATTTATTACCTAAAATATCACCATCGTAGCCCCGTATCCATACTCTTTAAATGAAGCATCCTGATAATAAATAGATTTGTATTTTTGCTTGAGAATTTTTATCACTTCTTGCTTTAAAACTCCATTACCAACTCCATGAATAAATACAACTCGAGTACCTTTTTTGCCAATATTCTGAGTCATTACTTCTTCGAAACGAGCTATCTGAACCTGTAACATTTCGTGATTCGAAAGCTTATCGTAACTATCTAAAATGTTATGAATATGCAAATCAATCTCTAGCGGCTCATTTTTACCCGTTTTTTTAACATTCGAAGTATTCACAATAGCTGGCTTAGCAACAATCTGGTCTTTTAAAAATATCTCTTTAGGTTGAATTGAATTTGTCCAAATATTTATTTTAAAAATAGAAAAATCAAAACCATCCGTTTTAATAAAATTATCGGCTTTTAAAAACGATGCAGGTTTATATACCAAAGGAGCATCAATCAATGGCATCGGCTCATATCGCTCATCTCGGTTAAAAAATATGGCTTGAATTTGAAACTTATATTCATCGATTTGTTGAATCGAATATTGACCTAAATCCACCTTCTGCTGCTTTTTTACCTCACCCGACAATAAATATTGATTGGTTTGCGATTGAACTCGCAGAAAAACAAAATTCGCATCAAAAACCGTTTGATTGACTAACCAAAACTGAAACAATGGACGTTTTAGTTTGCTTTCTAAATTTTCAACAGCTATAAATAAATGCTGATTAGCTTGTTTTGCCGAAGGAACTAAAGTTTGTGTTTTCGAAGTGGGATGCGACGAGGCTGCTTTTTCAACTAAAACACATTCGGTATTTATTGTAGGTATTTGAAAACCATCCTCATCCTCAACATAAAGAATTTTGCCATCAACTCGTTTAACAATTCCACCGCCAATATCATTTAAAAACCTTACTTTATCGCCAATATTAACCTGTTGCATATTCTTAGTAATTCATTTTCATCAAAATATGTTTTAATCTATAAAAATAGTTAACTATTTTTGTCCAAAATTAATTAATAAATAATAACTCATACTATTAAGTAATTGAATTCAATTCAAACTGCATTTATATTATTAATATAATCCCCATCTTGATCTATGAAAAATGTAATTACTCTCGCCATTTCACTAATAATAATGTTAAATTCAATAGCTGTAGCAACTAATCCAGTCGCTTATTACCCATTTAATGGCAATGCGAATGATGAAAGTGGAAATGGCAATCATGGAGTTGCATATCAAGCAGCATTAACAACAGATAGATTTGGGAATGCAAATAGTGCTTATTTATTTGATGGAATAAATGATGTAATTAGCATTGCTAATTCAACAGTACTAAATTATGACAATGAGTTATCCTTTTCGGTTTGGGTTAAACCATTAGCATTTCCATCGAGTGGCAACACCATGGTTTTAGGCAAATCTAACTACTCCTCAAACACCAACTATCTACTTAGGGTTCAAGCCAATGGCGTCATTCAATTCGAGTACAAAACTTTTGCAAACACAACCAATAACCCATTGATTTTAAATCAATGGAATCATGTAGTTTTTACATCAAACTCTATAAATGAAAAGCTAGTTTACATCAACAATGTTATAGCGACTACCACAAGTGCTTATAGTCCATACGGCATAGTTTCGGACCCACTAACTATAGGTGCTGCATCATATGGCAACGAATATTTTAACGGATGTATCGATGATATTCTACTCTACAATTCAGTATTAACGCCATCTGAAGTTGCATCCATTTTTAACAATACTCCTACAAGTGTTGACTCAAAATTCTTAAATTCAGCAAAAATAGCCGTTTCAAACAATATAGTGCTATTAAATCAACCTCTTAGCGAGATAACGCAAATTTCGGTCTATAATATTGCTGGGAATCGGGTTTATGAAACATCAATTATCAAATCCAGCATTGATTTGATTTACTTCCAAATGGTATTTACATCTTAAACTTCGAAATGACAGACGGTCTATTATTAACAAAAAAAATAGTTCTCAAATAATAACTATACTTACAAAGCTGTTTTCGGTTGAGAGAAATTACATTTCCTAAACACCACAACCAACTTAACAATGCATTAAAAATTAATCAGTTATGAAAAAAATTTATCTTAAATAATCGTTTCTCCAGTAATGGCACTCCCCAAAATTCCCATCTCATTATTCAACTATAACTTACCTGATGAAAAAATTGCTAAATATCCTTTAGCAAATAGAGATGAGTCGAAACTCCTGATCTACAACCATGGAACTATCTCTGAATCAATATTTAACAACATTGCTAATCTGATTCCAACTGATTCGATATTGTATTTTAACAACACCAAAGTAATTCAAGCTCGTTTGCAATTTAAAAAATCAACTGGTGCACTAATTGAGATTTTTTGCTTAGAACCCACTGAAAATAGAGATTATCAACAAGTTTTTGCCGAAACAGAAAAAACATCATGGAAATGCATTGTTGGCAATTCGAAAAAATGGAAAGATGGCGAATTGGAAATGAATATTGAAATCGATAAACAACTCATTATTCTAAAAGCCTCGCGTAAAGCGTTAAAAACTGATACCTCAATAATTGAGTTTACATGGAATAACAACTCATATAGTTTTGGTGAAATTATCGAAACCATAGGAAAAACACCAATTCCACCCTATTTAAACAGACCATCGGAACAAATCGATACTCATCGATATCAAACTGTTTACTCACAACATAAAGGAAGCGTTGCTGCTCCTACAGCCGGACTACATTTTACCCCGGAAATACTTCAAGCATTAAACCAAAAAAATATCCAAACTCGTTACATAACTTTGCATGTGGGTGCCGGTACATTTAAACCAGTTAAATCCGAAACAATTGACCAGCACGAAATGCACGACGAGCTTTTCAGCATTAGCGTTGATGAAATTAAGTACTTATCTGAATTAGATAGTAAGCTAATTGCTGTTGGCACCACAACGGTACGAACGCTCGAAAGTTTATATTGGCTTGGAGTTAAAATTTCATTGGGACAATCACCTAACAAACTTAATCAAACTGAGGCTTATGAATTGCCACAAAAAATAATGTTGAAAGAGGCTTTGGTTGAGATCATCAACTACCTCACTAAAAATAACGTAACTCAATTAGTTGCACAAACTAGTATTATGATTGCTCCTGGCTACCAATTTAAAATCGTAAAAGGATTAGTCACCAATTTTCACCAACCTCAAAGCACACTATTATTGCTAATATCAGCTTTAATTGGCGATAAATGGAAGGATGTTTACGATTATGCACTCAACAATCAATTTCGATTTTTAAGTTACGGCGATAGCTCTTTATTGCTTCCCTAACTTCTTATTTTGTTCGGCTCGTAATCGCAGTTCTTCTTCTAAGATGGCATCAATTGCACCGACACAAGAACCACACACAGTTGCTGCATCTGTCTCATCTTGAATTTGTTGAAACGAAACCAATTGCTTCCTGCGAATAACGTCAACAATATCCTCGCGGGATAATTGCATGTGTCGACAAATGAAATTATCATTAAATGGCATAACTTAAGTACTTCATAGTAAATAATGTTGTGTTTTCGTTAGCTAATTGATTCATAAACAGCAAAAACGAAAATAATAAATAGGTCTGAGACTTTATTAATTTTTGATGAATAAAAACAAAGGTTTTAAAACCCATTTATCATTTTCAAAAATAGCAATTTCTTTAACATTACAATCAATAGCTGTTTTTAATGATAAGTTAAAACCGTTATCTAAATCACTGATATGATGTGCATCAGAGGCCAATGTTAATGGAATATTTAATCTAATACACTCTTTTATTATTAATGGACTAGGAAATGTCTCATGGTATTTCCCTCGGTATATCCCTCTTGAGTTTATCTCAACAATAGAGCCAGCCTCAACAATAGCTTCTAACGTTTTTTGTACTTCATTAATATACCACGAATCATTTTCAGAAAATAATTCATGATTACTATTCATTTTCACTTTATCCAAATGACCAATCACATCTGGCTTTTCACGAGCAATCATCATGCGAGTTTGCTCAAAAAATTGAGAAACAGCAATTTTAGCATCTCCATTAAACACTTGTTTCAACGTTTCAAAATACTTCGTTTTTTCGCCATCAATAAACCAAAGCTCGCCATTACTAGGGTTTTCAACCAAATGGATTGATCCAATGAAATAATCTGCTTTAATAATCCGTTTAAATTGATTAAACGCAATTGTATAACTTGGAATAAAATCCACTTCTAAACCTTTATATATGTCAATTCGATCTGAATAGTGTAACTTAGCGTCATCAATTGCTTTCGAATAGTTTAATAATTTATCAAAATCTAAACTCCATTCATTTTCAAAAGGAACGGGAGCATGACTTGTAAATCCTATCTTATTATAATTCAATCGAATAGCTTCGTTGCAAAACTCATTAATAGTTGATTTACCGTCGCAAAATTCGGTGTGTGTATGAAATGTAAACATCAGAAAAAATTTAATAAACCGTAAAAATAGTTTATACATACAACAAACAATCATAAAAATCGTTGAGTTTTTGCTTTAACAATATTTAACGCCCAACAGTAGCAGCATTTGCGTTAAGTTTATAATTTTGAAATCCGCAAAACAAAACTGTTTAAATCTAAATTTTTACAAATTATGGAGCAATCGGTTGATATTCGAGAATTGAATGAACGAATTAAAGAGCAAAGTGCTTTTGTTGACTTGCTTAGCATTGAAATGGGCAAAGTTATTGTTGGACAAAAGCATTTAGTTGAAAGTCTAATGATTGGCCTATTATCTAATGGCCACATTCTTTTAGAAGGCGTGCCTGGCCTTGCTAAAACACTTGCCATAAACACCTTAGCATCTATTATTGATGCCAAATATGCTCGTATCCAATTTACTCCCGACTTATTGCCGGCCGACTTAATTGGTACACTTATCTATAGTCAGAAAAACGAAGAATTTGTTGTTAAAAAAGGACCATTATTCACCAATTTTGTTTTGGCCGATGAAATAAATCGAGCCCCAGCAAAGGTTCAAAGTGCTTTACTTGAGGCGATGCAGGAAAGACAAGTGACTATTGGCGATAAAACATTTCCGCTTGAAGAGCCCTTTCTCGTTATGGCCACTCAAAATCCAATTGAACAAGAAGGTACTTACCCGCTTCCTGAAGCTCAGGTTGACCGTTTTATGTTGAAAGTGGTTATTGATTATCCTAAAAAAGATGAGGAGCAATTAATCATTCGTCACAATCTGGCTCAATCGTTCCCAAAAGCATCAAGCATCTTAAAGCCCATCGACATCATAAACGCCCGCAAAGTAGTTAAAGATGTTTACATGGATGAAAAAATTGAGAAATACATAGTAGATATCGTTTTTGCTTCGCGATTCCCTGCCGATTATGGTTTGGCCAAATTCACAGAGATGATTTCTTATGGTGCGTCGCCTCGCGCAAGTATCAGCTTGGCTATGGCATCAAAAGCATATGCATTTATTAAACGCAGAGGATATGTTATTCCCGAAGATGTTCGCGCAGTTTGTTTTAATGTGCTACGTCATAGAATTGGCTTGTCGTATGAAGCTGAAGCCAACAACGTAACATCGGAACACATTATAAGCGAAATACTTAACTCAATTGAGGTGCCTTGATAATAACAGCTTATTTACTGCTGTTAAATTGTACATTTAAAATATAATTAAATGGAAGCATCTGAATTACTAAAAAAAGTCCGTCAGATAGAGATTAAAACTCGCGGACTTTCTAATCATATTTTTGCTGGAGAATATCATTCTGCGTTTAAAGGACGTGGAATGACTTTTAGCGAAGTTCGTGAATACCAATATGGCGACGACATTCGAAATATTGACTGGAATGTAACTGCCCGATTTAATCATCCATTTATAAAAGTATTTGAAGAAGAACGGGAATTAACCGTTATGCTTTTAATTGATGTATCGGGATCGCGAAATTTTGGAACTATAAACGCTTTCAAAAAAAATGTAATAACTGAAATATCAGCTATTCTGGCATTTTCAGCCATTCAGAATAATGATAAAATAGGAATAGTTTTTTTCAGTGATCACATCGAAAAATTTATACCTCCAAAAAAAGGCCGTAAGCATATTTTGCACATCATTCGAGAACTTATCAACTTTACACCCCAGAACAAAAAAACAGATATCTCTGAAGCATTAAAATTTCTGAAAAATGCTATCAAAAAAAGATGTACAGCTTTTATAATATCAGATTTTGGTGATGAGAATTTCGAAGATGCTTTAAAAATTGCCAATCAGAAACACGATGTGGTTGCATTAAAAATTTACGATCAACGCGAAACAGAAATGCCAGCTATTGGTTGGGTTAAGCTAAAAGATTCTGAAACCGATGAGTTGGTGTGGGTAAATACAAATAAAGCAACTGTTCGGAATGATTACAAGCAATATTGGATTCAAACCCATCAAACGCATCGTGCCATTTTTAATAAATGTGGAGTTGATTTTGTTACAATTGCCACCAACGAAGATTACGTAAAATCACTCATGTCGCTGTTTAAAAAACGAATGTAACTAAAGTAAATTACTTCTTTTGAAACAGTCGAGCTCATTTGTTGCTAATAAAATGTTACAAGAGAAAAATAAAATTTGTTTCGAATGAAAAAACAGTTAGTTCTGAAATTATATTGCTTAATTATTTCAGTTATCATTTCATCTGGGTTTCCAATATTGGGACAAGGTGTTTCGGTTGAGGCTAAACTCGATTCGATGCTCATTTTTATTGGTGGGCAAATCAATATGAAACTCGAAATTAGTCAACCCAAATCTGTTGTCGTAAATTTTCCCGTTTTAACGGATACAATTTCTAAAAATATTGAAATTGTATCTATTGGGAAAACGGATACAACGCTTGTTGATAATAATCGATTACTGATTTCTAAAACACTACGAATCACCTCATTCGACAGTGGAGTACATCTTATTACGGCCTTAACATTTGAATTGGCCGACAAGCAAGTGCAAGCGTTTTACCAAACACGAGAAATGGCTATTAAAGTAATTAATCCTTTTGAAGAAGTGGATCCAAAAAAAGGAATTAATGATATTAAACAGCCCTATGACGCGCCATTTAAACTATCGGAGCTACTTCCCTATCTACCTTATATTATTGGATTTTTAATTTTGATAGCTGCCATAGTCATTCTTGTAATTTGGCGCTTTAATCGGAAATTAATTCTTCCATTTCTGGGAAAGGAAAAACCTATCGTTCCGCCTCATGTAATTGCGTTAAACGAATTAGAGCGAATTAAAATAGAAAACTACTGTCGGCGCGATTTAATTAAACAATATTACATTGAGATAAGTGATTGTTTACGACAATACATCTTGGCACGATTTAACATCAATGCGCCTGAGCACACTTCAGAAGAGACTCATATGTTATTAAAGAAGAGTCAACTAATTGACAAAGATATGATCGCAAAACTAGATCAAATACTTACTATAGCCGATTTAGCAAAATTTGCCAAATATAAACCCACTACTGAAGTCAATGATTTAAACTTAATTAATGCTGTATTCTTTGTTAATCAAACAAAACAAGAAGAAGTTGTTCCCATTGAAGAACAAAAACAACAATTAAAAAGTAGCGAGTTAATAACCAAAAGTTAAATTAAAAATAGACTTAACATGGGTTTTCCGACCTTTTCAAATCCGATATTTTTATATCTATTACCAGCATTAATTCCATTAATAGTTTGGTACTATTTTAAACATCGCGACATACAAGCATCTATTGAAATTTCAAGTTTAAAAGGGTTTTCTCTGAAAAAACATTCAAGCAAACAGTTTTTTCGACATATTCCTTTTATTCTGAGAGTATTAATTCTAGCATTACTACTAATAATCCTAGCCCGACCACAATCGACCAATAAATTGGAGAATCGTGTGACCGAAGGGATTGATATTGTGATGGCGCTCGACATATCAGGCAGTATGTTAGCTCGCGATTTCACTCCCGACAGATTGGAAGCAGCTAAAAATGTAGCCATTGAATTTGTTTCAGGACGTACCAGTGATAAAATCGGACTTGTTATTTTTTCAGGTGAGAGCTTTACCCAATGTCCGCTCACTACCGACAAAGCTGTACTTATAAATTTATTTAAAGATCTTCAAACTGGGATGCTTAAAGATGGTACTGCCATTGGAATGGGATTAGCCACCGCTGTAGCACGAATAAAGGATAGTGAAGCCAAAAGCAAAGTAATTATTCTGTTAACGGATGGAATGAATAACTGCGGCGACATTTCGCCATTAACAGCGGCTGAAATTGCGAAATCATTTGGGGTTAGAGTTTATACCATTGGAGTGGGAACAATTGGAATGGCGCCTTATCCAATGCAAACAGCCTTTGGCACACAATTACAAGAAATGGAGGTTAAAATAGATGAAGATGTTTTAACTAAAATATCTTCTATGACTGGCGGGAAATACTTTAGAGCCACCAACAATAAAAAACTGGCAGAAATTTATGCCGAAATCGATAAAATGGAGAAAACCAGAATCGAAGTTTCGGAATATACTAAACGCAACGAAGAATTTCTTCCATATGCACTTCTCGCAGCTTTTCTTCTTTTGTTAGAGATAACATTACGAAATACAATACTTAGAAATATACCTTAAAAGTTAAGTACTATGTTCAGATTTGCTAATCCTGAATACTTATATCTATTAGTTCTAATACCAGCTTTTGCTTTTGGTTTTTTGATTTTACAGCAAAATCGTAAAAAAGCACTGAGTCGATTTGGTGATACTAATTTGATTAACCAAATAATGCCAGAGGCCTCAAAATATCGAGGATTTATCAAGTTTTATCTCATTCTTTTGGCATTTTTATCTTTAATTATAGCCTTGGCTCAACCTCAATTTGGTTCTAAACTCGAAAATGTTAAACGCAAAGGAATAGAGCTAATGATATGTTTAGATGTATCAAATAGCATGAATGCCAAAGATATTGAGCCCAGTCGACTCGAACGCGCCAAACAAGCCATTGCCCAATTAGTTGATAAGCTTAGCAACGACAAGATTGGGATCATCGTTTTTGCTGGACAAGCTTACACCCAATTACCTATTACAACCGATTATCCATCAGCTAAAATGTTCTTAACCAATATCTCAACAGATATGATTCCTACGCAAGGAACTGCAATTGGTACAGCAATAAATTTAGCATCCAGTTCGTTTAGTCAACAAGAAGGAATTAATAAAGCTATTATTGTTATAACCGACGGCGAAAATCACGAAGACAACGCTGTTGAAGCTGCTCAACAAGCCTTTAGTAAAGGAATAAGGGTTTATACCGTTGGAATGGGATTACCATCAGGTACACCCATACCTATTAGTGCCACTTCGACTAACGAGTTTTTAAAAGATCGTGAGGGAAATGTAGTTATAACCAAGCTCGATGAAAAAAGGCTGCAAGAAATAGCCTTGTCAGCTGGTGGAAATTATATTCCTGCTAACAACATTCGAAACGGAATAAGCAATTTAGTTAAAGAGTTAAGCGAATTAGAAAAAAAGGAGATTGAAACTAAAATATACACCGATTATGATGAGCAATTTCAATACTTTACTGCAATTGCACTATTTTTTCTAATTTTGGAAATTATACTGTTAGAGAGAAAAAACCGAAAACTTAAAAACTTAAAGCTTTTTCAACCTATAAAAAAGATGTGATAATTGAGATGTGAGACACAGGGCTTTGAGACACAAGACACAAGACACGAGACTGAAAACATCTTGCTACTCGATACTTGATACTAAAAAAGACACAAGATAAGAGAACAGCATGAATACTAAACTCTTAAATATTGATACTTGATTCTTGATACTAATAATCTTGATACTTAATTTTCAACAATATTCAAAAACAAATAAAAAATGAAAGTTCTCATATTAATCCTATTACTTTTAAATGTAATAAGTTTATCAGCCCAAGTAGAACGTAAATTTATACGGAGAGGAACTCTAGAATATGGCGACGAAAAATTTGTTGACTCAGAAAATAACTACCGTAAAGCATTAAATAAAGATGACAAATCATTCGAAGCTCGATTTAACTTAGCAGATGCACTTTACAAACAAAAAAAACTTGATGAAGCTTTAAAAGAGTTTGAATTATTAAACCAAACAGAGTCTGACCCGTCAAGAATTGCCAAAATAAATCATAACATTGGCAATATTCGCTTTGCACAACAAAAATATGATGAGAGCATTGAAGCGTACAAAAAATCATTACGAAATAATCCTAATGATAATGAAACACGTTATAATTTAATTGCTGCTCAAAAAATGAAAGACAATAAAGATCAGAATAAGCAAGATCAACAAAAGCAGCAACAGGAACAAGATCAGAAAAAACAGGAACAACAAAAGCAAGACCAGCAACAACAGGATCAAAACATGAGTAAAGAAGATGCTCAACGATTACTAAATGCCGTGCAGCAAGATGAGAATGATCTGCAAAAAGATAAAAAGAAAATTCAGAGCGCTAAAAGTAAACAGATTGAGAAAAACTGGTAGTTAACTATATTTGCATCATAAAAGTAGCATTAAAAAAACTATGAATAGTTCACATACAAAAACAACCAAAATGAGATTGAACAAGCTGTTGCTCTTTTTATCATATGTTCTTTTCATTGCAACAACATCTGCTCAAAATGCAAAACTTACTGCCGAAGCACCACGAGCAGTTATTGCTGGTGAAAAATTTCAATTGGTTTATACAGCCAATGCCGAAGGTAATGACTTTAGATTACCTGCAATTGATGGTTTTCAGGTTCTAATGGGGCCAAGCACATCGCAAAAAACCTACATGAGCATTACCAATGGAAATGCCGAACGAAGTTATGAATTCACTTTTATCTATATATTAAAAGCAGATCAACCTGGGAAATATCAAATTCCTCTGGCTACATTTATCATGAATGGTAAAAAGGTTGAATCAAACTCCATACAAATTGAAGTTATTAAAGGGGATGAATCATCAGCTTCAAATAATACATCTCAAGCTGCCTCACGAGACGATGAAGCAACTGGCATTTCTAATGAAGATCTATTTATTACCACCTCAACAAATAAGCGCGATGTTTATAAAGATGAACCTATTGTATTAACTACCAAGATTTACGTACGCCCAACTGTTAATCTTCAAAATATCTCAGATTTAAAAAACCCTGAATTAAAAGATTTTTTATCTCAAGATCTGCCAAAGAAACAAAATCTTGAATGGGGAATTGAAACTCTAAATGGGAAAACATACAATGTTGCCGTTTTTGATCAAAAGTTAATATTCCCTCAACGTACAGGTGTGCTTTCTATAACTCCTGTTGAAATGGAATTTATTATAAAAGAACGTACTGCAAGACGATCACAAAGCGTTTTCGAGGACTTTTTCGAATCGAACTATCGCAATGTAAAAAAAAGAGTAATATCTAAACTCATTTCATTAACTGTAAAGAACTTACCTGGAGATGCGCCATCGGATTTTAATGGTTTAGTAGGTGATTTTACGATGAAAATGAACCTAACAAAAACCAGTGTTAAAACCAACGATGGAATAACGCTAACGATATCAGTTCCTGGAACAGGAAACCACAAATTAATGAATGCTCCTGTGATAAATACACCGAGCGATTTCGATAAATTTGATCCAAAAGTTACCAATAACATTGACAATACTATTGCTGGAATGACTGGCACTAAGATTTTCGAATATCTTATAATACCTCGCCATTCGGGTACTTTTACAATTCCTTCGGTTAGTTTTTCCTATTTTGACATTAAAACAAAGCAGTATAAAACCTTACGAACTGAGCCAACAACCATTCAGGTCGAAAAAGGCAATATGGAGGAGACTGCAACAGCTATACCTCAGTATGCATCTTCGCGAGAAGATTTAAAATACATTGGGAAAGATATTAGGCACATTAATACAGATCAGTTAAAACTCTATCCGAAAAGCAACTATTTATTTGGTTCTCTTTTGTTTTACCTATTATTTATCATTCCACTTGCTTTATTTTTTGTGTTTGTAGTATTTGCACAAAAACATATTCGCGAGAATGCCAATATTCAGTTGTTTAAAAATAAACGGGCTAACAAAATGGCTATTAAAAGGTTGAATCATGCAGCAATATTTTTGAAACAAAACAAAAAAGAAGAATTCTACAATGAAACATTAAGAGCATTGTGGGGTTATTTAGGAGATAAACTATCGTTGCCTGTCTCTAACTTGTCGAAAGATAATGCTCAGGAATTATTAAATAAACGAAATATAAATGCCGAAACAATTCAGGCCTTTATGAAAAATATAAATGAGTGTGAGTTTGCACGTTATTCACCCAATGCAGGAACTGATGCTATGGACGAATTGTATAAAAAATCGGTTGACACATTGGTTAGTATCGAGGGTCAAATTCGAAAGAAATAAGCGTTATTTCCACTATTAAGTTTATTATCATCAGAAAAATATAATCTTATGAATACAAATTATCAGCTGCGAATTATTTGTAAAAAACTATTGCTGACAGGAGTCTTTTTATTGCTGATATTTGCGAGCGCCAATGCCCAAGACAAGCGGTTGAATAAAGGTAACTCGTTGTACAGTGAAGGTAAATTCGAAGAAGCAATTCAGGTTTATGAAGATATTTTGAAAACGGGAGTTGAAAGCGAAGTCCTATACTTTAATTTAGGAAATGCATATTACAAAACAGCCAATTTACCTCGAGCTATATTAAACTATGAACGAGCTAAATTAATTGACTCCGACGATTTAGATGTAAATTATAATTTAGATTTAGCTTATAGTCAAACTATTGATAAAATAGAGCCTATAGACAAATTATTTATTAAACGTTGGATACAAGACCTAATTGACAAAGGAACTTCTGATTTTTGGGCCTACACATCAATAGCGCTGTTTTTAATTGTATTAATATTGTCAGGAATTTATTTGTATTCTGGAAATGCAACTGTTAAAAGAGTAAGTTTTTTTTCGTCTGTATTACTCGTTGTAGGTGTTATTTTATCTTTTAATTTTGCAAGTGTACAAAGCAACAAATTATCTAACAGAACAGAGGCAATTATTTTTGAACCAAGTGTTACAGTAAAAAGTTCACCCGATTTTAGTGGTACAGACCTATTTGTGATACATGAAGGAACAAAAGTTAAAATACTTGAAACGGTTGGAAATTGGAAACGTGTTCAAGTAAATAATGGTTCTCAAGGATGGCTTGTATCACAAAGTTTTATTGCTATCTAATTGATTTAAATTGCAATACAACGCATTGTCATGCTCTTCGCTTAGAATATTTTTGTTCTCTTCGTCTTATGTCCTGAATAAAGTTAATCTCTTCTTTTTGCTTCATCTCATATTCGCGCCATTCATTTAATAAATAGGCACTTATAAGCAATAATGTAATAATTAGGAATGTTATCATGGCTATATGTTTCGTATGTATCTACAAGCAAAGAACCAAAACACACAACTACTTGTTTTTTAACACTATATACTTTAAGGGCTGTGGATTATTTTCCACAATATGGAAAATAATCCATGACGTGGAATTAAATTAATTATTTTTGGCCAGTAAAAACCAAATTAAACACCAAAATTTCTGGCCGATTACCTAATCTCACCGGAGGCCCCCAAGTGCCATATCCTGTACTTACATAAAAATGAGTATTGCCTTTCAATAAGTAACCATGGCTTAATTCAAAAATAGCATCTGTAATATATCCAAATGGCCATAACTGACCATGATGAGTATGTCCAGAAAGCTGAAAATCAACACCTTCATTCATAGCAGCATTAAGATTGTAGGGTTGGTGATCAAGAAGCAGTATCGGTTTCGACTTATCGACATGAGCTAACAAATCTTTTACCTCAACTCTGCCTAAGCCATTAAATCTTTGTGAATCACGATCCTTACGACCAGCTATGTAAATTGAACTATTAAGCAAAATAACACTATCCTCTAACATAGTAATGCCATGATCGCGCAAATAGGCAACAGATCGCTCAAAACCACCAATGTATTCATGATTTCCTGTTGATGCAAAAATTCCCAATGGGGCAGATAATTCTTTTAAATAACTACCTAAATCCTGTCGAATAACGGGCTTGACATCTTCATCTAAAATGTCACCAGCAAACAAAATTATATCAGGATTTAATTGATTTATCTTTTTCACCAATTTAGTACTCTTTCGTTTGGCAATGATTGTACCTAAATGAATATCAGTAGCTGCAACAATTCGTAACTGACTTAACTCTCCTCCACTTTTGTTTATTGATATATTTAATTCGGTAATTTTAGGATTCCAAGCATTTATAAAACCTGCAAGCACAACAATTATAGAAACCAACCCTACACCAATAAAACTCTTAATTTTTAATGCATTATAGGCAATTGAACCTACATCGGGAAGAAAGTTGAAAAAGACATTGCCTAAACGAACTAAGTCTATAGACATAAGGAGGATAAACAAATACAGCATAAAGGCAAACCAAAATGCGCCTGCCCAATGAAAAATATCTGAAACAGGAGATATCCAAAATCGCTCTAAAACTCGACCAATTATATAGGTAAATGACATAAATAAGATGAAGACTCTAAAATAATTTCGATACTGAGGAAGTGATTCGAGTGCTTGAACACCTCTTGTATAAATATAAAAATTTGTAACGAAATGAATTCCAAGTATAATGGAAAGGAATACTAAAAAGCCAACTATTTTCATCGAAAAGAATTTTTATAATACATTGGAAACATGCTACTTAAACACAGAATGCCTCATTACCTTAAGCATCCAAAAGTAACTTAATTTTATAAAGAATAATAGCCAAAAACCGCTACTCAAAATTAAATTAACCCAAATGAACTTGTGTTAACATAACTACCATTTGAAAAAATTGTTCACCCAACTCGATTTTTCAGTTACAGGATGGTTTTGCAGATACATAAGTAGTTCTGCCTTCATTGAATTTGCTGATGCATATCGTCCTTTAATACCTTCTTTTAAAACTTCAGAAATCGAATCAGAACTTAATCTTCGAGGTGGTAATGGGAATGGCTGTTTGAATGCTCCTTTAGCTAAAATAGCAAACATGTCCTCATCAATTCGCGAAGGCTTTTTAAGTGGATAGGTTAACTGTAAATTTAAAAGCACTTCGGCATTGCATTCAATAAATGATGGATAACCAGATAATGCTTCAAATAGAGTTGAAGAAATTGCAAACAGATCAGATTGAGGACAACACAAATGATTATAATTGAGTAATTGCTCTGGAGGACTATATATCATAGAAAAAGGAGAACGACGCTGATTAATTATTGGATATAGGCTAGCTTGCTCAAAATCAATAAGTACTACATCGTCAGGAGATGAACTTAACACCTCATTTTTTTTCAGCACAATAATATTCGATGGTTTTATATCTAAATGAACTATACTTTCCTTGTGCAGTGCATCTATCGCAGTTAGTACAGTGCAAAACAGCTCAATGAAGTAACGCTGACTTTCTTTACGCCTATATTGGTTCTTTTTTAAGATAACTTTAAGATTTTCACCTTCATAATACACCCTCACTAACCAAATCACATCATCCACATTAACAAAATCAATAGTTTTAGCCAAATTGGGATTATTAATCAACAAGAGTTTATTAATTAGATCAGTAGAAGATGATTGTTTATAGGCAGGAATGCGCTTTATTACAACTGGCAACCCATCAGATAGACGATTTCCCATTTGTACTTTACCAAATTTACCTTGAGAAACAGGTTCGTCAATTACTTGGTAAGAGCCATATTGTCCTAATAAAACCATACTAGATAAATATTTGAAATAATAAAATTAAGTATTTCCCCAAAGGACTTTTGAATTTAGTATAAATGCTTTAAAATAAGTACTTTTACACGAAATTTAATAAATATAATGCTTTTACGAATATACGACGACAATCCTAATCCACGGGATATTGATAAGGTAGTTGATACTTTCAATCAAGGCGGTTTAGTCATTTATCCAACCGATACAATATATGGATTAGGTTGTGGAATTATACATCAAAAATCGGTAGAAGTAATCTGCAAAATTAAAAATATCAATCCACTTAAAAACAACCTATCCTTTATTTGTCATGATCTTAGTCAAGTTGCCGAATTCACTAAACCTTTCGACAACAACATTTATAAACTCATGCGAAAACACCTCCCTGGTCCGTTTACCTTTATTTTAGAAGCAAGCAATAACGTTCCAAAACTATTTAAAAATCATAAAAAGACAATTGGTGTACGCATCCCTGACAACAAGATTATTTTGCAAATAGTTGAATCACTTGGTTATCCAATATTATCAACCTCGGTTTTAGATGAAGATGAAGTGATTGAATATACAACCGATCCGGAATTAATTTATGAGAAATATGGTCATATGGTTGATATTGTAATTAACAATGGGTATGGCGATAATGTGCCATCAACGGTAGTCGATTGTACTGGTCATGAAATAAAAATAATTCGGCAAGGGAAAGGCATTCTTGAGTATTAATGTCTCCAAAAATGGCGCGAAAACAAAATAATAACTGTAAATAGCTCTAATCGACCTATTAACATTAAAAAGGACAAAAACCACTTACCTAAAGCTGGCACTTCAGAAAAACTAAATGCAGGGCCTAGCTCATTTAATCCAGGACCAATATTTCCAATAGAAGTAGCGACAGCACCTAACGAAGTTGACAAACTATATCCCATCATTGATAAAACAATGGTGCTTAATGCCACTATGGTTAAGTAAATAACAACAAATGCCAAAACATTATTAATTATACTTTGTGGAACTGCTTTGCCATTAAATCGAACAGGTATTACAGCGTTTGGATGTATTAACCGCTTTAGTTCGTTTTGACTGTTTTTAATTAACAAGTATATTCGAGCCATTTTAATTCCACCGCCAGTTGATCCAGCTGACCCTCCAAAAAACATCAGTAAAAAAATGGTAACTCCCGCAAAAGGAACCCAAAGCATATAATCAGCCGTTGCATAGCCAGTAGTTGTTATTATAGAAACTACCTGAAATATCGCATCCCTAAATGATTTCTCAGCGGTATAATTATTTTGTGTTACATATAAAGTAGCGCCTATGCAAAAAGTAAAAATCAGAATTGTATAAATATAAAATCTCAACTCATCATTTAACCAAACCTTAGAAAACTTTCCTTTTAACATGGAATAAGACAATGTGAAATTCATTCCAGCAATAATCATGAAAATGGTAATTACATAATGTACATATGCCGAATCCCAATGAGCAATACTTGCTTGTTTTGTGCTATATCCACCTGTAGCCATGGTTGTAAACGAGTGACAAATAGAATCGAAAACGGTTAACCCTCCAAAACAAAGCAATACCGTTTGTGCTAAAGTAAATCCAACATATATTATCCACAATCGCTTAGCAGTTTCTTTAATTCGAGGATGCAGTTTATCGGGTGTTAAACCAGGAACCTCGGCTTCGAAAAGCTGCATCCCTCCCACTCCCAAAACTGGCAAAATGGCAAGTGACAAAACAATAATTCCCATACCACCAAGCCATTGAATTAAACTCCTCCAAAATAAAATGCCATGAGGCATACTTTCAATATCGTTTAATATTGATGAGCCAGTTGTTGTAAATCCCGACATGGTTTCGAAAAAAGCATCGGTAAAAGAAGGAATTGATCCACTGAGCCAAAAAGGAAGTAAGCCGAAAAATGAAAACACCACCCATACCATTGAAACGATTATGCATCCTTCTCTTTTCCCAATAAACTTCTCGGCATTTCGATTAATAAAGGCAATAAATGCGCCTATTGAAATACAAATAAAAGATGATATGAGGAAAGAAATAAAATCTTCTCCTCCATATATTAAAGCTACAACAGAGGATATTAACATAAAAACTCCCTCTATTACTAAAAGGAGTCCAAATGATTTGAACACAATGGATTTATTAATCATAACCGAAATATACGAATGTACTTGTTACAATACAAACGAACTAGTTTAATGATTCTTCCAAAAATCGGGAGAAAATAGTATTAGTACCGAAAACAATTCTAATCGACCAAGTAACATTAAAAACGAGAGCAACCATTTTCCAGCAAATGGAACAAGTGAAAAGTTACCTACAGGTCCGCCAATATCACCTAACCCAGGCCCTATGCCTCCCATTGTAGTAGCACAAGCTCCCATGCTCGACTCCCATGTCATGCCCATAAATGTTAATAACAACGAGCCGACTGTGAAAATGATTAGGTATAAAATAACAAAAGCTAAAACAGTATATACTACCTCCTTGGATATAACTTTACCATTAATCCTTAGTGGAATAACAGCACTAGGATGAGTCATGCGTTTAAATTCGAGCATACTATTGCGGAAAAGAATATTATGACGCATTATTTTAATACCTCCAGAAGTAGATCCAACAGAAGCTCCAGAAAACATCAATAAAAATATAATGAATATGATATACGACGGCCATTGCATATAATCTGCTGTCACAAAACCTGTACTCGTAATAATACTTGTAACCTGAAACAAAGAATCTCGAAAGGCTCTTTCAAAACCATAATCACTTTTAACAATTAAACCCGCTGTAATTATAAAAGTAGCTACCGCAATAACCCACAAGAAAAGTCGGAACTCGTTATTACTTTTTATTTTTCGCCAGTTACCTTTTAAAGCAAAATAGTGAAGTGTGAAATTAGTTCCAGCAAATATCATAAAAACAATAATAACATATTGAATATAGGGCGAATAGGAAGCAATGCTGGTGTTTTTAGGAGAAAATCCACCAGAGGCAATAGTTCCAAAGCTATGGCACAAAGCATCGAACAAATTCATATCACCACAAACCATTAATATGGTTTGTATCAGTACTAATAAAACATAAATTCCCCAAAAGCTTTTAGCTGTTTCGGTAATTCGTGGATGAAGTTTTTCACCTGAAATTCCTGATGCTTCGGCATTGTACAACTGCATACCACCAAATCCAAAATAGGGCAAAACAGCAATAGCTAAAACGATAATACCCATTCCACCAATAAAATGAGTCATGCTTCGCCAAAACAACAACCCATGAGGCAACCCTTCAATATTGTAGATAATACTAGCGCCAGTTGTTGTAAAACCCGACATGGTCTCGAAAAATGCATCGGTAAACGATGGGATATAACCACTTATCATAAATGGTAATGCACCAAAAACAGACATAAATACCCAAACCAACGAAACAACCACAAAACCCTCACGTTTAATGAAATTTTTTGATACATTTTGAGTGGTTGCCCAAGCTACTAAGCCACAAACAAAAGTTATTAAAGCTGATATTAGTAATGGAAATAAATCGTTTTCCTTATAGATAATGGGTACAATTGTGCATGCCAGCATAAAAGCACTCTCGAACATTAAAACCCATCCTATTAAGTGTAGAATGAACTTTTTATTTAGCATAGCTTAATTAATTAAACATTTTTTCCATTTTCGAGATGCCCGATGGCATAGCAAAAACAACGACTCTATCATCTGGTAAAAATACAGTATCACCTGTAGGAATGATGGCTTGATCGCCACGAATAATACCACCTATATTAACATCATTAGGAAGATTTAAATCCCTAAGAGGTTCTTTTGTAATTTTAGATCCAGGCTGTGCAATCAACTCCAAAACCTCAGCTTCGGAAGCCGTTAAACATTTTACATGTGAAACATGAGCACCAACAGTATATCGATATATATGGCTTGCTGCAATTAATTTTTTATTTACCAAAGTCCCAATTCCAATATTCTCAGCTAAATCTATGTAATCCATATTTTCAACTTCGGCAACTGTTTTTTTAACCCCCATTTTTTTTGCCAACTGACAAGCTAATATATTAACCTCTGAATTAGCTGTAACTGCTATAAAAGCATCCATTTTCTGTATTCCTTCATCCTTTAACAACTCCAAATGACGTCCATCACCACTTATCACCAAGGTGTGCTCAAGAAAATCAGCTAAACGACTACTTTTATCCTTATCAATTTCAATTAATTTAATGTTATAACGCATTTCAATCTCTTTCGCAACCTTTTTCCCAATTCGACTACCACCCAGAATCATCACATTCTTAATTTCGAACTGCCGCTTGCCAGCATCATTCAGAACTTGAGGCAAACCTGATTGAGTAGTAATAAAATAAGCTAAATCGTTATGTTTAAATTGTTCTGCCCCCCTAGGAATGATGGTTTTACCGTCTCTATTTATTGCAACAGCATTGTATTCTCTGGTCATATGGAATAAATTAACTTCGGCTAAGGTTTTTCCAACAATTGGAGCATTATCCCTTATTTTTAATGCAACTAAAATTAATTTTCCATCTGAAAATTCAAACATTTGACGAATACCAACTTGTTTTAACGAATTAACAATTTCGTCAGCAGCTAATTGTTCTGGATAAATAAGTTCATCAACTCCCAATTGTTTAAAATATTCTTTACTCTCTGGCTCTAGATATTCATGATTATTAATTCGTGCAACTGTTAGTTTAGCACCCAATTTTTTAGCAAGAATGGCCGATAGAATGCTCATATCCTGATACGGTGGAACAGCAATAAATAAATCGCAATTACGCACATTTGCATCTTTAAGATCTTCAATTGAGGAGAGGCTACCCGTAATAGTCATTAAATCAAAATGAGAATCAATTTGCTTTAACTTCTCTTCATCTTCGTCCATCAAAATCACATCGTGATTGGCATTACAAAGCATTTTAGCCAAATGCGTACCTACTTCTCCAGCTCCTGCAATTAAAATTCTCATGACATTATAACGGTTAGACTACTTTATATACAAAATGGTTATAACACGCACTCCTAAAGTGCCTATTAAACATATAGTTAGAGTTCCTAAATACTTATGCAAAGTAATATAAAAAAGTGGCGCAAAGTAAGTAAAATTAGTCCACAATACTTAAACTATGAGCATCTTTTTTAATTAATGACACTACTTTATTAATATAAAGGTATAAAATACTTATTCATAGAGAATTCTAAGATAAAATTCATTCTTACCAATTATTTTTAATTCAGTAACACTAATATTTAACCCATTAGGCAGATTTAATGAAGTTGAATGATTATTAAAACAAAAATTAGACTGTTTTAGTTTTACCAAATCTTTGTATAAATCGCCTAAATTAAATACTTGATTATCCATCTTAAGTTTAACCGATTCAATTTTAGTCGACCGTATTATTACTTCTGGCTTTTTGGTTAAAAAATATGCCCATGTCCCAGATAAATAAAATTGAGGTGAAAGCGATTTTCTATTATTAAAGACATATACCCAATTGTCAATACCTGAAATTACATTTACAATTGCACCATTTTTATTAATAATAATATAGGCATTCCTTTGACAATAGTTATGAATAACTCGATAACTAAACATTCCAAAAAAGGTGAAAATCGATAGAATAAGTATTTGCAAGCGAATCTTTTTATAAGTATGCAAAATAGCGCCAATCGAAATAAAGAAAATGAATAACACTAAACATTCGGTTATCGATAACGATAATCGCTCAATAAAACTCCCTGATAACGAAGCAATCCAATTAACACTATCGTTCGAAAATGTTACCAATCCATTTGAAAAACCAGCTATTACTTTAAACAAAAACGAACCTTGAGGTAATATCAACAACAAAAAGCTCGAGAATAATATGGCAGGTATTAATGGTAATACAATTAAATTACCTAATAAAAAATAAGTAGAAAAGGTATTAAACGAGTAAATCAATATCGGCAAAACCATTATTTGTGCTGATAATGAAACACATACCAATTCATATATCCATCGCCAACCTATAAATTGAAAATTGATTAATTGTCTGAAAAAAGGATAAAAAACAAATATGCCAGCCACAGCTAAATGGCTTAACCAAAAGCCAACATTAAAAACGGAAAGCGGATCTACGATAGAAATAATTAATGCAGACGCCGCTAAAGTATTAAAGAATGATGCTTTCAGTTTTTGCATATCTCCAAACATTATAAGAGAAAACATGATCACAGCTCTACTAACAGAAGGTGAAAAACCCGTTAACCAAGCATAAAAAAGAAGCACAAAAACGACAATGAAAAACTTTAAATATTTAAATTTCTTTGGAATTAAAATGTTTATGAAAAACACAACCATTAAATAGAGTATCCCAACATGCAAACCCGATACTGCCAAAATATGAATAACCCCCGATTTTGCATAAGCTTGTTTTAGATCCTTATCCAAAAAACTTCTATCCCCTAGAATCATCGCTTCTATAAACCCCGAATTCTGGCTATCGACATAAGCAGTTCGAAAAACCAATCGAAACTTAGATCTTATCTTGTTAATCCATTGGTCTAAGTTTAAGACGCTATTGGATTTCATGCACTCAATATTCTGAGCATAAAAAATACAAGAATAACCGTTGTTTAATAAGTATTGAAAATAATCGAATTGGTAAGGAATTACGGAATTCTGAAATGATTGAACTATTCCTTCAATGCGAACTGGAATGCCAAAACAAGAATCGGCTAACTGAGCTGAATCAGGAAAATAGACAAATGCGTTAAATGGCTGATTAACTGTTTTATCACTCACTTCTAAAGTGGTGACCTTTACTCCTACTTTTATCCATTGCTTGCTTTTGCCTTCAATAGAGCATATTTTGCCTTCAATTATACCTTTCCCATTTACATCTAATCTATTAGGCTTACAGTAAAAATACCTACTGACCCCAAAGAAGTAAAAGGAACTTAAAAACACGATACCTATTATCCAACGATTTGCTGATTTTTTCTTGAAAAATTTATTAATGAGAAAAACCAAACTAATTGCACTTAAAACAAGAAAAGCACAACTAAATATCCAGAAAGAATCGCTGATGAAATTCCTTGCAGTAAAAACAGCAAAAATATAAATGAAGCCTACTCGAAAGAGTGGATTTTGATTTAAGAAAAGCTGCATAAAAACCCTTTAATAAGGCATATCCCAAGAACATCCTTCTCTTAAATCAACGTCACGAATTAACCACTTGTTATTTTGCCCGTAAATATATTATACAAACTAACAAAAAAATATTTAATATCAGTAGTGTAAGGATGCTTAATTTTTTCATTAATATAAATCATTTCTGATTCCATATCACCATGCTCATCAGGGCGCAACAAGGCAACATAGGGAGGAATGCAACCTGGCTTAAATTTAATTCGTTTCTCCTGCAATTCTTTAGGAAGCTCATTAAACTTGGTTCTGCTCAATGGCCTAACTCCAACTATTTTCATTTCACCTTTTAATACATTGAGTAACTGTGGAAGCTCATCTAACCAATATTTTCTAAAAAACTTACCCCAGCGCGTTAATCTAAAATCGTTGGCAATTTTTCCTATTTCATCATATCCATTTAGTTTTACAACAAAATCCTGCAAATACTCCGAATAAGGATGCATGGTTCTAACTTTATAAACACGTAACATCTCCCCATTTTTCCCTACGCGATTCATTGGAAATACGGGGCCATAAGATGGTTTTTGATTCTCTAAAGGTTCACCCGTTTTCATGGTAACAAAGTACACTATCCCATTAATTTCTTTGAACTCAATAATGTCAAATCCACAGCTAACCAATCGTCCTAATACTTCGGCCATTGTAACCCAACGATATCGACCTTTTGTTAAGAAAAAATAAATTTTTTGAAAATAAACTGTTTTGGGAAAAACTCTATGAAAAATAAAACAATAAAGCCAATAAATGAATTTGAATATATTCTTCCCATTCTTGTAAAGATTTCTTTTACGAGTAACTACAGGTTCAAAACATCCAATATAAATACCAGCATCAGGTAAACATTTATTCACCTGTCGAAGATATTTATTCATATGCCCAGTTTTATTTACCCATCCCAGATTTACAAGCGTTCGTTTATTAATAAACTCATCCTCATTCAACTCGTTTCGATCAATAACATTTTTAACAACAACCGATTTCCGCTCAGGTATGATATGTAACGTAAGATAATCATACGTTTCAATATCAAGGTTACGTAAAATCGATTCTTTATGAACTTCTTCATCGCTCAATGAGGGCATCTCCACGTCTTTAACTAGATGAGAATATTCTTCTAACTCAGTTATTTCAGACACTAAAATACTTTCATTACTCTTCATAGCTTCCTATTTTCAATGACTGATATACTAAAAAGATATTCAATTAACTTTCACTTTTTTCCCTGCAGAATTAACTTGCATTTTCTCTTCAAACTCAATAAATGATGGAATTTTATATACAGCTAACTTACTCGCACAATAACTCTTAACAAACTCTTCAGTTATTTCTGATTTATCATTATTAACAATTAGTATCGCCTTAATTGCTTCTCCCAGCACCTCATCGTATACCGATTGTATTGAACAATCTATAACACCAAATATTGAAACGATTACTTCTTCAATTTCTTTAGGACTGATGCGCCGCCCACCCACTTTGATAATTTCTTTTTTCCGGGCAGTTAAGTAAATAAATCCATCCTCATCAACATAAGCCAAATCACCTGTGTGCAACCATCCATCTCTTAATGTTTCCGAAGTTGCTTGTTCGTCACAAAAATAACCTAGCATGATGTTTTCTCCTCGTGCTAAAATTTCTCCTGTAACATTAGGTTTAACAGGCAAATTAAACTCATCAACCACTTTTAATTCAACTCCTGGAATTCCTTTTCCAATGGATGCAAGTTTATCATTCAATCGCTCGGGTGGCAAATAGCTTAACCTTGCTGTTGCCTCGGTTTGACCATACATCACATTAAATTGAATATCGGGGAAGTGCGATCTAAATTCTTCAATAAATGTTGTATGAAGCTTACCCCCGGCTTGTGTTACATAACGCAACAACGGAAATTCAGATTTTATAAAGCTATCGCTTTTACGTAATAAAACCTGGAAATGACTTGGAACTCCAGCAAAACCGGTGCAATTGTATTTTTTTAAATCATTAATAACCGAACCCAAAAGCATGAATGTATTATTCAAAACCAACCCTCCTCCAACTCTTATATGAGTATGCAGCAAGGATAATCCATAGCAATAATAAAAGGGTAAAACAACCTCCATAATATCGCTCGATTTTAAATCAAGATAATCAATGATAGAGTTCGTATTAGCTATAATGTTACGATGAGAAATCATCACACCCTTAGGCTTTGCTGTTGATCCTGAGGTATATATAATTTGCGCTAACTGATTCGAATTAAATGGCGTATGATTACTTTCACTTCCAATAATTGATGCATCAGTTAAAATCTGTTCTAAATCATCTTCGTTAATTTGTTCGATAGATAAAGATAAATTGCGTTGTACCGATTTTGAGAAAAATGCCAATTTAGTATCGGTTTGGTCGATTATAAATTCAAAATAATCCTTTTCGGTTGCAGGATTAAGCGGCACACAAATATTACCCGATTTCATAATAGCAAAATAGGCCAATATAAAATACGATCCATTTGGAGCAGCTAACAAGATCATTTTGTTTCCACCCGTTTTTTGTTTGAGCCAACCAGAAAGTTTCTCTATTCGAGAAAACATTTCGACATAAGAAACTTCCTCCCTAGGACCCACAATTAATTTTGAGGTAGAGGTTGCAGTTTCTTCAAACAAATAATCAACGCAATTCATTTTAAATAAATTAAAAATTATAACCCTTAATTGGTGCTTGACGCAGATATTCGGTTGTTTTTTGCTTACGCTCAAAATTCTTATAGTTTCGAGCTACAAAGTCATCGGTATAACCTAACGCAGCAGCAACCTCAGCTGCATCATATTTGTTTTCAAAACCATACCACAACAAATCCATTTCAATAAATGGTAACTGATAAAAGAACTCCTCTTGAGTTTGTTCTGCTGTGTATGTATCTGTAGTTGGTGTTCGATCAATAATTTCTTGTGGCACTCCTAAATGACGCGCAATCATATAAACCTGCGATTTATAATAATCGCCAATAGGCATCACATCAGCACCACCATCGCCATATTTCACAAAAAAACCTTGCTCAACCTCATGTTTATTTGGTGTTCCAATAACTGCATAGTGTAACGCTTCGGCATGATAATAAAGCATCGACATGCGACTGCGCTGCTTGAAATTTGAGGCAGCCACTATTTGCAAATAATCGCGCATTGGCAAACGCTCGCTCTTTTGCGTTCCATCGGGGAAGATAACTACCACATTAAAAACAGCTGGTAGATTCTTATCCAATATCTCTTTAGGAATCACAATCTTCATTTTATCAACCGCTGGATTGTATTCAGGAACAACCCGTTTAACGGCTTCATCTCGACGAGTATAGCAACCAAATCCTTGCAAAGCTCCGCTGATATTCTCTTCGATCACTTTCACGCCAAATTTTGCTGCCAATTTTAAAGCCAATGCTTTACTATCAGGGCTCGAATCGGTTTCGGGTAACATAACGGTTAAAATATTCTCGGCTCCAAAGGCTTTTGTGGCTAAAGCCAATGATACTGACGAATCGATACCCCCACTAATTCCAATAACGCCACCACGTCGGCGCATTTGATGAAATACATCATCACGAAGTTTTGCACATATTTTATTTATAACTGAATCAATGTCGTTAAATTTTAAAATATCGCGTGAAAATTTTACTTTTTGCATGTGATTAGGTTTTTATTACGTTGATATCCTTTTATTAGCTCTTCCTTTTTCAAGGGTTTAAAATCTTCGATAAACATTTTATATAACAATTGGGTTGAGATGATTCCGCACAATGCCATATTTTCTATTTCAGATACAGCTTGACCACTATTCATTTTTGTCACTAAATTTTCGACTTGCGATTTATTGAAAATTCCAGCCTGATCAATCTTCTCATTTGATAAAACACTGTTCACATAAGTTTTACCTTCGTCAGAAAAAAATGCTTGACTAATTGGTGCTCGATACGCTTGTTTCGAACGATTAACCACCTCGTCAGGAATGCGACCTTTAATAAACTCTTTTAGCAAATATTTTTCGTTTAATCCCTTTAATTTAAAATCATCAGGTAACGAAGCGCAAAACTCCAATAACCGATAATCTAAAAACGGGTAACGACCTTCTACAGAATTTGCCATTGCCATTCTATCGCCTTGAGCTGCCAATAAATAACCCGACATAAACAAAGATGTTTCGATGTATTGAGCTTTTTGTAATGGCGAATAGTTATCAATTGTTTCAGCCAATGTGTTTAAATAATCTTCAACTGGCTGATAATCAGCTAACGAATTAGTTACATCAGATGAAAAGAATTTCTTGAGATTACCTGTATTATTCCATCGCAATAAATGGGAATAACCTGGCGATTGAGTTTCTGATAATTTAAAACCAAAAAACAGTTTTAATGCCATTAAATTTCCATTAGCAATAGATGGAATATAGGGATACAACTTTTTTAATAATACGGGTCGAATTTTACTTTGCGGATATTTAGCCCAAAAATGTCGAATAATAGTTTCCTTAAAAATATTGTACCCAGCCAAAGCCTCATCAGCACCTTCGCCAGTAATTACAACCTTAATATTATTGTCGCGAACCAATTTCGACAAACCAAACATGGGCGCAGGACTGGTTCTCAACAATGGTACTTCGGCATGATAAACAACCTGCGGAAACCATTTGGCAATATCGTTGCTAGTAATTGAAACTGAATGATGATTGGTATTGAAATAACTAGAAACCGACTTTTGAAACGACGTTTCATCGAAATCCTTATCTGCAAAACCTATCGAAAAAGTATTTAAATGCCCTGGTGTCAACTCTTTAATTAATGCTGTAGTAGCCGACGAATCTAAGCCGCCACTTAAATAGGCAGCAACAGGCACGTCTGATCGCAATCGAAGTGATACTGAATCGCGCAGTATTCGACCAAACTCCTCTTTGGCATCTTCAAACGAACCTTTAAAACCGTGCTCCGATCCTGAAAAATTAAGCTTCCAATACGATTGAATATCTATTTCTCCTTTTTTATAAGTCATATAATGCCCAGGAGGCAACTCATTAATTCCCTCGAAAATGGTTTGAGGAGGTATTGCTACCCAAAAGGTAAAAACTTGAGAAAGTCCTTTATTTGAAATTTTTCGATTTATACCAGGATATTCGAACAACGATTTTATTTCTGATGCAAATAATAATGCTCCATCCTTTTGAGTATAAAAAAGTGGTCGAATACCAACTCTATCGCGAGCTAAGAACAGTTCATCATTGATTTCATCATAAATTGCGATGGCAAATTGACCATTAAGCATATTTAGACAATCGGAACCATATTCCTCATATAAATGAACCACCACTTCGGTATCGCAGTGTGTATCAAACACATGTCCTTTCGAAATTAAATGCTCACGTAACTCAAGATAGTTAAAAACCTCACCATTATATGCAATCCAATATCGCCCATTTTGAGTTGCTAAAGGTTGCTGACCGCTGGCTAAATCGATAATACTTAACCGCACATTTCCAATGGCAGTTCCGTTATTAACATAGTAGCCACACTCATCAGGCCCACGATAATGAATACGTGTTAACATCCGCAAGATAACTTCCGATGAACTATCAGTAAAATTATGATTATTAGTATATCCTGCTATTCCACACATAAGCTATACAGCTATTTTACGTTCAACATAGGCCGATATGGCATTAACGGAGCTAAAATTTTCTTCGCTCAATTCAGAATCTGAAGTTGACACACCATATTCCTCTTCGAGAAATGAAATTAAACTTAACAACCCCATTGAATCAAAAATTCCTTCCTCAAAAAGATGAGACTCATCTTTAATTTTATCTTCTCCAATGAAAGTTGTTTTGGAGATAAATGCCTTAATGTTACTTTTCATATTTTCTAAATACATTATGGTTGATAATTATTATTGATTTCTTAAAAAAATAGTTTTAATACATGCTATTAAAAAATGACTCCTCATTTCATTGTTATAAACAACTTAAAACCTATCACAAAATAAAAATAAGTAATACAGACTTAAAGGTACGTTACTATTTTGTAAGAACTGAGTATTTTTACACCAATAGACTAATTTTAGCCATGAGTGATTTAGGGTTTAACTAAGAATGGCAAAGCAATGCTTTCGCACGTTCGGGTTTATATTTTCACAATATATATCCTAGGTATACATGGTGAATAAAATAAAAAATCATTTGCTTGAGTTGGAATCTGAACCCCCTGAAGCGTGGGATACTTGCAAATCCGAAATTGAACAAAAAACATCTTTAATTTTGAAAATCACGATTGAATTAACACAGTATCTAATTATTAGCTTTAATTTGTAGCCAATAGTTGACTAAAACAACTTAAAACCAATATCAATAGGCTTTTTAACCCAATTTCAGACCCAATTCTTATAATAACCAATTGTATTTAACGTAAACAAAAAAACGTCATTCTTAGATCAATGTCAAGTTCAATCTATTTTAATGAGATGCTGAATTAATGTTGACTGAGATATTCATCAAAAACAAAAAAATCAGATTAAACGATGCAAATAATAAAAGGTTACATGTTTTTGACGAATATCAATTTTAATTGACGAAACATATTTTTTCGATGTCTAATCGCAATTTATCTGGGACTAATGATAACTTTTTTGTATAATTGTCGTTGAATTTAAAAAACGGCATATGAGAACTTTAGCAATCATTTTAATCGCATTCCTTTTTACAGGATTAATTTTTGCCCAAAATTGGCAAGCAAAAACCATCTCCCAAAACTGTACTGGCGACGTAATGCGTTCTATGTCAGTTGGTGTTTACGACATGAATTCGAATCGTACTTTTATTACTTACATTGGACCAGCTGCCGCCATTTATGTTGCACAATGCAATCACAACAATAACAATAATTGGACTTCAGACATAAAAGTTGGTGATAATCCAACTACTCTTTCAGCTAAATACTCGTATCCGCAAATTATTCAAACACCCGATGGATACTTGCATGTGTTTTATGTAAAACATACTGCTGCCATGTATTATGCAAAATCTATCAACCCGGGCGATGCTTCACAATGGACTACACCCGTTGAATTATCAATTTCATCGAATGTTCCCGGATATAGAAAATTAATGCCTTCGTATCCCAATGCCATCATGTCGAGAAGTGGAGATATGTATTTGTTTTGGAGACAAGATGTAACCGATAACACTCGACCATTATATTACTCAGTATCTAAGGATTATGGAAAATCATGGGCTCCTGCTAAAGAAGCCTTAATTCCGATCAGACCTGATAATATGAATGAAATTTATTTAGGACAAATAGTTATTGAACCTAAACGCGTTGGTGTTCCAGAACGGTTCCACTTACCATATATGCTAGCTGGTGGACAAGGACATAACGACGGTCACAAAGATATTTACCACACTATTTTTCAACCTTCAGATGGTAATTTTTACTCAATGGATGGAACAAATTTAGGAGCCAACGTTGATGCAACCGAAATGTACAAACGTTGTTTAGTTGAAGATACTGGCACACCAAACAAACTCTATCCAGGTTATTACCATTATGTAGGTATTAGCGATAAAGGTGAAGTTATTGTTGATGGACGTTTTCGTTGGAATGGAACTCAATATGTACCTTTTACGCCATCGGGATTAAATATAGCCGACGGCTTAACCTATATTGAGTGGGAAAACGGACGATTCTTAATCTATGGCGACAGAGTTGAGGTTTATCAATCTCTTGACCTAGGAAATACATGGTCTGTTTATGGTAAATCAGCGCTTCCAGTTTATAATTCACAGCGCTCAAACAGAAGTTTACCTATGGCTTTTCCTGCTCATCCAGCAGCTAAAGTTTGGTCGAAAGAAAATGCACCTACCGAAATCAATTGTATCGTATCTGTTGTTAGTCAAACACCTGTTAATAAACCACAAAAAATTTACTTAACAGCCACAAGACCCTCGCTTGACATGTCGGAAAGCTGCACCATTAGAGCATTTATCACCGATTCGATTAATGCTCGTCAAACAACTGCAACCAATGCTGTGAAATTTGAAGTAGTTGGTGGTGGACAAATTAGTACAACTCAAAAAAATGCTGTAAATGGTTTGGCTGACATAATGTTTACTGCACCTTCAAAATCGGGAATAGTTATTATTAAAGCTTCTGGCACTGGTTTAAAATCGGAATACATTGAGTTATTTGTTGGCGATGCAATTTACAAAGTGCCAACTGCAATAAATTCACCATCGACTCATGCATCTAACACATTAGTACAAGGAAGTTTGCAGTGCTATCCAAATCCAACAAGAACTAATGCTTCCCTTTCATTCAATCTATTCAAACCTGCAACGGTTCAGTATTCGATAATTGATGCATTGGGAAGAACAATTTACACATCGCAACCCGAAGTTAAAGAATCAGGCCATAACACTTTAATAGGAGTTAACATTGAAAAGTCTGGATTATATTTTGTTTCCTTAACTGCTGGCTCCGATAAACAAGTATTAAAAATACAAAAGAGATAAAAAAATAGAGCGGTTTCTAACTAAAAAGGGTGTCTTAAAGGGATGCCCTTTTTAGATTAGCTATAATTAGATACTGCGGGGAAAGAGTAATTTCATTCTATTACAATTAACAATACTTCGGTATTTAATATCATATATATCTGATTATCAGCAAAACAAGCCATATAATATTTGCATAAAGCCCTGAAAATCAGTATCTTAGTAGATTATTCCATAATTTATTAAGAATGATCTTCAGGGCTAGCAAAA
>JBBQUP010000002.1:0-89251 GCA_038212305.1 Bacteroidales bacterium
CTGCAATATTCGAAGAAATTCATTGGTTTGATGCAACCTCAAAGTCATTTTTTCAAACGACAATGTAAAATCCATTGAATCAACATATTCTTGTCCTAAAACACTTGCACAACTCTCTTTTAACAAGTCGCGAATACGATTGAATTTTATCTTTTCTTCGAAATTAACAGGATATATCACCTTACTTATTTTTTGCAAAGTTAATAAATCATCCATGTTCTACTATCACGTATATTAATTCTGCTTTGGCAGCAGAAGATAATTTTTAACGACAGTGTTCAGTGGCCTGAACACTTCAAATGTGGGGTCGACTTTGACAGACCCGATTGGGACATCAATGTTGAATAACAATCGCTGCCCAACCACTTGCAACAGAAAACCTGAAATTATGCGTTAATACAAAAAAGGCCTGACAAATTTGTCAGACCGATCTATAAGTCAACCCAACTCCTATTGCTGTTGTAAAAAATTAAATGACAAATCACCAGCATAATAACGTACACCAACACTTAAAGGATAAACCTGTGTTGCACCGTCAGAATATATATATTTATTTATTTTTATATTTCCTATTGAAACCGGATAAGTTGTGTTACTGCCATCTGTTTTTTCTCTATTATACCAATCATTTGAACTCATTGTTATAGCATACTCTCTATCCTTTACCAAAGGTAAATCTACAATATCAATATCATATACAGTATTAGCAGCCACTACATTAAAAATTTCAGTTTTAATTATTGCGACGGCAACTTTATCCCAAATAGTAATTCTAAGAGAAGGATTGGTATCTGGTAGTTTTACCCTTAATGAGGTGATAGAACCTTTGACAAGTGGTGTAAACTCTAAACCAAACTCATAAGTTCCTGAATTGACAAAACTGATTACCTTTTGATTAAAACCGGTAGTAGTCAAATAACCGTCCAAAAAATTTTCTTCTTGAAAACTTGGCCCTGAATCATCTTTCTTACAAGAAAGAATGGAGATACATAAAAATGCGAGGAGCATTACTTTTAAAATTATTCGTTTCATTGTGTTTGTTTGTTTAGTGATTATTTGAACTGTTTATAAAATTCCTCGTTCTATAAAAACCCAAAATTGCTTTTTTACTACATCCTTAAATAATGTAAAACATCTCTTGAAAAGCCGCTTTCCCAAAATATTAAAAACAACATTCCTTACGTAAATCAGCGATTTGTGAAGCTATAAAACGTACAAATATAATTTCAGAAATTTACTTTTTATCTATTGACCTTTACATTAGTTTGTTGTAAATTTGGTTAGTTAAACATCGCTCTCTTCTGGTCCCCCAATACGAAACATTCAATCTGAGTTAGGTTTAGGTTAATTTATTTTAAAATGAATGTTTCAAGAGGCTGTTTCGAGTCTGAGATAGCCTCTATTTTTTTTTATACCACCACAATTTTTCAATTCAGAATACAATTAAAAAGGAGATGACTTGCTTGTGCCATCTCCCTTTGATATATCTTATCATTTTCGTGAGTTTATATTCGACTTAAGGAACTGAAAACTTTATCAATCGCAAGCAAAATAAGCACTCCAATACTTGTAAACCATAGCATTGGGGGTAACGTAGCTAGCGGTTTTATGATTGGATTAAAAATTTGAGTGATTAATTTCAAGTATTCAGGAGATGATTGCCACAGTTGAATCCAATACTTACCTAACGTTTGGGCATCGGTTAAGTAGCTCATTACAAGCAAAATTGAAATGCCTAATAAATACCACACTCTCGCTTCAGATGAAAATATACCTTTACTTTCAACTGGTTTATTTGCCCAAGATTCTAAAACTTGCGACATAACAATCTTCTTCAAGGATTCGGGCGATTCATCGGGTTTAAAATCTCTAAAAAAATCTCTCAACATTTGATCATCCAATGAGTCTATATTTTTATTATTCAGTGCCATCTCAAATAATTTATTGCGCATAATTTTTACAACAACGATGATAGCTCATTTTTCATCAGTTGCAATAATCGATCTTGCAGTTGCTTTCGGGATCGATGAAGTTTAATTTTTACGTTCGATTGCGACAATCCTGTTATCTCTGTTATTTCATCAATACTCAACTCTTTATAGTAAAACAACAGAACAATTGCGGCATCATCATCCTTCAACTCACTCATTGCTAACTTAAGCATTTTTTGCTTATCGTGATTTTCTAGAATATCATTTTCTTGATAATCTTTTATAACATCATATTCGCGTATGATATTTTCATCTAACGACAACCCACTTTTTTTCCTAAGCCTAAGTTTTGAAAGCGATGTGTGATAAACAATTTTATACAACCACGATGAAAAAGCAGAGTCGCCCCTAAACTCATTCAATTTTTGAAATACTTTAACAAACGAATCTTGTGTAGCCTCTTGAGCCTCTTCTCTGTTTTTAAGTATTGAATTCGACAAAGTAAAAGCCATTTGTTGATACGCATTAATTAATTCTGAAAATGCGGTAACATCGCCATTTTTAACGAGTTCTATGATTTGCTTATCACGTTGTTTGCTCATAACAATCATATGACGCATGCTGGCAACAAGAGGTTACAACTTCTTAGAAGTTATTTAAATTTTCTAAAAATCTAGATTTTAGATGATAAATAGTGTTACTAAGAAAACACTATATATCTTAAAAACGTCTTCATTGTTACCCCTACCTAAAGAGGAATCTGCTACACACCAGCGGGTTGGCAATTCTCCCTTTAGGGAGTCAGAGGGTGTGCGCAGGGGAAATGATGTGTTTTTTTAGAGACACTAAATAGGATGAAAATAGAATGTTGTTCATCTACCAACATCTAAAATAACTTATCAATCCTTTTAATATCTATTCTTCTTCCTATCGCTTAATTCTTTAAATTTAAGCTGATCGAATAAAAAAAGCAATGATTTACTCTTTTTTGTAACCTAATATCAAATTCAATCATCCAATAGATAAACGATGCATTCGTAGTAAAATGTTTAACTTAAAATAAAACTGTCATGGAAGGCATATTAGTTCCCCTAGGATTATTTGGAGGGTTGTTCGCAACCATTGTTCTTATCTCGTATTACAAAATACGTAAAACCGAACGCTTGGCACTCATAGCAGCGGATAAAGAAGCTGGGATTTTTAAAGAGTCTGATAATAAATCATCATCCCATACGTCATTAAAAATTGGGATTTTCATGGTTGGCATTGCTATTGGCTTATTAGTTGGCGAAATTCTTGCCAAAGTAACTAACTTAAACCCCGAAGTAGCTTACTTATCGATGGTTTTAATATTTGGAGGAATAAGTTTGGTTATTTATTACCTTATTGAAAAGCGGCTGAAAAAAAAGTTTTAAGCAATAACTAAAAAGGTACTATTACAAACAGATAGTTTGACAAAGATTCAACTATCTGTTTGTATCTATTTTTAAAATCGAGTTACACAATTCCACGGTTTAACTTACCAGATACCAATCCTTCTTCATCTATCTCTACTTTTCGAAATCCAAGCTTCATTATTTGTAGAGCAATAAAAGGAAACTCATCCTTTAGCTTTTGAATCTGATTGTTAGGCACTTCCAGTTTTGCCAACTCACCAAAATAGCGAACACGAGCATCCCCAAACCCACTATTCATTAAAATTGTTTCGGCCTCCTCAATTAGTTTTAGCTTGTCAACTGTAATTAGTTCGCCATAAGGAAATCGACTACTTAAACACGGACTTGCAGGTTTATCCCAAACAGTTAATCCCCACTTATTCGCTAATTGCCGAATATCGTCTTTCATTAATCCACAATCGGCCAATGGACTTTTAGCTTGAAACTTATCAGCTGCTTTGAGTCCGGGACGGTAATCGCTCCAATCGCTCTTGTTGTTTCCATTTACCAATACAAAATCGGCATAATTGGCATCTCGAAATTCGATCATCTCTTCGTACAACGAACTTTTACACCAAAAACACCTATCAATTGGATTCACTTTGTACTGATCGTTCTCGAGTTCGTTGGGATGAATAACCACATATTTAATATCATTCGATTCGCAAAACGAAATTGCCAATTGAAAGTCTTTTCGCTTTAAGCTAGGCGAATCGCCAACAACTGCGATTGCTCCCTCTAATCCACAAAATTTTCGGGCAGCATAAGCAACCAAACACGAATCCACCCCACCTGATAACGCTATTAAAACTTTAGGATGATTTTTAAACCATTCCTTTAAATTATCTTCAAACTGTTGCATATACAAATTAGTTTTTGCCCAAGATATAAAAAATGTGTGATCACCCCAATATTAAATTTTCAATCCTTTATCTTTAAGCCTTGAATTTTTATTAATAATAAAACAATTATTAAAATTATGGAAGAGAATCAAAACAACCAAAATCAAATTAATATTGAGCTAAACGAAGAGATTGCTCAAGGAGTTTATTCAAACTTAGCAATTATCACACATAGTCCTGCCGAGTTTATTGTTGATTTCATCAGAATGATGCCGGGAATACCCAAAGCTCAGGTTAAATCGAGAATTATTTTAACTCCCGAACATGCAAAGCGATTAATGCTTGCACTTAAAGATAACATCCAAAAATATGAATCGATGTACGGACCTATTAAAAACAGTCCCGATCACGGCCCAAGCTTTCCACTACCATTTGTTGGCCCAACAGCTCAGGCATAACATTTGATTTGATAAAAAATCAGCATTAACAATCTACCTCCAATGAAACTCAAATTCCCTATTGGTCTATTCGTTTTGTTAATGAGCTTAACTATGAATGCTTGTGCTCAAAAGCAATCGGAAATGGCCTTAGGAAATAGCCGTTTGAGTGAGTATTTGCCATTAATTAAAGAAAAACGAGTTGGCCTTTTAGTTAACCACACTTCGGTTATTGGATCAACCCATTTGGTTGATAGCCTTTTAAGCTTAGGGGTCAATATTAAGCGAATTTTCACTCCTGAACATGGCTTTAGAGGCGATGCTGATGCAGGTGAAAAAATTGCAGGTTACGTTGATCCTAAAACTGGTCTCGAAGTGATTTCATTGTATGCAAACACAAAAAAGCCAACACCTCAAAACTTAAACGGACTGGATTGTGTAATAATTGATTTGCAAGATGTTGGGGTTCGGTTTTACACTTACAATTCAACCATGCATTACTTAATGGAAGCTTGCGCCGAAAATAAAGTAACGGTCATTATTTTAGATCGCCCCAACCCAAATGGCAATTACATTGATGGACCAGTGCTGGATTTAAAATTCAAATCTTTTGTAGGAATGCATCCCATTCCCATCGTACATGCATTAACCATGGGCGAACTTGCTTTAATGATAAATGGCGAAGGATGGTTGAAAAACGGAATAAAATGCCAACTAAAGGTTATTCAAGTTAAAAACAACAACCGAAAAACAATCTACCCCATACCCATAAAACCATCGCCAAATCTACCCAATATATTGTCTATCAGACTCTATCCATCACTATGTTTGTTTGAAGGCACTGATATAAGCGTTGGCCGTGGAACAAATAAACCCTTTTGCATTGTAGGTTATCCCGACAAGCAATTTGGAACTTATGAATTCACGCCTATTAGTTTAACTGGGATGTCGAAAAATCCACCTCATCAAAACAAAACATGTTACGGTATTAATTTGCAAAATGAGTCGATTAAAAGTCAATTTACATTAAAATACATCTTGGAATTCGAAAAAAAATGGAATCGCCCAGAGCCATTTATTACTAATTCGAAATTCTTTAGCATGCTGGCTGGCAACGACCTACTTCAAGCACAAATAAAAAACGGACTTACCGAAGATTCCATCAAGCAAACATGGGCAACCGACTTAAAACACTATCGAGCACTTCGAAAAAAATATTTAATTTATCCCGATTTTGAGTAATTGATTGATATTATGTATAAATATATTCTTGTCACAATTTTTTGTTTCTATTTGATAAGTAAAACTCAAAGTCAGGAAAATAATTATCCTTGGGATAAGGGTTTAATCGAATACATGCATCATCCTTGGGTTGATTCGGTTTATCAATCCTTAAATCAAGATCAACGAATAGCGCAACTATTTTGGATATCGGTTGAGAATTTAAAGAATCCAGTTGCCTATAAAAAATATTTAAACCTCATTAAACAGTATCATCCAGGAGGTGTTTTGTTTATGAAAAACTCCTTAACAAACATCACTTCGTTTAATCAGGATGCTCAAAAAATAACACGCTGTCCGCTTATTAACTCATTGGATGCTGAATGGGGTCCTGCCATGCGAATAAATGAGTTAACACCAATTCCCAAAGCAATGACGATGGGTGCTATTCAAGATGAGAAACTAATATATCGTGCTGGTTTAGAAATTGCCCATCAACTTCAAATGATAGGCATACATGTTAACTTTGCTCCTGTAGCCGATGTGAACAGCAATCCGCGAAATCCGGTAATTGGTTCGCGAAGTTTTGGAGAAGAACCTTTTGAGGTTGCATCGCGTTCGGTAATGTTTATGCGAGGTATGCAAGATGGCGGCGTTGCAGCAGTTGCCAAGCACTTTCCAGGACACGGCAATACCGATAGCGACTCGCACACCTCACTCCCTTTTCTATCGCAATCGCGACGACAAATGGACACCATTGATTTAGTACCCTTTCAGGCATTAATTAAAAATGGAATATTGGGCGTAATGACAGCTCATTTAGAAATTCCATCGTTGGAATATGAGCAGGGATTACCATCATCACTTTCTAAATCCATTGTAACTGATTTGCTAAAACACGAAATGGGCTACTCCAATTTAATCATAACAGATGCTATGAACATGAGCGGAGTAAAAAAAGCAGGTCAACCCGGTCGTGTAGATGCCATGGCCTTGATAGCAGGTAATGATGTGGTTGAAAGCACCGAAAATCTGCCTCTAGCAATTCAGCAGGTAAAAAAAGCCATTGATAACAACGAATTATCTTGGAACGACATTGAATACAAATGCCGTAAGGAGTTAGCAATGAAACTTTTACTTAATTGTAATACAGTACCAAACTATTCAATAAATTTGGTCGATTCGATAAACAAATCACTGTCTGAAGATTTTTTAACCGACATGTATGCGAATGCAATAACGCGTTTAATACAAAAAACCAAAATCCCTGATGATAAAGGGAAAAAAACGCTAATACTATTACTTGAAGCAGATGATTTTATAAACGAATCTCACCCATTAGACGATTATACTTACTTACGAATAAACGCTAATACTCAATACTCCTCAATACAGTCGTTATTAAAATCCTCCGATCAATGCTATTTTATCATTGGAAAAGCTTCAAAAACCTATACATTGTTAACGCAACCCAATATTAAAACCGTTTACGAAAAATGTATAATGGATTCAAAAACAACCATTGTTTTCATGGGCACACCTTATCAATTAAACAAATACGAATCCATTCATCGTTCACAAAACCTGATTATTACCTACGAAGAGAACAAATATGTCTATCGAGCTTTAAACCGTTTATTTAACAACGAATTTAAAACTTCAGGACTACTTCCAGTATCGGTTTCTCCTTGGTTTCAAGCTGGATTGGGATTGTAATTCGGTTTGATATTTTGGATAGTTAACCGCAAAGCGCGCAAAGGCTGTATCGCAAAGGGAATAAAGAAAAATCAAGAAAACCTTGCGGTTCTTTGTGAAATTCTTCCTTTGCGGCCTTTGCGGTAAAACCCAACTTCGAATTACCGGTTAACAAAAAAGAGCACCCAATCAAAACGAAGTGCTCTTTTAAATTTTAAAAAGTCAGTTTATCACTGATAATCGTGCATCTCTTTCATGAATGATACAAAATCGTTCTTTCTATCAGAATCCATCCACTGCATTGCGCTGCGCGGATGTTCGTTTAATGCGCCAGTAACCAAATACGGAATATGGTAACCCCAATCGATGGTTGATTGCAATGGATGAATGTGCTCTTGAATAACTTTTAACAGTGGTAACAACCGGTATTTTGGATTTTTTAAGAAGGCCACTAATATTTCGAGATGGCAGTTACCTGCTCCACGGCCCAAGCCTAACAAGGTAGCATCAAGCATATTACACCCTTCTTGAATACAAGTAATGGTATTACTCATAGCCAACTGCATGTTGTTATGTGCGTGAATACCAATTTCTTTACCAGGAAGACGCTCTTTGTATTTACGAACCAAATGTTGAACCGTTTCGCAATACATACTACCAAAACTATCAACTGCATAAAAAATTGGAACGCGAGATTTAGCAATATCAGCCAAAGCCTCATCTAATTCGAGCTCATTTACTTTCGAAACAGCCATTAAATTGATGCATACTTCATAACCTTTATCCATGCAATGATGAGCCAATTCAATGGCTTTATCAACCTGATGAACATAGCAGGCCACACGAATCATATCCAATAAACTATCCGATGATTGCGTAATATCATCGAAATCGATTCGTCCAATATCAGCCATTGCTGATAATTTCAAATTAGTATTGTTATCGCCAACAATTCGACGTAGATCGTTATTATGACAAAATTTCCAAGGACCAACCACATTGCGATCGAAAGCCTTTTCGCTGCTTAGATATCCTATTTCCATGTAATCAATGCCTGATTCAACACACGCATCGTAAACAGCTTTAACAAAGGCATCACTAAACTGCCAATTATTCATTAAGCCCCCATCTCGAACGGTACAGTCTAGTACTTTAATCTCTTTTCTATACATACAAAGTATTTTCTATTTATTTATTTTGCATTATTTGCTTTTCAAGCAGAGTCATCTCTTTATTTATATTCGAATCAATTAACAACCGAAACATATCAGCAAAAGTCTGTTCATCTAAACCCTTTTCAGAAGCCCACTTGGCACGCTCTTGAATAACATGATCTTTACGTTCTTGAGCTACCACCTGATTTCGATCTTTTTTAAATTTCACGATGGCTTTGACATAATCAAACCGCATAGCAAACAATTCAACAATTGCCTTGTCTATCCGATCAATTTCGTCCCTCACATCCTCTTTGGTAACGCACGCCTTCGGCGATTTTAACAATTTCAATTCCAATGCATTACTTATCATAAAAATCTCAATTTTTGGAGCGCGAAAATTACAAAAAAAATGAGATAAATCATTAATTTTATTTCAAAAACTAGTGGGAAATGAAGAATTAAACGCAAAGGCAGGGAGGCGCAGAGGGAAAACAAAAGACTATCCACTAATTACACGAATCGAAGATTGACGTAGTCTATTACACGATTTTTTTCATAAAAGCTAATAGATAATTTACGAACCACACCTCCAAAAACAACTGCGAAGTACAAAACAAAAAAATTCCTTATAAGACGGAGTGCTGTTTGAGTGAAGCGCAGCGGAACAAGTTCAGTCCGTCAAGCCTTTTTTGGTCACTTTTTTGGGCGCAAAAAAGTAATGAAGAAAACTGCGGAATATTATCCAAATTACTAGTGCGAATTGAATCTCTTACTTTTTGTCTTGATACAAAAAGTAACAACAAGATCAAGATGAAACGATGCTACAACCCTCAAGCCAACTCCTGCTCGCCGTTTCATCAAAGCCAACGCACTTTCGCTATGCGATTTGGGATTTTAAGAACTAAACGTAGATACAGTGTGACGCAGAGGGTTTATGACAAAATAGACTATCCGCTAATCGAAGATCGACTGAGTCAATTATTCAGTGCATAAAGCCTGATGAACTGACTTTACAAAGTAAACCTCCAAACTCTGCTGCTAAATCAAAATATTTCGCTGATGACAAATTGCTACAAATAGCAACTAAATAGTCACACAATGCAACTCCTTACTTTTTGTCTTGATACAAAAAGTAACAAAAAGATCAAGATAAAACGATGCTGCAACCCACTAGCCTGCTCCTGCTCGCCGTTTCATCAAAGCCAACGCACTTTCGCTATGCGATTTGGGGATGAGGGGTTAAACACAGAGGCAGAGAGACGCAGAGGATAATAACAAAAAAACTATCCGCGAATCGAAGGTCGACAGAGTCAATTACGCTAAATACGCAAAACACCTTCCCCTTAATAAAAATCAACTATTTGGAATCAATTCATATTTCAATACATGCAAATAACATGACGAATATCATCTTAATAGAAATTCTAAACCACTAATTTAATTGAAGAAAAATTTCTTTAATATTCATCCTTAAATAGCTTTCTTATGTCAGATGTAAAAAAAATGGTTACTAAAATAACCAACCTCCATGGAAAAACATCCGAAAGTTTGCTTCCCATCCTTCAAGAAATTTTGGTTCAAGAACGGTACATTTCCGAAGATGCCATGGTTGAAGTTGCGAGAGTACTTGATATTTCGGCTGCTGAAGTATATGGAACTGCCACTTTTTATTCGTTCTTAAGTACAAAGCCTCTTGGTAAATACGTTATTCGGGTATGTAAAACCATAACCTGTATGATGCATGGGAAAAATCAAATTATTAAAGAGCTCGAAGATGTTCTAAAAATTAATACGGGTGAAACAACAAACGACAAGCTCTTTACGCTAATGGAAACCAATTGCTTGGGTCAATGCCACGAGGGGCCAGCCATGCTAGTAAACGATACTCCTTATACCAAACTAACTCCCGAAAAGGTTCGGGATATTATTGAAAGGTATAAAACCAACGAAATCTTAGCCAACTAATTAAAATCCACAAAAGCATTTTACTATGGCAACTAAACATTTAATGAGGCTCGACCTCATATTTAAAAACGAAAACGATACAGAGAACATCATAAAAAAAACCATGTCTCGTTCTAACGAGGATATTATTAATGACCTTATAAGCTCAGGATTAAAAGGACGAGGTGGTGCTGGGTTTCCTACCGGATTAAAATGGAAGCTTACCGCCGATGCAAAATCGGATGAGAAATATGTAATTTGCAATGCCGACGAAGGCGAACCAGGCACATTCAAGGATCGCGAAATATTGGTTCGAGTTCCCGAAAAAGTGTTATCAGGAATGGCAATCTGCGCAAAAGCAATTGGAGCAAAAAAAGGTTTTATCTATTTAAGAGGTGAGTATAAATTTCTAGTTCCAAAGCTACAAACATCAATCAATGAGTTTCATAAGCTTTTAGATTCCATCGGAAACAGTTTTAGAATTAACATTTACATGGGAGCTGGCGCTTACATATGTGGCGAAGAAAGTGCCTTATTCGAAAGTATGGAAGGACAACGCGGCGAACCCCGAAACAAACCTCCTTATCCTACACAATCAGGGTTTAGAAATAGCCCTACAGTCATAAACAATGTGGAAACGCTGGCTCATACCTACTCCATTTTTAAATATGGCGCTGATAAATTTCGCGATCTGGGCGTGCAAGACTCCAGAGGATCGAAAGTTTTTTCGGTATCAGGTGATACGCCCAATCCGGGTATTTACGAGCTCGAATTTGGAATGACGTTACAGCGTTTTGTTGAAGATTTTGGCGATGGAGATGCCAAAGCTGTGCAAGTGGGTGGTGCTTCGGGTTTTTGTGTTCCTCGAAAAAAATTCGAAAAAACAATTATTGGATATCAGGGAAAACTAACGGGTACATCACTTCCAACAGGTGGTTCAATGATGATTTTTAACTCATCACGATCGATGTATAATGTGCTGCACAACTACCTTGACTTTTTTGTGGAGGAATCGTGCGGCCAATGCACACCTTGTAGAGTTGGAACTCAACAATTACTGCATGGAATTGAAGCTGTAAAACGTGGCGATATGCCATCGGGCTATTTATCCAAGCTGTTAGATTTAAGCGAAACCATGCGTCTGACTGCCAAGTGCGGATTAGGCCAATCTGTTGCCAATTCGTTCAGCTCCATTGTTGAAAATTTCAGAGAAGAGATGATTTACTAACCTAATTATTAAAACTATGTCACATAAAATTAATTGTCGCATCGATAACATTTCAATAAGTGTTGACGAGGGAACTACTATTTTAGAGGCAGCTCGAAAAATAAATATTAAAATTCCCACGCTATGCTACCACGAAGATTTATGCATTGCAGGAAATTGCCGTGTTTGTTTAGTTGAACAAGTAGCAACTGATCGACTATTGCCATCGTGCGCAACGCCGATTAGCGAAGGCATGGAGATTTTAACTAATACGCTTAAGGTTCGAAATGCTCGAAAACAAATTATCGAGCTGCTGGTTTCGGAACACAATGCTGACTGTACACGATGCTTTAAAAATGGCAAATGCGAATTACAAACATTATCGAGCGAATACCTTATTAACGATGAAGGTATTATTGATTTGGTTCCACTTAAAAACTACCAAATCGATAAAATCTCACCCTCTATTATCAAAGATGATTCGAAATGTATTCGATGCCAAAGATGCGTTCGTACTTGCAGCGAACTTCAAAAAATAGGTGCCTTAACGGTGGCTCACAAAGGGGAAAAGATGCGTATCTCCACTTTTTTTAACAAACCACTGTTTGAAGTAGTTTGCACCAATTGCGGACAATGCGTTAACCGCTGTCCAACGGGTGCTTTAGTCGAAAAATCGTACATCGACAATGTTTGGAATGCCATATACGACGACTCCAAACATGTGGTTGTTCAGACAGCACCAGCTGTAAGAATTGCATTGGGTGAAGCCCTTGGTATGCAGCCAGGAGTTATTGTGACAGGCAAAATGGTGGCTGCTCTAAAACGAATGGGGTTTAACTCGGTATTAGATACCGACTTTACCGCCGACTTAACCATAATTGAAGAAGGAACAGAGCTGCTGACACGATTAAAAAGCGCATTAAAAGATAAAGACCCCAATGTGAAACTACCAATGGCAACCTCTTGCTCTCCAGGTTGGATTAAATTCATTGAGCATGCATTCCCTCAATACCTTGATAATTTAAGTACAGCCAAGTCGCCGCAGCAAATGTTTGGTGCATTAGCCAAAACTTACTATGCTAAAAAAATTGATGTCGCTCCTGAGAATATCGTATCCATTTCGGTAATGCCGTGTACTGCAAAAAAATACGAAGCAAACCGACCTGAAATGCGTTCCAGTGGATACCAAGATGTAGACTTTGTTGTAACCACACGCGAATTAGCCATGATGATTAAGCAAGCAGGCATTGATTTCGAATCACTTCCCGAAGATGATTTCGACTCAATCATGGGCGAAAGCTCAGGCGCAGGAGTTATTTTTGGAGCCACTGGAGGAGTTATGGAAGCAGCTTTACGAACTGCTTATGAATTGGTGACTGGTCGTGAAGTGCCATTTAACAACCTAAACATCACTCCAGTCAGAGGAAATGAAAACATAAAAGAAGCGACTATTCTCATTGAAGACCCACTTCCTGAATGGGATTTTTTAGCCGGAATTGAGTTAAAAACATGTGTAGCACATGGCTTGGCCAATGCAAAGCAAGTGATGCAACGTGTTGCTAATGGAGAAGTAAACTATCACTTTATTGAAATCATGGCTTGTCCAGGAGGTTGCTTAGGTGGTGGTGGTCAACCCATTCCAACCAATCCTGAAATTCGCAGAAAACGGAATGAAGCCATTTATCGCGAAGATGCAGGAAAAACAATTCGCAAATCGCACGATAATCCTGAAGTGAAACAAATTTATGCTGAGTTCTTAAAGAAACCGTTGAGTCATACCGCACATGAACTATTGCATACTACTTACACACCTCGCAACCGGTATTAATTGATCGATTAATGCTTAACTCTGTAAACACAAAACGGGTGCCTGAAAAAACTCAGACACCCGATTAATTTTTAAATTACATGTTATTATCGAAATGAATTAACATGCCCCCAACTAAACATCACTATTTGTTAATAATCCAACGAGAACACCCCTATTTATTCTCAAAAAATAAATACTTTTGCAGTCAATGAAAATGGGATATCAAAATAGAAGTCATTCAATCACCTTCCACCAGTGGAGTAGGAAAAGTTATGCCCTGTTTTCAACGCTAGGTAAAGCTGTTGAAATTGCCGTGCTTAAAACTGAAATTGCAGAGACCAAAGCAGCACAAACCATTTCTCCATTGTATTTTAACAATCATCTGGTTGCGCTTTTGGGTAAAACCGAAGAAGACGAATTGCTTGAATCGAATTCCCTCTTGACTAGTTTATCAATAGCCATAACGGATACTACGTTAGAAGCTGCTCCAGCCTCACACATCAATCATACAATATATAAACCCCTGTTTTGGATTATTCCAGCAGGGGTTTTCATTTTTACTAAACTCAATTACCATGTCTTTCATTGAACAAATAAAAACTAAAATCCTTGCAGGAGGTAAAATCTCGCTACCAGAAGCGAATGAAATATCTTCTACAGATCAAAAAGAGGAATTATATCAAGCTGCTGATCATATTCGAGAACATTTTATTGGTCGCGTTTTGGATATGTGCTCGATAAGCAATGCCCAGTCGGGTAAATGCTCCGAAGACTGTAAATGGTGTGCTCAAAGTCGTTTTTTTAAAACAGGTGTTGATGTTTACGATTTAATTAGTTTGGATGAAGGCATTAAACAAGCGGCCGAAAATCATGCGCATGGTGTTAACCGTTTTTCGTTAGTTACCAGTGGCAGAGCATTGCATCATACCAAAGTGGCAAAAGCATGTCATATTTATAAAGAGATAAAAAAGCAAAACCCCATCCACTTGTGTGCATCAATGGGATTATTGCGAAAACCCGAACTTGAACAACTTAAAGAGGCAGGTGTAGAACACTACCATTGCAACATTGAAACTGCTCCTTCGTATTTTCAAGAAGTTTGCACAACTCACACTTTCGAAGAGAAAGAGCGCACCATCGAAGAGGCAAAGGAGGTAGGTCTGGAAATTTGCAGCGGAGGCATTATTGGAATGGGCGAAACCATGGAGCAACGCATTGAGATGGCATTTAAACTTGCTGAAATGGAGGTGGATAGTATCCCTTTAAACATTCTCAATCCAATTGAAGGAACTCCTTTAAAAACCAGCCTTCCATTAAGCGACGAAGAGGTATTAACAACCATTGCGCTTTTCCGTTTTATCAATCCTAAGGCGCACATTAGGTTTGCAGGAGGCCGTAATTTAATTGCTCATATACAGGAAAAAGCTTTACGCTCGGGTATTAGTGCAGCATTGGTTGGCAATTATTTAACCACAATAGGAACGAACATTGAACAAGACAAAGTTATTTTCACCAAAGCGGGTTTTAGCCTTTAGATCATCAAAACAATACATGAACAACTCACAATTAATCGATTACGACCGACAACACATATGGCATCCATACACATCTGCCACTCACCCATTGCCGGTAATCGAAATCGAATCAGCTTCGGGATCGACATTGGTCATGAAAAATGGCAAACAGCTCATCGATGGCATGTCCTCGTGGTGGGCTGCTATTCATGGTTACAATCATCCAATATTAAACAGTGCCATACAAAATCAACTCTCAAAAATGGCGCATGTTATGTTTGGGGGAATAACCCATCAACCAGCTGTTGCGTTGGCTAAAAAGCTCATCGACATAACTCCCGAACCCCTTCAATGGGTATTTTTTTGTGATTCGGGCTCGGTAGCCGTTGAAGTGGCCATGAAAATGGCTCTACAATACCATCAAAGTTGTGGACTGATTAAAAAAGTGAAATTTGCCACAATAAAAGGTGGTTATCATGGCGATACATGGCATGCCATGAGCATATGTGACCCTCAAACGGGCATGCATCAAATATTTTCGGGCTCACTTCCCATTCATTTTTTTGCACCTCGACCCAAAATTCGATTTAACGAAACTTGGTGTGATAGTGATTTTGATGCGATGAAAAAGCTAATCGAAAAAAGTCACGAAAGTTTGGCTGCTGTTGTGATTGAACCTATTGTTCAAGGTGCTGGAGGCATGTGGTTTTACTCACCCGAATATTTAATCAAGCTCAGGGAAATTTGCAACCACTACAACATTTTGCTCATTGCCGATGAAATTGCCACAGGTTTTGGTCGAACAGGTGAACTTTTTGCCTGTAATCACGCATCTATTTCACCTGATATTATGTGTTTGGGTAAAGCAATTACCGGTGGATATATGAGTTTTGCAGCCACATTAACAACCAAAAAAGTAGCTGAAACCATTTCGAAAAGTGAAGCAGGTGTGTTTATGCACGGCCCTACTTTCATGGGAAATCCATTAGCATGTGCAGTAGCAAATGCAAGTATCGACCTACTACTTAATTCAAAATGGAAAGAATCGGTAAAAAATATAGAATCGATATTAATTAAACACTTAACTCCACTAGGTAAACATCAAGCCGTTAACAACATTAGAGTTTTAGGTGCCATCGGAGTTGTAGAAATGAATGAACAAGTTAATATAGCTGCTATTCAAAAACAATTTGTGGAATTGGGCGTTTGGATTCGCCCTTTTGGAAAGCTTATTTATTTAATGCCACCCTATATTATTAAATCCGAAGAACTAATGCTTCTTATAAATGCTATTTCATCTGTTATAAACACTTATCCTCAAAAATGAATTTTACATTAGAACTTGAAAAAATTAACAACCAAGGATTAATGCGAACTTTATCTTTGGTAGACACCTGCGATTTGCCTTGGATAAAATGGGAAGGCAAAAATTTATATAATTTATCTTCGAACGATTATTTAGGATTAGCTCAAGACAAAAATTTATGGGAAGAATTCACTAATGTTTGGATGAACAATAGTCAATTAAACATGGGAGCTGCTTCGTCGCGCTTAATGACAGGAAATCATTTTTTTTACGACGAAACCGAAAAGCTTTTAGAGGAGCTTTATGGACGACCCGCCTTGTTTTTCAACAGTGGATATCATGCCAACACAGGCATATTAAAAGCCGTAACTTCAAAAACCGATTTAATAATTTCAGATAAACTAGTTCATGCAAGTCTAATTGACGGAATTCACCTTTCAGCGGCTACCCATTTTCGATATAACCATAACAACTATGATCATCTTGAAAAAATCCTCATTCAAAAACGTCATCTTTTTAAAGAGACCATCATCGTTACCGAATCTATTTTCAGCATGGATGGTGATTGTGCTGATTTAAAGAAACTTGTTGAATTAAAAAGCAAATATAATTTAACGCTTTATGTCGATGAAGCTCATGCCATCGGAGCGTTAGGCGAAAATGGATTAGGACTTTGCGAAGTCAATAATGTTTTAAACGAGATCGACTTTATCGTTTGTCCCATGGGCAAAGCAATGGGCTCAGTAGGCGCATTTGTCATAACCAATCCATCTACTCATAAATGGCTCATAAATAAAGCTCGAACACTCATCTATTCCACAGCTTTACCACCCATCAATATGGCATGGAACTATTTAATTATCACGAAATTAAAACAATTCAACCCCCGTCGTGTTCATTTAAATAACATCAGTATTTATTTCAAAAACCAATTATCCATTTTAAATTACACAACAAACTCAAATTCACATATCATTCCAATCATTATCGTTGAAAACAACCACACATGTATGTTATCCCACGATTTAAAAAATGAAGGTTTTTACACCACCGCTGTTCGACCACCAACAGTACCTGAAGGAACTTCACGGATTAGAATTTCGCTAAACTCAACCATGTCAACAAATGAATTAGATATTTTTTTTAATATCTTCACTTCAACGTTGGCAAAAATTAAAATATTATGACATTTCATTGGTTAAACCATAAAGGCAATAAAAACCTATTAGTATTTTTTTCGGGATGGGGATACGACTATCGACCATTTATTCCATTAAAATCAGATAATTATGATGTTTTGATGTTCTACAATTATGGAGAAATTATTCTCCCACCCGATTTTGATTTACTGTTTGAAGAGTACGAACAAGTCGATTTAATTGCCTGGTCCTTTGGAGTTTGGATGGCCAATCATTTATGCGCAAACTACTCTCATAAAATCAGCACCAAGATGGCAATTAACGGAACACTCAACCCAATAAGCGATTCAGAAGGTATTCCCATTGATATTTTTCAGGGAACTATTGATAATCTTTCAGAAGCTAACTTAAAGCGATTTTATCGTCGAATGATTGGAAACCCTATTCATCAATCTATTTTTGAAAACCATCACCCAATTATCCTTTGGGAAGAGGCTAAAGAAGAGCTTTCTCGTATGTCGGGATGCTTAGTTCATAATTCAAATAAGCTATTTAATAAAGCCATCATTGCCGATAATGATTTGATTTTCTCATCAAAAAACCAAGCAAACTTTTGGATAAATCAAGTTGATATTAAACCCTTATCCTCTTCGCACTTCCCTTTTTATAATTTTCATTCGTGGGATGTCTTATTAAATTTTTAATCGAATTATGCCAAATACATCTCCTGTAACCGAAAAAAAACTGATTTACAAACGGTTCGAAAAAGCGTTGAGTACTTACGACAAGCATGCCACAGTTCAATTTCGAATGGCCGAATTGTTACTGAAATTAATTAACAAACACATTGAAAATACTCCAACTCAAATTTTTGAGATAGGATGCGGAACAGGTGTTGTAACGGAATTATTATGCACTCAATTTCCTCAATCACATATTATTGCCAACGATTTAGTTCAACAAGTTGAGAGCTATGTGCGACAAAAAACAAACAAGACCGAAAACAGCTCTCTCTCCTTCTACTTTGGTGATATCGAATCAATCCCTTTCCCTGATAACAGTCAACTTATTTGCTCAGGAGCTACGCTTCAATGGATTGCTGAATTGGATAACGTATTTCAAAAAATTTTCAATGCCCTATCAACTAATGGGCTATTCGCATTTTCAACATTTGGGAATGAAAATTTCAAGGAGATTAAACAAATAAACAATTCGGGACTCATTTATCCAACTGATATTGAGATGCTAATGAAAACGGCTCCCTATTTTCGACTCTTAGATAGTATTGAATGGTCTGAAGGAATTCATTTTCAATCGCCATTAGAAGTTCTTAAACACATGAAATTAACCGGAGTAAATTCTGTTTCGGCAACCGGTTGGACCAAAGAAAATTTAAACTCATTTACTAATAGTTACCAATGTTTTAAAACCGATGGCAAAGGTTATTCGTTAACCTATCACCCGAAGCTTTATATATTCGAAAAAATCATTTAATATGCTATGTCTAAAGTAATTATCATCGCTATTGATACGGATACTGGTAAAACGATTGCCACTGGCCTTATCGCTAAAAATCTAAAGCTGATTGAGAATAATATAACAACCATGAAATTGGCTCAAACTGGCTGTGAAGGAATATCGGAGGATATAGTACGCCATCGACAATTAATGGGAATTGATTTGCTAGATATCGACAAATCGAAGTTAACCTGCCCGTATATTTTCAAAATGGCAGCCTCACCGCATTTAGCTGCTAGCCTCGAAGGATCAACAATTTTTACTAATCATCTTAATAACACAATAAATAAACTTGAAAGTAGCTACAACATAACTATAATTGAAGGAATAGGAGGTTTGATGGTACCTTTGAATACTGATTATTTATTGGCCGATTTTATTCAAGAGCAAAGCCTCAAAGCCATATTGGTAACCTCCTCAAAAATTGGGAGTCTTAACCACACATTTTTAACTCTTGAAGCACTTAAAAACAGAGACATCAATTTAATAGGTATCGTTTATAACCATTTTCCGCAAACCAACAGCTTCATTCTAAATGATACCCGTCAACAAATAAAAAACAGATCTAAATATCTTTATCCAAATTCGTTATGGGCCGAAATGTCAAATATCTCCATTAAAGATAGTATTGACCTAATGCCATCTTCAATGGATTGGTATCAAGCAATAGTAGCAAATTAAATTGAGTGCTTAAAATATTATTCAGCATTAAATTTAAAAATACTTGCAACGTTATTTCTAATCGAATACAAAAGATAAATATTCATACCAAAAACAATAAGCGCCACACCAATTTTTTTTAGATCAAGAAATAAATGAAAAACTAACACGCCTACAATTAATGGTATTAAAGCCAAAATAGCTAACGTGGTGAACTTATTCGTTAACAAAGCTACCCCAATTACTATTTCTAATATTCCCATTGCTTTTATAGCAAAACCTGCTCCTAAACTTTATAGCTCAATTACAAACTTCATCGCATCTTGCATGTAGGCTAGGTTAAGCCAATTTCCAAATTTATTCGCACCCGAAAAAACAATCATCAAACCTAGCAGAATTCGTATAACTGTAAACAATTGTTTCATTTTTATGATATTAATGGTTAATAATTTCAAGTAAAATAAAAACGAGAAAAATTGATTTGGGTAGTTTTACAACACTTGTTTTTGTATGTTGTTCTTAAAATCAAACTAAATTTAAAATCAACTTTGGGTTTTACTTTCTTTAACTCTATCGATACAATTACTGCGAATAACTATCCATTCTGATTTCTCAACGATCCATTATATTTACTTTTTAACTGTTCAACCAAATCACAGGTCAATATTTTCATTAACTTAATAGTCTTAATTAGTTATTCAAATTATCTGTTTTATCCACTCATTTTTTATTGAAATCTACAAATAAAACTAAGTATAACTAAAAAACAGTGTTATGAAAGACGGAAATATTCAAATGCTTGACCTTGATTTTGAGTACAAAATATGGAAACATCGATTAGAACTATTCATAAACGAATTAGAAATTCTTAGAGCACAAAATCAGGATGTAAAAAGTCAACCAAAGCATGTGTCATTAAACCCTGTTGAATTAATGGTTCTGGATGAACATCAAAGCCAACTTGAAAAAGTATATAATCGCATAAAAACACAAGAACACGAGATGCAATTTTACAATAAGGATTTTCCAATAACCAGAACATATGAGTATTTTGTTGATCATGAAAACTTAAGAAAAAAGGTGACGGTTATGACTCAACTTCATATTGAAAAAATATCTGATTTAGTCGACGAATTAGGGATTTAAAAAATTCTAGATGTATTAAAATACTTATAAACTTATATATTTGTGTTTTATAAATATAATTAAATAAACTTATGGCACTTTTAGGAAATTTAGAAATGTTAATTGCTCAATCACCGAATCACAAATTACTCCATGAAGGATTACATTTTTTAAAAACGGTGAATATTGATGAGGTTTTTGCTAAAACATCTCTAGGAAATAACATTACTATTGAAATCGTAGAGCGAAAATTATTTGCAATTTTCCAAACATACGATTCAAAAACAATTGACCAACTTAAATTCGAAAGTCATACAAAATACATTGACATTCAATACATGCACTCAGGGGAAGAGTTTATAGGGGTTTGTGGAACTGAACAAATTTTAGAAGCAGGTGAATACAATGCGGAGAAAGATATTGCCTTTCCTAAAGTAAATAAATATTCCAATTTATTAATGACCACGGGAAATGCAGCTATTCTTTTTCCTGCTGATTTGCATGCTCCTAGCATGAACTCAGGTAAAGTGCAGCGTATTCAAAAAATAGTTATAAAAGTTGCAGTATAATCACTTAAAAAAGTCATTACCTAAAAAAGATGCAAACATTTAATTCGCGCATTAAAATTAGATCAGAACTGGAAGATGTATATGCTGCACTTACCAATCCCTTTACAATTGAATTATGGACAGGTTATAAAGCAATTATGTCTGAAACTCCCGGTGATTTATTTGAATTATGGGAAGGTGATATTTGCGGTCATAATATTGCAATTATTCCCAATGAAAAAATCGTTCAGGAATGGTATTTTGGTGAGACCGATACACCATCGATAGTAACCATTAAACTATTTAAGCAGCGCAACTACATTCAAATGGATGTTGAGCACACAAATATTCCAGATGAAGCTTTTAATGAGATTTGCGATGGCTGGAAAAATAATTACCTCGCTGATTTAAAAGAGTTTATGGAAATTGAAGACAACTAATTATTAACGATTAACCCACCCTAGCTATGATAAAAGTATTAACTCTCAAAAACGAAATTGAAGCCGGACTCCTTTCTTCGATATTAGAAGAAAGCAACATCCCACATATGGTGCGCTCATATCACGATTCGGCTTATAATGGATTATGGCAATCTCAAACTCTTTGGGGACATATTGAAGCTCTGAAGCAGTATGAAAAGCAAATTTTATCGATCTACCAATCCATCATCGAAAACTAGACTCAACGCAACCAATTAAAACTTCTGCCGTCTTAAAATAAATTGATTGACTATCAAACGAGTCATTTGCGGAAATTCTGAACTTAAATAAGTCCAGTAAATCTGTCTCATGTCTTGTGTCTTGATACTGGAGTCTTGATACTTAAATCTTCATACTAATTTTTAATCTTATGAAATTTTCTATTTTTATTTTAAGCATTTTCCTTTTTTCATCTTTTCAATGTCCTGAAAAAGAAGGCGTAAAAAAAGAATCGGAGTTGATCATAAAGAAAGGCCAAACTCAACAAATTGAAGGCTCCAACTATTCAATTTCACTTGACTCAGTTATTAATGATTCTCGCTGTGCTATTGAAGTGGAGTGTATTTGGGCTGGAGATGCTATAGCGGAATTTAAACTCCTGAGTGGCAATAGATTCGAACCTTTCGAACTGCATTCCAATCAATCTCTTACCAACGACACGACCATCAACGAGATTAAGATAGATCTTTTAGACATTACACCCTATCCATCCACTCAAAATCCAATAAACAAGGATAATTACGAAGCTAAAGTTCGAATAACTGCTATTGTGATGTAGCAATAATATCTTCAAGGTTATTGTTTTTACGACAACCTATTTTTATAATCTTCATAATTAAACTCTCGTACAATTTTTAAACCTGTAGAATCATTCCAAATAGAAATAGCAGGATGCGGAACCCCATTAAACATAGTCGTTTTAACCATGGTGTAATGAATCATATCATCGAAAACTATTTGATCACCCACTTTAAGAGGCTCGTCAAACGACCAATCGCCCATGAAGTCGCCAGCTAAGCAACTATTTCCTCCCAAACGATAAGTTGGCTTGCCCACTACAGGTTCCTGATAGGCACCTAAAACTGTTGGCTTATAAGGCATCTCTAAACAATCTGGCATATGAGCAGTAAATGAAACATCTAAAATAGCTGTTTGAATTCCATGATTAATAACGACATCTACAACGCTCGAAACCAAAACCCCCGTTTGCCATGCAAAAGCACTCCCCGGTTCTAAGATAAGGTCGATGTTGTGCTTGGCTTTAAAACTCCTTAATAAGGCGATCAAATGATCGGTATCATAATCTTTCCGAGTCATTAAATGCCCACCTCCCATGTTCAACCACTTTACCTGCTTTAAATATTTACCAAATTTCAGTTCTAAAGCTTCAAGCGTCTTCTCTAAATTATAAGAATCCGATTCACACAAGGTGTGAAAATGAAGCCCTTCAATTCCTGCTGGTAATAAATCAGGTAATTCACTTGCTATTACACCCAACCGCGAACCGGGTGAACAGGGATTATATAAATCCGTTCCCACCTCACTGTATTCGGGATTAATGCGAATTCCACATGAAAGTTGCCGTGAGTGTTCTTTCACTTGACCTTGAAACCGCTCAAATTGAGTGAGTGAATTAAAGGTAATGCGGCTGCTGTATTTTAATATATCACCAAATTCTTTTTCAGTATAGGCAGGCGAATAGGTATGTGCAAGACTTCCCATTTCCTCAAAGGCTAATCGTGCTTCATAAATGGAACTTGCTGTGGAAAAAGGAATGTACTCACGAACAATGGAAAATGCACTCCACATCGAAAAAGCTTTAAAGGCTAAAATAATATCTACACCTGCTTGCTCCTTGACTGATTGGATTAATTGAAGATTTTGTCGAAACAATTGCTCATCTAAAACAAAACAAGGTGAAGGAACTTTAGAAAAATCGATGGCCATGGCAAGACTATTTAAATTTTATTGAGAAAAGCGAATTTCACTTAAAAACTGAAGAGGTTATTCGAATTTTACTCAAACAACCTCTTCGAAAAATAATTTATAAGGATTATTTCATCTTCAATTATAGCTCTAAATTCCCGTTATGCTCTTCAACCCAAGGTAATCCGTAGGTATTAAGTGCATCCATAAATGGATCTGGATTAAACTCTTCAACGTTAAACACCCCTGGTTTTTTCCAAATACCCTTCAAATACATCATGGCACCAATCATAGCAGGAACACCAGTCGTATAACTAACTCCTTGAGTTCCAGTTTCTTTATAGGCTACTTCGTGACTACAATTGTTATAAACGTAATATGTGGATTCTTTACCATCCTTAACCCCATGAATTCGACATCCAATAGAAGTCCAACCGGTATAATTAGCACCCAAGTCGCCAGGATTAGGCAAAGTAGCTTTTAAAAATTGTATAGGTACTATTTCAACCCCATTATAAATAATAGGCTCAATACTTGCCATACCAATGTTTTGAATCACTCGTAAGTGTGTCAAATATTCCTGACCAAAAGTCATCCAAAAACGCGCTCTCTTTAAGGTTGGGAAGTTTTTTACCAACGACTCCAATTCTTCGTGATAAATAACATACGATTCCTTTGGACCAATTCCAGGATAATTTAATGGTTTGTGAATTTCATGAGGTTCTGTTTCAATCCATTGTCCATTCTCCCAATATTTTCCTTTTTGGGTAACTTCCCTAATGTTTATTTCGGGATTAAAATTAGTGGCAAAAGGATGACCATGATCCCCAGCATTGCAATCAACTATATCTAATGTATGAATCTCATCGAAATGATGTTTGGCAGCATAAGCAGTGTAAATACTGGTTACACCCGGATCGAAACCACAACCTAAAATAGCAGTAATTCCAGCTTGTTTAAAACGATCAGCATAGGCCCATTGCCATTTATATTCAAACTTTGCCTCATTCAAGGGCTCATAATTAGCCGTATCTAAATACGATACACCTGTCTCCAAGCAAGCATCCATGATAGTTAAATCCTGATAAGGCAATGCTACGTTAACCACTAAGTCGGGTTTAAACGAATTGATTAATTCTACCAATTCAGGTACATTATCAGCATCGACTTTAGCCGTTTTAATACGACCTCCTCCAATTTTTTCAGCAATGACATCACATTTGCTTTTGGTACGACTAGCCAGCATTATTTCCGAAAATACATCTGGCAAACCAGCCATCTTATGAACAACCACGGTACCAACACCGCCTGCTCCAATAACTAAAACTTTACCCATTGTTTGTGTAACGTTTTTATATTAAATTAATATATTTTAATATGACAAAGGAATAAAATTTTTGACGATTCCCCAAGCGCACAAGTTGAATATTTGTGTTATTACATTTTTATTTCATCAAAATCCAATAGACCTAATCATCTATCTAAAGAAATTGAAAAGCCAATAAAAGGCAACTTATTTTTCAAGTAATGAAGCCGAATCATTATCTAACAACCATAGACTTTTATGAGGATCGATAAGGGCAGCTGGATATTTAAGAGCTTCATCATCATAATTAAATATCTTCTTTACAATTCGAGCTTTTGAGATTCCATTTACCATAACAATAATCGTCTTAGCCCGATTTATTAGCGAGCCTGTCAAAGTTATCCGTTTTTGGCCACTAACTGGATGTGTAGCAATATCGCAAGATTGATCTGATAACCACAAACGCATTTGATGAGGGAAAATAGAGGCAGTATGTCCATCATCACCCACTCCAAGTATAATTAAATCAAATTGAGGCATTCGCTTTACAATAGGAAGATGGTTTTCAATGGCCTCTTGATATCTCGATACTGCCTCATAACGAGGTAATTCGGCCTGAATTCGAAAAACATGTGAATTAGGAATCGTTACGTTTGATAGCAAATACTTTTTAGTCATACCATAATTGCTTTGCTCATCATCAGGTGGCACACACCGTTCATCAACCCAAAACAAGTAAATACGATCCCACTTTATTAATTGACTAAAATGATCCGATAAATTTGCGAATAACGTTTTCGGTGTACTACCACCACTTACAGCAACATATACTTTCTCTTGATTTTGAGTTAATTGAACTAAAAATTGTCCTATAAATGTAGATTGTTCCTCAACATGAGAAAAAATCTGATGTTTAAATTCCATACAATGAGGAATATTTATTCGATGTTTAAACAAAATAGCGTTGCTAATGTTTCCACCTATTAAAAAGAGCTGCCAGTAACGACAGCTCTTTTATATTTATAATAATTGAATTTTCTATTCAACTTCTTCTTCAACAACGCGTCGGGGTTCAAGCTTATCAAATTCTTCTTTCGATCCCACGATAATTTTATGAAAATGACGCTGACCAGTACCGGCAGGAATTAAGTGACCGCATATTACGTTCTCCTTCAATCCAACTAAGTGATCGACTTTTCCTTGAATGGCAGCTTCATTAAGCACTTTGGTTGTTTCCTGGAACGATGCAGCCGACATAAAGCTCTTGGTTTGCAATGCTGCTCTGGTAATTCCCTGTAATACTTGGCTAGAAGTAGCAGGTACGGCATCTCTTGCTTCAACAAGTTTTAAATCTTTACGTTTCAACTGTGAATTTTCATCACGTAGCTTTCTTGCAGGAATAATCATACCTGGTTTTAAAGAACTATCTCCAGAATCTAAAACTACTTTTTTACCCCAGATCTCATCATTCTCTTCCATGAACTCGATTTTATCAACGATCTCGCGCTCAAGGAAACGTGTATCACCTGGATCAAAAATTTCAACTTTACGCATCATTTGACGAACAATAATCTCGAAATGCTTATCATTGATTTTCACACCTTGCAAACGATATACATCTTGCACCTCATTTACAATGTATTCCTGAACAGCAGTAGGTCCTTGAATGGCAAGAATATCTGATGGCGTAATAGCACCGTCCGACAATGGAACACCAGCTCTAACATAGTCATTCTCTTGAACAAGAATTTGTTTCGAAAGAGGCACAAGATATTTTTTTATCTCACCATTTTTCGAGGTTACTACAATTTCGCGATTTCCTCGTTTTACTTTACCGAAGGTTACTTCACCATCAATCTCAGATACAACTGCTGGATTAGATGGATTACGAGCTTCAAATAACTCAGTTACTCGAGGTAAACCACCAGTGATATCACCTGCTTTGCCAATCGCACGAGGAATCTTTGAGATAGTCTGACCTTGTTTAACCATTTCAGATTCTTCAACTGAAACGTGAGCTCCCACAGGAATATTGTAAACTCTGATTACTTCACCAGATTTATCAACAATTTGAATAGATGGGTTTTTTGTCTTATCACGCGTTTCTATAATTACTTTCTCACGATAACCCGTTTGCTCATCCGATTCTTCTTTGTATGTTATTCCTTCAATCATGTGATCAAAAACCACTTTACCATCTTTCTCTGTAATGATCAAAGCATTATAAGGATCCCATTCACAAACAACAACTCCTTTTTTAATCTCAGAGCCATTTTTAACAAACAATTTTGCTCCGTAAGGAATCGTTTGTGTTGTTAAAGCAATATTTGTGTTTTTATCAACTATACGTAATTCAGCCAAACGTCCAATTACAACGTCAATCTCACGTCCATCATCCATTTTTGATGGAACTGTACGTAATTCATCAATTTCAACAATACCCTCGTATTTAGTAACAATACTATTCTCAGATGAAATATTTGATGCAGTACCCCCAACGTGGAATGTTCTCAATGTTAACTGTGTTCCTGGCTCACCAATTGATTGAGCGGCAATAACTCCAGTAGCTTCACCTATTTGAACCATTTGACCAGTTGCGAGGTTACGTCCGTAACATTTTCCGCAAACACCTTTTTTAGATTCACAGGTAAGAACTGATCGAATTTCGATACGTTCAATTGGAGAATCCTCAATTATTCTCGCCTCTTCCTCTGTAATTTCTTCCCCTGATTTAACAATTAATTTACCAGTAATAGGATGATATACATCGTGTACAGAACCACGTCCTAAAATGCGCTCATATAAAGTAGCAACAACTTCTTCGTTATCTTTAATGGCAGCAGCCGTCAATCCACGAAGTGTTCCACAGTCCTCTTCATTAATAATCACATCCTGCGACACATCAACCAAACGACGTGTTAAGTATCCTGCATCAGCAGTTTTAAGAGCGGTATCCGCCAAACCTTTACGTGCACCGTGGGTTGAAATAAAGTATTCCAAAACCGATAGTCCTTCTTTAAAGTTCGAAAGGATAGGATTCTCAATAATCTGTCCTCCTTCAGCACCTGATTTTTGTGGTTTTGCCATCAATCCCCTCATACCCGACAACTGACGAATCTGCTCTTTCGAACCCCTCGCACCACTATCAAGCATCATGTAAACCGAGTTAAAACCTTGCTGGTCAGAGCTTAATTGCTTCATTACTGTATGAGTCAATCGTGCATTGATGTGCGTCCAGATATCAATAATCTGGTTGTAGCGTTCGTTGTTAGTAATGAAACCCATGTTATAGTTATTCAATACTTCCTCAACTTCAGCATAACCTTCGTTTACTAATTTATCTTTTTCCTCAGGGATAATTACATCTTCAAGGTTAAACGATAGTCCTCCTTCGAAGGCCAAGCGGTAACCTAAATTCTTAATATCATCAAGGAAATTTGCAGTTTTAGGAGTTCCACAAACTTTATGAACCTTCCCGATGATATCGCGCAATGCTTTTTTTGTTAAGATATCATTGATGTAACCTACTTCGTTAGGCACAAATTCATTGAATAAAATTCGTCCAACAGTAGTTTCAATCATTCGCAAAACTAATGCGTTGTTTTCATCTCTATCATAAGTTTTTACTTTTACAATAGCGTGAATATCAACCATTTTTTCATTATAAGCAATTTTTGCTTCTACAGGAGAATAAAACTTAAGTCCCTCTCCTTTAGCTCCATTCCGCTGTTTGGTCATGTAATACAAACCAAGAACCATATCCTGTGAAGGTACGGTAATCGGTGCACCATTAGCAGGATTCAGAATATTCTGAGAACCAAGCATTAACATTTGTGCTTCTAGAATAGCTGCATTTCCAAGAGGTAAATGTACCGCCATCTGATCACCATCGAAATCCGCATTAAAAGCAGCACAAGCTAAAGGATGCAATTGAATTGCTTTTCCCTCGATTAACTTAGGCTGAAATGCTTGAATACCCAAACGGTGCAAGGTTGGAGCTCGGTTTAACATCACTGGATGTGATTTCAAAATACTCTCCAAAATATCCCAAACAACAGGATCTTTACGATCTACAATTTTCTTGGCCGATTTTACTGTTTTTACAATTCCTCTTTCAATCAGCTTACGGATAACAAATGGTTTGTATAACTCAGCAGCCATGTCTTTAGGAATACCACATTCGTGCATTCTTAACTCAGGACCTACAACAATTACCGAACGAGCCGAATAGTCAACACGCTTACCTAACAAATTCTGACGGAATCGACCTTGTTTTCCTTTTAAGCTATCGCTTAATGATTTCAAAGGACGGTTTGAATCTGTTTTCACAGCATTTGATTTACGCGAATTGTCAAATAATGAATCAACAGCTTCTTGAAGCATGCGTTTTTCGTTACGCAAAATTACTTCAGGAGCTTTTATTTCAATTAATCGCTTTAAACGGTTATTACGAATAATAACGCGACGATATAAATCATTTAAGTCAGATGTGGCAAAACGACCACCATCCAATGGCACTAAAGGACGAAGTTCAGGTGGTATAACAGGAACAACCTTAACAATCATCCATTCGGGCTTGTTAATTCCTTTAGATTCGCGAAACGAACCAACAACCTGAAGACGCTTTAACGCCTCATTCTTACGCTGTTGCGAAGTTTCAACACTGGCTTGGTGACGTAAATCATAGGATAATTGATCCAAATCAATGCGCGACATAAGCATGTGAAGCGCATCAGCCCCCATCTTGGCAATGAACTTATTTGGATCTTCATCATCTAAATGATGCATCTCTTTTGGCAGAGAATCCATAATGTCCAAATATTCTTCTTCTGTTAAGAAGTCCAATCGTTTAACACCATCAATGGCTTTTGAACCTGGTTGGATAACAACATAGCGTTCGTAATAAATAATGGCATCAAGTTTTTTGCTAGGCAAACCTAACAAATAACCAATTTTGTTTGGTAATGAACGAAAATACCAAATATGGGCAACAGGAACTACTAATGAAATGTGTCCCATACGTTCGCGACGAACTTTCTTTTCAGTCACTTCAACACCGCATCGATCGCAAACGATTCCACGGTATCTAATTCGTTTATACTTTCCGCAATGGCACTCATAATCCTTTACAGGACCGAAAATTCTTTCGCAGAATAATCCATCCCTTTCAGGCTTATAAGTACGATAATTAATTGTTTCGGGCTTGAGTACCTCCCCACTGGACATTTCCAAAATCTCTTCGGGAGAAGCCAATCCGATAGAGATTTTTGTAAAATTGCTTTTACCTTTGGGATCTCTTCTGAATGCCATATATTATCGTCTATTAAAGGTAAATATTGTAATATTATAAGTTCAGAATGCCTTATAAAGCATCCTGAACAATAAGAATTTAGTCAAGTGTTACACTTAATCCTAAACCACGCATTTCATGTAACAATACGTTTAACGATTCAGGAATACCTGGTTGTGGAAGTGGATCTCCCTTAACAATGGCTTCGTAAGCTTTAGCACGTCCCATCACATCATCACTCTTAACTGTAAGAATTTCCTGAAGTATATGAGCAGCACCAAATGCTTCCAGTGCCCAAACCTCCATCTCACCAAAACGCTGACCTCCAAATTGAGCTTTACCTCCAAGTGGTTGTTGTGTAATAAGTGAATATGGTCCAATGGAACGAGCATGCATTTTATCTTCAACCATGTGACCTAGTTTAAGCATATAAATCACACCTACGGTTGCAGGCTGATGAAAACGATCACCAGTACCACCATCGTAAAGGTAAGTCTTACCAAAATGTGGAATATTTGCCTTTTCAGTCCAATGCTTCAAATCCTCTAATTTACCACCATCAAAAATAGGTGTTGCGAATTTCACGCCTAACTCTTTTCCGGCCCAGCCTAAAACTGTTTCGTAAATTTGTCCAAGGTTCATACGCGAAGGTACACCAAGAGGATTCAATACAATATCTACAGGTGTTCCATCTTCAAGGAATGGCATATCCTCGGCACGTACAATACGAGATACAATCCCCTTATTTCCGTGACGTCCTGCCATTTTATCTCCTACAGTGATTTTTCGTTTTTTAGCAATGTAAACTTTTGCTAACTGAATAATACCTGCTGGAAGTTCATCTCCAATGGTAACATTATATTTCTGACGTTTTTCCCTTGACTCTAATTCCCTGTGTTTCGACAAATAATTGTGAACAACCTTTTGAATCAAGTCATTCTTATCTTTATCGGTAGTCCACTTATTAGGATTAACACTCAAGTAATCAACATCTTGAAGTACTTTTTGTGTAAACTTAGTTCCTTTGGCAATCACATCAACGCCTAAATAATCTTTTACGCCTTGCGATGTTTTCCCATTGATAAGTCCAAACAATTTATCAACTAAACGAGTCTTTAAATCCTCAGCATTACGTTGGAATTCGGCATCAATTTTTGACAATTGAGCTTTATCGGTTGTACGCGATTTACGATCTTTAATAATGCGTGAGAATAATTTTTTATCAATCACAACTCCGTTTAACGATGGAGATGCTTTTAATGAGGCATCTTTTACATCACCTGCTTTTTCACCAAAAATGGCACGAAGCAGTTTTTCTTCCGGTGTTGGATCACTTTCTCCTTTAGGTGTGATTTTTCCGATTAGGATATCTCCGGGCTTAACATGTGCGCCAATACGAATCAATCCATTCTCATCCAAATCTTTAGTTGCCTCTTCGCTTACATTAGGAATATCAGAAGTTAATTCTTCCATACCCCTTTTGGTATCACGAACTTCCAATGAATACTCATCAATATGCACTGATGTGAATATATCATTACTTACAACTTTTTCGGATATTACAATCGCATCCTCAAAGTTGTAACCTTTCCAAGGCATAAATGCAACCTTCAAGTTACGCCCCAGTGCTAAATCGCCCAGCTCAGTACTGTAACCATCGGTCATAATTTGACCTTTAACCACACGCTGACCTTTTAACACCAATGGTTTAATATCAATGGTTGTATTTTGGTTGGTTTTCTGATACTTTAATAACCGATAACGTTTAGTTTCCGATTCAAAAGAAACAAACATTTCATCTTCGGTCTTATCATATCTAACCACTATTTCATTGGCATCTACATACTCAACTACACCTTCGCCTTCGGCTACAATGTGGGTACGTGAGTCGCTAATTAGCTTACTTTCAAGTCCAGTTCCAACAATAGGTGCTTCAGGTCGTAACAAAGGTACAGCCTGGCGCATCATGTTCGATCCCATCAAAGCACGGTTCGCATCATCATGTTCCAAAAACGGAATCAAAGAAGCAGCAATTGAAGCAATTTGATTAGGAGCAACGTCCATTAAATGCACTTCTTCAGGTGCTACAACTGGATAATCAGCAGCAAAACGAGATTTAACACGAGGATTTATGAATTCTCCAGACTCATTTAAAGGTGCATTTGCTTGGGCAATAATTTGATTTTCTTCTTCTTCAGCTGAAAAATATACAGTTCCAACATTCGTTAAATCAACTTTACCTTTAGTTACCTTACGATAAGGAGTTTCAATAAAACCTAATTCGTTTATTTTTGCATATACACAAAGAGACGAGATCAAACCAATATTAGGCCCTTCAGGCGTTTCAATTGGACATAAACGACCATAATGTGTATAATGTACATCTCGCACCTCAAATCCAGCTCGCTCGCGCGAAAGACCACCTGGCCCAAGGGCAGACATCCTCCTTTTGTGAGTGATTTCAGCCAATGGATTGGTTTGATCCATGAATTGCGATAATGCATTCGTACCAAAGAAACTATTTATAACAGATGACATGGTTTTGCTATTGATCAAATCAATAGGCGTAAACACCTCATTGTCACGCACATTCATTCGCTCTCGAATAGTACGAGCCATGCGAGCCAAACCTACTCCAAATTGAGTAGCCAATTGCTCTCCGACTGTACGAACACGACGATTGCTCAAGTGATCGATATCATCGACATCGGTTTTTGAGTTAATCAACTCAATCAAATGTTTGATAATGGCGATAATATCCTCTTTAGTTAAAACTTTAATCGAAGAATCAGTTTCTTGCTTAAGTTTTTTATTTAATCGATAACGACCAACATCACCCAAATCGTAACGCTTATCTGAAAAGAATAACTTATCAATAACATCACGAGCTGTAGCTTCATCTGGTGGCTCAGCATTACGTAATTGTCTGTAAATATGCAATACAGCCTCTTTTTCAGAGTTACATGCATCTTTTTGAAGCGTATTATAGATAATCGCGTAATCAGCTAGATTTTGATTTTCTTTATGTAAAAGAATAGCTTTTGTACCTGAATCGATAATCTCATCTATGTGATCATCCTCAAGAACCGTTTCACGATCGATGATTACTTCATTTCGCTCAATTGAAACAACTTCACCAGTATCCTCATCTACAAAATCTTCTATCCATGATTTTAATACACGGGCAGCCAATTTTCGACCAACAACTTTTTTAAGTGCTGTTTTATTGACTTTTATTTCATCAGCTAATCCAAATATTTCGAGAATATCTTTATCGCCTTCATAGCCGATAGCTCTCAACAAAGTGGTAACTGGCAATTTTTTCTTCCTGTCGATATAAGCATACATGACATTATTAATGTCAGTAGCAAACTCTATCCATGATCCTCTAAAAGGAATAATCCGAGCTGAGTATAATTTGCTACCATTGGCGTGTGTGCTTTGTCCAAAAAACACACCTGGTGAACGGTGTAATTGCGATACAATAACACGTTCAGCACCATTAATGATAAACGAACCTTTATCAGTCATATATGGAACTGTACCTAAGTATACATCTTGCACAACTGTGTCAAAATCTTCATGCTCAGGATCGGTACAGTAAAGTTTTAATTTCGCCTTAAGAGGCACACTAAAAGTAAGTCCTCGTTCGATACACTCAGGTATTGAATACCTTGGAGGATCCACTGAATAATCTAAAAATTCAAGGACAAAATTGTTACGAGTGTCAGAGATTGGAAAATTTTCGAGGAAAACTTGCCATAAACCATCATTCCTACGCTCTTCTGGCGTAGAGGCCAATTGTAAAAATTCTCTGAAAGATTTCAATTGAACTTCCAATAAATCAGGATAATCGAGCTGATTTTTTATAGAAGCAAAGCTAATCCTTTCAATAATATTTGGAATCATCTATCAACGAATTATGTGAACTTAATATTAAAAAGCACAAAAAGGTTTAGGAATCATTTGACATAGATTCCTAAACCGATTCCTATAAAAGGATAGAATTTACTTAAGTTCAACTTCTGCTCCAGCTTCTATTAACTGTGATTTTAATGCTTCAGCTTCTTCTTTGCTAACTTTTTCTTTGATAGGAGTTGGTGCTTTGTCAACTAATTCTTTAGCTTCTTTTAGACCAATACCTGTCATTTCTTTAACAAGCTTCACAATAGCTAATTTTGAACCACCTGCAGCTTTAAGAATTACATCAAACTCAGTTTGAGCAGCAGCTTCCACAGCTTCACCACCAGCGGCTGGTCCAGCTACAGCCACAGCAGCAGCAGCAGGCTCAATGCCATATTCATCTTTAAGAATTAGAGCAAGTTCGCTAACTTCTTTTACAGTCAAATTTACTAATTCTTCTGCAAGCTTCTTGATATCTGCCATTTTTATTTTAATTAAATTGTATTGTTTCTAAATAAATTATTTTCTCTCTTCTAATGTTTTAAGCAACCCATGAATAGTATAACCACCTGATTGCAAGGCAGAAACAACATTTTTCATTGGAGATTGCAACAATGCTATCACATCGCCTATCAACTCTTCTTTAGATTTGATGCTAACCAATGTTTCAAGCAAATTACTTCCTCCTGCATATACTGATTCTTCAACAAATGCACCTTTTAACACAGGCTTTTTTGTTTTTTTGCTAAAATCTTTAATTAATTTAGCAGGTAAGTTTCCAGTATTACTGAAGAAAATAGCAGACGTTCCCTTTAATGTGCTATAAAGTTCACTGTAATTTCCTTCGCTTTGCTCTAAAGCTTTAATAAATAGGGTGTTTTTAACCACCAACAATTTAACTCCTTGATCATAGCAAAGTCTACGTAGATTACTTGTCATTCCAGCGTTCATTCCTGACGTATCAGCCACATAAAAATGACTGTATTCTTTAACAGACGCTGCCAAATCTTGTATTAAAGCGCTTTTATCTTCCTTTTTCATGATAGTCTTAATCTGATTAATTATACATTAAACTTCTACCGATTTCGAATCAATTCGAATACCGGGACTCATGGTGCTGGAAAGATAAATACTCTTAATGTAAGTACCTTTAGCCGCTGAAGGCTTCAGTTTTTGAATGACATGCACAAATTCCCGAACATTCTCGGCAATTTTTTCGGGAGAGAATGATACTTTGCCAACGCTTGAGTGAACTATGCCATAACGATCAACTTTAAAGTCAATCTTACCGGCTTTAACTTCTGTCACAGCTTTAGCTATATCCATTGTAACTGTTCCGCTTTTAGGGTTTGGCATTAAACCGCGAGGACCTAATACCCTACCTAACTGACCCACTTTAGCCATCACGCTAGGCATAGTTATAATTACATCGATATCGGTCCAACCGCCTTTAATTTTCTCGATGAAATCATCTAACCCAACATGATCAGCACCAGCATTGCGTGCTTCTTCTTCTTTATCAGGAGAACATAACACTAACACTCGAGTCTCTTTACCTGTCCCGTGTGGCAGGGATACTACACCCCTTACCATCTGGTTGGCTTTACGCGGATCTACGCCCAAACGAACATCGATATCAACAGATGCATCAAATTTAGTTGTGGTAATATCTTTTACCAAAAGTGATGCGTCCTCGATTGGATATTGCTTGGTATCGTCAACTTTCGCTAATGCTAACTTTTTATTCTTTGTTAGTTTTGCCATTTTTCCAATAAGGGTTTAATTAATTTTTTCCAGGGAAAGTACCTTCAACGGTAACACCCATGCTTCTGGCAGTACCAGCAATCATCCGCATTGCAGAGTCTACTGTAAAACAGTTCATATCAGCCATTTTTCCTTCTGCGATGTCTTTAACTTGGTTCCAGTTAACAGAACCAACTTTTTTACGGTTAGGTTCTGCAGATCCGCCTTTAATTTTGGCAGCCTCCATAACCTGAACAGCAGCAGGAGGTGTTTTAACAACAAAATCAAATGATTTGTCCTTATACACCGTAATAACCACAGGTAAAACCTTACCGGCTTTTTCCTGAGTTCTGGCATTGAACTGCTTACAAAACTCCATAATATTCACACCCTTTGAACCTAATGCAGGTCCTACAGGAGGTGATGGGTTTGCTGCACCACCTTTTATCTGTAACTTGATAAAAGTTTCTACTTCTTTAGCCATTGTAGCAATTCGTATTTATTGATTAAATTATTGTCGATAAAATAAATAGTGGCAGGGATAATCCTAAATGGATTAGTTTGGAAGCCTATTCTACTCAAAATTTACTCTTTTTCGACTTGCAAAAAGCTCAGTTCCAAAGGTGTTTTACGGCCAAATATTTTAACCATCACCTTTAATTTTCTTTTCTCTTCATTCACATCTTCAATAGTTCCATTGAAGCCATTGAACGGTCCATCTATTACTTTTACTGTTTCTCCAATAATAAAAGGATTATTCATCGTTTCGTCTGATTCAGACAATTCATCAACTTTACCTAATATTCGGTTGACCTCTGATAAACGCAAAGGAGTTGGATTATTCCCACTATCACCTAAAAAACCAATAACATTTGGTATGTTTTTAAGTATGTGAGCAATTTCTCCCACTAAAGCTGCTTCAATTAAGACATATCCTGGCAGGTAATTTCGTTCTTTACTAACTTTTTTACCATTACGAATCTGAAAAATCTTTTCGGAAGGTATAAGAACTTGAGATACATAATCCGTTAAGTTTAATGAAGCTATTTCACTCTCAACGTATTCTTTTACCTTTTTCTCTTTACCTCCGATAGCTCTTAAGACGTACCACTTTTTTTCAATCTCGGCCATTTTCTTGCCTCTCTAGTTTAATAAAGTTGTTCGTACAATTTTGATAAGATGAACTCAAAACTTGAATCCATCAAGAAAACCACAACAGCAATTATGGCTGATGCAACCATAACCACAAGTGCACTATTGGTTAGTTCAGACCAAGTAGGCCATGATGTTTTTTGAATTAGTTCGCTTTGAACATCTTTTAAATAGGCAATGAATTTATTCATCGTAGTTGTTACTTTACTTTTCTGTAAATGTTTTAAACTTATCAAGTGTTACTTAACACTTAGCCGGATCACATCCTTTTCCAAGAATTTAATCCGGTATCATGCACGGGAGGAGCGACTCGAACGCCCGACACTCGGTTTTGGAGACCGATGCTCTACCAACTGAGCTACACCCGTATATATAGGGGAAATTTCTCTCCCCTATTTATATTTAGAAATTACTCTAAAATTTCAGTGATCTGACCTGCACCAACTGTACGTCCACCTTCGCGAATCGCGAAACGAAGACCTTGGTTCATAGCAACAGGATAAATAAGCTCAACAATGATACTTACGTTATCACCTGGCATAACCATTTCAGTTCCTTCTGGAAGAGAAATCTCGCCGGTAATATCTAGAGTACGTAAGAAAAACTGAGGACGATATTTATTATGGAATGGAGTGTGACGTCCACCTTCTTCTTTTTTCAATACGTAAATCTCAGCTTTAAACTTAGTGTGTGGTTTAATTGTATTTGCTTTACAAAGAACCATACCACGCTTAATATCTGCTTTATCGATACCACGTAACAATAAACCTACGTTATCACCAGCTTGTCCTTCATCAAGAATCTTACGAAACATCTCAACTCCAGTACAAACAGTTTTTTTACCAGCTGCTCCAAGACCAATGATTTGCATCTCTTCACCTGTTTTGATAATACCTGTTTCGATACGTCCTGTTGCAACAGTTCCACGACCAGTGATAGTGAAAACGTCTTCGATAGGCATTACGAAAGGCTTATCAATAGCACGGGGAGGAAGTTCAATCCAGCTATCAACTGCATTCATTAAATCCATTACTTTTTCTTCCCATTCTGGCTCACCGTTCATTGCACCTAATGCAGAACCTTGAATTACTGGAGAGTTATCACCATCGAACTTATAAAAAGTTAACAATTCGCGAAGCTCCATTTCCACAAGTTCCAATAATTCTGGATCATCAACCATATCCACTTTATTCATGAATACAACGATACGAGGAACGTTTACCTGACGAGCCAAAAGGATGTGCTCGCGTGTTTGAGGCATAGGTCCATCAGTTGCAGCACAAACTAAAATAGCACCATCCATTTGAGCAGCACCAGTAACCATGTTTTTAACATAGTCAGCGTGACCTGGACAGTCAACGTGTGCATAGTGGCGGTTTTCAGTTGAATACTCAACGTGTGCGGTGTTGATAGTAATACCACGCTCTTTCTCTTCAGGAGCGTTGTCGATTGATGCAAAATCTTTTACTTCAGACAAACCTTTTTTTGCTAACACCATTGTGATAGCAGCGGTTAATGTGGTTTTGCCGTGGTCAACGTGGCCAATGGTACCAATATTAACGTGTGGTTTGGTCCTTTTAAATTGTTCTTTAGCCATAACTCGAAATATTTGACAATTAGATAAAAGTGTTAAAAAACCTTCTGTTTCTTGAGCCTTTGTCGGGACTTGAACCCGAGACCTCTTCCTTACCAAGGAAGTGCTCTACCACTGAGCTACAAGGGCGGTAGTGAGCGGGAGAAGGGGTTCAAACCCTCGACCCTCAGCTTGGAAGGCTGATGCTCTATCAACTGAGCTACTCCCGCATAAACAAACCCTTAAAGGTATGTAATTTGAACTTAAATTAATACCTCAATGATTATTATTTCAATTAAAAAACTAACGATGTGGGGAGAGGAGGATTCGAACCTCCGAAGTCGTAAGACAACTGAGTTACAGTCAGTCCCATTTGGCCACTCTGGAATCTCCCCATGCGTTGGTGAATCACGTTTGATTCTCTTTTTCATTTTAATAGGCTGATCATTTTTAGATAATCAGCCTATTAAACTGCAATTTCCGTTTAATATGATTCTCAAAACGGTGTGCAAATGTATAATTTATTTTCTAGACAGCAAAAAAAATGTCCTTTTTTTTAAATTATTTGGGTTGTACCTTCTCCTTCCACTTAATCAACTGTTTACGCAATGCATCGCATGCCAAATCTATTGATTCTTCAAATGTTTTTGCTTGCTTTTTAGCAAAAAGATCTCCTCCGGGGATATTCAAGCTTATCTCGGCAACTTTGTTCTCAGCTACTTCTGATTTTTCAAGCTTTAAAATAACATCAGCGGTAATAATCCCTTCAAAAAATTGTTCGAGTTTATTAACTTTTAAATTAACAAACTCTTCTAAATGTTCGGCTGCGGTAAAATGAACCGATTGAATTTTAATATTCATATGCAATCCTCCATTTTTTAAGCCCTTGGATGGGCTTGTTTGTAAATAGAATTTAATTGATCAAAATTGTTATGCGTATATATTTCTGTTGCTGTTAAATTGGCATGACCTAATAACTCTTTAATGGCATTTAAATCAGCACCATGATTTAACAAAGCAGTGGCAAAAGTATGCCTTAATATATGGGGACTTTTTTTTGATAATGTGGTAACCATTGCCAAATGATGTTTTACCACACGATAGATCAACTTATGATATATCGGTTCGCCATTTGCGGTTAAAAAAAGATCACTTGCATTATAATTGGGAAATGTAACACTTCTTAATAACAAGTACTCTTTCAACCTATCTTTAAGTTTATTGGTAAAAGGAACAAGCCTCTGTTTATTTCTTTTACCATTCACTTTAATTGTTCCACCAAAGAAATCAACATTTCCAAGTTGTAGAGATGCTAATTCGCTTAAGCGCATGCCTGTTAAATAAAACATCTCAATTATTAATTTGTTGCGAACACCTTCGTAGTCGATACCAAAATCAACTTCGTCTAACAACAAATCCATCTCAGATTCCTTGACAAACTGAGGCAGACGCTTTGGTGTTTTTGGTTTAATAACCCCTTGAGCAGGATTATTTTCAACAATCCCTTCGCGTTGCAAAAATTTAAAAAAAGATGTTAATGTGGCGATTTTTCGGTTAACGGATCTAGGAAGAAGGCCATGATCAAGCATACTAACCATCCATTGACGAATATGCTTTGACGTTACCTCAGTCCAGTCAACCATTCTCTCATCGAAGTGAAATCGATGAAATTGTAATAAATCATTATTATACGAAACGATGGTATGTTGAGAACCGCGTTTTTCGTATTTAATATTGTTAATAAACGATTGAATATATTGCATAAATATGAAGACTCCAAGTTATTGAAAAAATAAGACCTTCATTTAATTACAATCCAATTTAGTATGGATAGTATTAACTGAGAACTATTTCAATTTACAAAAATAACCCGGAATTTTCATGATTTCTCGAACAATTATTCTTCGTTACGCTGCAATTGCTCTATGTAGATTGCTTTTTTCACTTCCTCTCGACGAACAACAGATGGTTTCTCGAAAGCCTGACGTGAACGAAGCTCGCGCATTGCACCAGTTTTTTCAAATTTACGCTTGAATTTCTTCAAGGCTCTTTCAATGTTCTCACCTTCTTTAATAGGAACTACAATCATAATCTTCTCCTTTTACTTACTGTATTTATAATACTTTATATATCAATTACATTTAGTCTTTTGCAAGACACTCCACCTTAAAATTTGGAGATGCAAAGAAAATGAAGTTTCTTGATTGTCACAAGTTTTTAAACTTTTTTTTTCATCGGTAGGAGATTAATTTTTAAAAATTGCTGCATTCCAATGAAGTTAATTCAGATTTAAATAACTCTCTAATCTAACTATCTCATCTTCAAGACATCCTAGTAAAGTGAAAATTGATTCGACTGAATGAATCCGACCTTCCTTATTCCGATAGTCAATAATTTTACGAGCTTTGTAAAAGCCAATATATGGATGATTTTTTAATTTATCCAATGAAAATGTGTTTAATTGAATAGGATGTATAAGTGTTTGATTTATACTTAAATGATTTTTCATAGTATCAACTAGATCTGTAGAAATGCCATAAACTTCGCTTAATTGATTTATGCAATAAAAACCACCCAGCTTTATTCGATATTTAACTATTCTACCAGCCAAAACTGATCCAATCCCAGCTAGTTTCAGTAACTGAACTGAATCGGCACTGTTTAATTCAATTGTTGCCAATGGAGTTCGTTCCTTTTCTAATTTAACATACTTTCTTCCAGTAATTATCGATGGTAACTCATTTGAATTTATTTTAAGAAGCTTTTGCGAATCGTATTTCGAATACATCCAATGTGTATTCTGAATTACTACAATCGAATCGATTAACCATGTTGGGAAATTCATTTCTCTCATTTGAGCTGAAGTCAATTGATTTAAATCGACCCAATTGGAATTAAAATGATTACCTGACTTAAAATTGGTTTTGGGTAATGCATCATTAAAAGTGATGAAAGGTTGCGCCTCACGAATAAATGCAGAATCAATTCCCTTAATTTTATATAAATCACTGGTTGTTTTAAATCGCCCTCCTGCTTCCAAATACTTTTTCCAATTGACAATTGCAAAAACATTTACCCCTAATTTCTCCAATTCTTTAATCGAAACGGTATTGGGATCAAACTCAAAAACATCTAATTGTATATTCTCTGGAATTATAATTGTTTCTTCAACAACAATGTTTTCTTTAGATTGAGGATGTAGTATTTCATCTCTAAAAAGAGTAAATGGAAATAAACCGATACCTATTATCAGCAATCCTCCATACCCATATAGCTCCGATTTGGTAAAGGATAAAAGATCTTTCCACATACTAATTTCATTTAGGGAAAGGTAATCATAATTTTAAAAAAGTAAATTATTGCCCGAAAAAACCTAATCCATTTAAAAACACAAAAGCGATGGCAACAGGAGCCAAATACTTTATGATTAACCAAAAAACAGGAAATAATTTCATTTGATGTCCTGATTCTTCTAATTCTTTTCGAGTTGCTATCTTTTTCAGCTGCCAAACAACAAACAATACAATGAAAAGACCACCTAAGGGAAGCATAATATTCGCCGTAAGAAATTCAAAGCCACTAAACAAAGCTGAGAACTTGATGCATAAAATAGAGAGTAAAGTCATGGTTCCTGCGGCCAGCCATGTTGCTATATTTCGTTTCATCTTTAGTTCTTCGGTGAAATAAGCAACCACCACTTCGAGCAATGAAATGGTAGAGGTTAGTGCCGCAATAGCTAGTAAAGAGAAAAAGATAACTCCAAAAACGATACCGCCTGACATATGTCCAAAGATATTTGGCAGAGTCACAAACACAAGACCTGGACCACTATCGGGTTGTAAACCAAAAGCAAACACAGCAGGGAAAATTACTAAACTGGCTAATACTGCAACCGTAGTATCAGTCATTGAAACCCAAACCGAAGTTGTTCCCAATTTCTCTTTTTTACTAACATACGATCCATATGTAGCCATTACGCCCATTCCTATACTCATGCTAAAAAAAACTTGTCCAAGCGCATCCAATATAACTTTTGAATTTATCTTGGTAAAATCAGGTCGAAATAAAAAATCAACTCCAGCCATTGCACCAGGTAGTGTAAGCGATCGGATCATTAAAAAAACGAGCAATACAAAAAGCAATGGCATTAGTATTTTCGAATATTTTTCAATTCCGTCTTTTACCCCACCTAAAACAATTAAAACATTTAAAAGCATAAACAATACCATCCAAAATAGAGGCCTCCAAAAGCCAGATGTATAGGTTTGATATTGAGCTTGTATTTCAGCAGGAGTTCGGTTTGTAAAAGCACCAACTGCAGATGAATAAATATATTCAAGCGTCCAGCCTCCAACAATAGAATAAAAAGACATGATTAAAAAGGCGGCACCCACTCCCATTACACCAATTAAAAACCAAGGTTTTCCGGGAGTTAGATGTTTAAATGCACCTATTACATTGCGTTGAGCTTTTCGGCCGATAATCATTTCCGACATCATGATTGGGATTCCGACTAAGAAAGCAATGACTAGATAAGTTATTAAAAATGCTGCACCTCCATTTTGACCAAGCAGATATGGGAATCGCCAGATATTACCTAATCCAACTGCGGATCCTGCTGCGGCAGCAATTACACCAAATTTACTTGAAAATGAGTCTCTATTGGATATATTCATTTTTTATAATTTAAAACCGATGCAAAATATAAAAAAAGAGGCACGACTTAAAAACATCGGCCTCTTTTTTATTAATGTTTATTCTTTATATGTTATAAACGATCCATGCAATTAAGATCAGAAAAAGCAACTTTCATCCGATCGATAAGTGTTACTTGACCTGCACGCAACCATACACGAGGATCGTAGAATTTTTTATTAGGCTTATCATCTCCCTCCGGATTACCAATCTGTCCTTGAAGATAGTCATGATTTTTAGCTTCAAAAAGCCGAATTCCATCCCAAGTAGCCCATTGAGTATCAGTATCGATATTCATTTTAACAACACCATAGCTGATTGCCTCACGGATTTCAGATAATGAAGAACCTGAACCACCATGGAATACAAAATCAACTGGCTTATTCGATGTTTTTAGTTTTGCCTGAATAAATTTTTGAGAGGCATCCAAAATTGATGGTTTCAAAACAACATTACCTGGTTTGTAAACTCCATGTACATTACCAAATGATGCTGCAATGGTAAAACGAGAAGAAATTTTCAATAGCTGCTCATATGCATAGCACACCTCTTCTGGCTGAGTATAAAGTAATGCATTGTCTGCATCTGAATTATCTACTCCATCTTCTTCTCCTCCTGTAATACCCAATTCAATTTCGAGAGTCATCCCCATTTTACTCATGCGAGTTAAGTACTCTTTACATATGGCGATGTTCTCTTCTAAAGGCTCTTCGGACAAATCAAGCATATGAGAGCTAAAAAGAGGTTTTCCTGTTTCGGCAAAGTTTTTTTCACTTGCGTCCAAAAGACCATCAATCCAAGGCAATAATTTTTTAGCTGCGTGATCAGTATGAAGAATTACTGGAACACCATAAGCTTCAGCTAATAAATGAATATGCTTTGCAGCCGAAATTCCACCTAAAACAGCAGCATTATGGCCTTCTAATTTCAGTCCTTTACCTGCATAAAAAGCGGCACCTCCATTAGAAAGCTGAATCATAACAGGAGAATTAACTAATTTAGCAGCTTCAAGAATACCGTTAATTGAATCGGTTCCAACTACATTTACAGCTGGCATAGCAAACCCTTGTTCTTTTGCTAATGCAAACAATTTACTAACATCATCACCAGTTACAACACCAGGTTTAACCACATCTAATACTCGCTTCATAGCTTTTAATTTATTGTTCTAATTAAAATTTAATTGATTATTTATCTTATAATTTATAGCAAAAATATTGTTTTAAATATCAATTTATCACTGCAAAAATAGCAACTAACATTTGCATTATCAAAAATAGAGACAGAAGAATCAATAATTAAATTGCAAATTCTACGAAAACAATCAAGCAAATCGATTGCTTTCAGATTTTATAGTATTTATCTAGTATTTTAACAATTAGATAAACCCGAAAAACATACAAATTTACAATCATTCTACTTCATTTTCAAGCATCACTTATCTTTATTAACATAAATTAAATCGCATAACAAATCATTAAGAATGCAATTTTTTATGAAGCTAAAAATAAGTATTGCGATAGGAATACTGACAACAGAATGTTAAAAAGGATATCCAATCGCAAAGTTAAAAGCCATGTTATTTAAGGTTAAAGGTTGATGGCCTATTACCCATCGTTCTCCATTTGCTTTAACAGGATCATGTGCTTTAATTCCCAAATCGACTCGAAATAAAAAATAGTTAAAATCGAAGCGTAACCCAGTACCAACGCCTACTGCAATTTGCTGTGCGAATGAATTCCAAGCAAATAGACCTCCCTCCTGAGAAGATTCTTTTCGAATATTCCAGATATTACCCGCATCAACAAATAAAGCGCCTTCCAGAAGCCCAATCAGTTTAAAACGATACTCGGCATTTAGTTCTAGCTTCATATCAGCAGTTTGGTTGTAAAAGTTAAACTTTGAGTCAACAAAAACACCAGGCCCTAAACCTCGGACTGGCCAAGCACGTATCCCATTTGCACCTCCAGAAAAATACTGTTTCTCAAAAGGAACCTCCAAGCTATTTCCATAAGGAAAAGCAGCCCCAAGAAAAAATCGATAGGCAAATGAATTGACCCGATTTAATGCATGATGGTAGCGCAGTTCAAAATCGCCTTTAACATATTGAGCATATCGTATTCCTAGAATCTCATAAAACCCATCACTATTCTTGTTTTCGAATAGCGGCACTAGGCTGTTCAGCACATTTCCAGCAAATTCAACATTGAATCGTCCATAGGCATATTCCGATTGTTGTGTTCTAAGCTGAGAGTTAAATATCCACGAATAGGCTGAGTTTAGGATAAAATGATCTTCGTAGCTATTCTTTAAAAAAGTTTTAGAGATAGTATCCTTAAATGCCTGATCGATAGAAGGTAAGCGAATTAAATTTAGATCTGATAAAATTAAATAATGGGTAATGTACTTTGATGACCTCCAATGATACCCATAGCTAAGATTTGCAATTGTTCTTGTATAGTCAGGTCGTCGCTGATAATTATATGATATTGAGATATTTGTATTTGGGTTGTACTTTTTTCGAAAACTCTCAATATTATAAGGAACCAAGAATTTTGGAATTTCAAGCGACGATTCTGCACCCAATTCAAGTGAATTAAACTGGTTTTTTTGAATGGCGCCTGCATCGCTTTTAGGATTAATTAATTGGCGCTCCATAGCCGTACGAAAGGCAACATTAAACACCTCTGCTCCCCTCAATAAATTACGGTGTTGATAATTTACACTTCCAGCCGCACCTAAATTACCTGATGCATTCGTTCCTTCAATATCAGCCCCATATGATTGATATTTAGTGGGATTGAGTTGCACATAACAATCAAGCCATCCGTATTCACTCTGTATTGAATCATTAACCTCTTTAAAGCGAACATCGATGTATCTAAAAACTTTTAATCCATTTAAGAGTGTTTGGGTTTTTGCAACAAGTGATGAGTTAAAAAACTCATTAGGAGCTATATAACTTGAATTAAGAATAACAGATGGATGAATTTCAACCCGATTATTATAGATAAAAGTGCAATCGTGAAATTCTAATGTATCGCGATGTGCAGCAACCCCTGAAGTGGAAGTCCCAACTCCAGATGAAGAACCCACACTATAAAACACTTTCCGATAACGGTATTTTTTGTGATACGCCGTCTCTGTTGATTCTAATGAAGGATTAATCTCAATATTTTTTTTGACGACTAATGTATCGTTAATAGAGTAATTGGCATTGGCACTATCGGCGATGAAATAAATATACTCTTTTGAAAATGCAAAATAGCCTTTATCTCTTAAATCAGCTGTTATGCGCTCGCGTTCTTTATCATGCAAATCAATGTCATATGGTCGACCAGGCTTGAGTAAAGTATGCAAACTATCGGCTTCAATAATCGGTCGAATCGAATCATCTTCAATTTGAAACTTAACTTGCCCAATTCGATACCTAATTCCTGGATAGACGACATAAATAACTTTTGCCTGCTTTTTCTTATAAATCACAGTATCTTTAATCACATTTAAATAATATCCCTTATTTTGCAACATTAAACCTATTTGTTGCTTTGAATATTCTTTTAAATAATCATCATAAATAACGGGTTCTTCACCCATATGGCGAAGGGATCGATTAATCCATTTAGACGTATCTCTGCCAGACATATTATAAAGTGAAAGATGAAATTTCCACACTCCAAATATCTTCAGATTTTCTTTTTGACGAATAAAACTTTTAATTTCTGGTTTAGAGATATCTTTTGCTCTATTAATGATCTGAACTTTTGAGAGCAAATAATTATCATCAGCGACATACTTTGTTGAGCTACACGAACACAAATACAATATTAATACAACAAAGCCTAATTTATTGACATATGAAAACAATCCCATATTTGCTGATAATTTTTAAAACTTAGATGTGCTAAAGATACCCAATTCCCATTAATAATTAAATTTGTAAAAAAGGATTTGAAAATGCTAAGTAAAAATAAAATCAAATTTATTCAATCACTTCATCTAAAAAAAAATAGGGATAGCTTAAATCTCTTTATTGCCGAAGGTGCTAAAATCATATCTGACTTATTATTAGCTGGATGCAAAGCAAATACAATTGTAGCAACACAGGATTGGATCAACTCACATAAAAACACGAATAGTTCAATTATTGAGGCTGAAATTGATGAGATAAAAAAAATAAGCCTGCTTAAAACGCCCTCATCTGTTCTAGGCGTTTTTGAAATAATCAATGATACGTTTATTCACAGCTCGATTAACCATGGGATTACCATTGTATTAGATGGAATACAGGATCCGGGAAATATGGGAACCATTATCCGTTTGGCTGATTGGTTTGGTATTAATCGAATCATTTGTTCTCTGGACACAGTGGATTGCTATAACCCAAAAGTTGTTCAAGCTACAATGGGCGCAATAGCTCGTATTCAAATCAATTATATGCCTCTACCCACCTTTCTCGAGCAAGCAAAAGATATAACCACGGTTTATGGAACGTTTATGGATGGGGAAAATATTTATTCGCAATCTCTCAATCCAAATTCGCTCATTGTTTTTGGGAACGAGGGACAAGGTATTAGCAATGAGGTTGCCAATTTAATTACCCATCGACTAACAATACCATCTTTTGCGACCACAAACACAAGCTCCGAATCGTTAAATGTATCAGTGGCAGCAGCAATTGTTTGTTCCGAGTTTAAACGGATGCAATTGTAGGTATTGATTTTGAAGGAAATAAATAGGTGAATACTTTTTCGGCGCATCGTTCTCCATCTAATGCTGATGAGGCTATTCCTCCAGCATACCCAGCTCCTTCGCCACAAGGATATAACCCATTAATGGTAATGTGCTGCAACGACATTGGATCGCGAGGAATTCTCACTGGACTAGATGTTCGACTTTCGGTTGCTAATACAATGGCATCGTTTGTTAAATAACCAGGTAATTTTTTCCCAAATTCGTTAAATCCAATTCTCAGTTTTTCTGAGATTAACGATGGTAACACGTTGTTTATTTCAACTGATGTAACACCGGGAATATACGAACAATCAGGTAATGATTTTGAAAGACTTTGATTAACAAAATCGCCCAATCGCTGAGCCGGTGCAATTACGTCAGCACCCGAAGCTAATCGACAGTTTTTCTCAACCGATTGCTGATAAAACAATCCTGCTAAACTTCCATGATGATTAAAATCTTTAATATCCTCGGGATGAATTTCGACAACAATTCCAGAATTGGCATAGGGTGAATTACGTTTAGAAGGTGACATGCCATTTACTACCATTTCGGAAGCGTGAGTCATTGCAGGCACCATAAAACCACCGGGACACATGCAAAACGAATACACGCCGCGTCCATTCACCTGTGTTGCAAACGAATAACTGGCAGCAGGTAAATACTCACCTCGCCCATCAGGACTATGATATTGCAGTTGATCAATTAAGTGCTGTGAATGTTCAACCCTCACGCCCATTGCCCAAATTTTGGATTCTAGAGGAATATTTTGAGTGTTGAGCATATGATAAATATCGCGAGCTGAATGTCCAGTTGCCAAGATTAGCGCTTCTGCTTCAAATACACTACCGTCAGAGGCAATAGCACCTTTTATGTTATTATTCGTTATTAATAACTTATCGATACGAGTATTAAAATGAATTTCGCCTCCACAATTTAAAATTTGCTCACGAATTCGAATAATCACACCGGGCAGTTTTTCGGTTCCAACGTGGGGATGAGCATCAACTAAAATCGATTGATCAGCGCCATGAAGACATAACATTTTTAAAAATCGAGTGAAATCGCCTCGCTTATGACTTCTTGTGTATAGTTTTCCATCAGAAAAAGTTCCTGCTCCTCCCTCGCCGAATGCATAATTCGATTCGGAATTAACTACCTTGTTTTTGTTTAGTGAAGCAATTTCACGTTTACGATCAGCAATCATCTGACCTCTTTCGATTACAATAGGTTTTAAACCTAATTCGATTAACCGCAATGCGGCAAAAAGACCAGCTGGACCAGCCCCAATAACGATAACTTCGGGTGAATGCTGAACATTTGGGAAATCGATATTTGGAATATCTGAGGGTTCGGGAACTTCATCGATATAAACAAGTACTTGCAATTGAATAAATACCTGTCTTTGGCGAGCATCAATCGACCGTTTTACAATCTGCACTTGAGAAATGCTTTTTATATCAACCGATAAGTTTTTTGCGGCAATTCGAATGAGAATTTCCTGAGAGACAGCCTCATGCGGCAATACTCTTAATTGAACAGAGGATTTCATATAATAAATGACCTTAATTAAATGGTTGCAAAATTAACTCAAAAACAATTGGTCATTCGAAATAAAACGTTAAATGAAAAATATTAGATGTTAATTTGTCAAGTGCCTGAGTGTATTTTACATCCTCAACTTCCCCAGTACCATTAGGATTTAACACATTAAACAACCCATAAGAGGCTTTTATTTCGGTGCTAAAACGGAAATAATTCAAATACATATCAATGCCCACGCCAGCTTCAAGTGCAGCATCCAACGATCGCAAAACAAGCCGATCTTTCCTGCTTTTAGCTAAATCGAGTCGTCCATTCACTCCACCGACTAAGTAAGGTTTAAAATTATGCGCTCTGGCAGAGCTGTACTTTATCAATAAAGGAAACTCGATAAAGGTGGATTTAATTTCAAGTGGGTTTTCTTCGGCAACACCATTCTCATTAATAAAAACAATGTTACGTTGTCCGAACGAAATACCAGGTAAAAACCTTAAATCGAACCATTTGTTCAAACGAAGATTTGACACGATTCCAATATTAATACCAGGCTGATAATTAATAAGGTCGCCATACAAAGGAACATTTCCATTCTCGGAAGTTATTGCCCCTGAATTATGAAGCGCAAAATCCATTACATTCAACCCTAATAAAAATCCAAAATGCAGAGGTTTTTCATCAAACTCAGGTAAATTGGGAACTCCCTTTTTTTTGATATTTTGCGCATTTGCAGACAATATCAACATCAATCCCAATATAATAGGCAAAAAATGTTTCATCAGAAAATATAATACAAATTGAAATATAGTTATTAATCGAACCCATTTTGGGCCATCTTAATCAGCAAAAATATTGCTGCAAATAATACCCTCACCAATTATCATATAACCATTAAACCAATAATTTAAAATTTTATTGCACTGGCTTAGATGAAAAATAAATAGTCGCTATTCCAAATGTTAGTCTGTATTGTTTTACATCTTCCAAACCAACATTGACTAATTCTTTTAAAAACTGCTCTTTTTCAGGAAAAGCCTCTACCGACTTAGGCAAATAATCATATGCTTCTTTGTGCTTTGAAATAATCCCTCCAAAAAAAGGTAAAAGGTATTTAAAGTACAGTCCATATATTTGTTTAAATGGGAAACTGGAAGGTTTAGAAAACTCCAATATCACCATTTTACCGCTTGGTTTCAGAACTCTTGCCATTTCAGCTAATCCTTTTGAAAGATTTTCGAAATTTCTAACTCCAAATGCAACTGTAACGGCATCAAACGAATGATCATCGAAAGGTAATGATTCGGAATCGGCTTGTATAAGATTGATTAACCCTAAATTCTTTTTTTCAATTTTTTGTTGCCCCACTTTTAGCATTTCTGATGAAATATCGATGCCAGTTACCTTCGATCCCAGTTGGCGATGAAGAGCAATAGCCATATCACCGGTACCAGTAGCAACATCTAAAACATATGAAGGCGAATACTTTTTAAGCAATTTGATTGCTTTACAACGCCATCTTTTATCGATACCTAGAGATAAAAAATGATTTAAAAAATCATATCGAGAAGCAATTTGATTAAACATACTAGCTATTTGCTCCTTTTTGCTATTCTCTGAATTCTTATAAGGACTTACAGTCATAATGGCTTATATACTCACAAATTTAATGAAAGAAAAAACTATTTATCCAACAATCCTTCAATTACAGCAACCATAGCCAAAAACTCAGCTTGATTGTGCAGAGGATATTAAACTGATACAAAAAAGTATTAAAAAGACAAAAATCCCTTTTATCATTAAATTACTTCCCTTCATCGATCCACTTTTTTAGAGTTGAATCAAACTTAGTTTTCAATTCATGAATAAAACCAAACGATTCATCATCTACTCGAATTTCACCCTTTGTTACATGTCCTAGTATTGAAAAAGGAACACCCCAATCAACCATAAAATCAACAAATGAATCTTGTTTAGATGGCGCCACACTAACGATAACTCGACTTTGAGATTCGCCAAACAAAAATGCATCTTTTCGAATTTCAGCATCCGATGTGATATCAAAACCAAACTCCAATGGAACAGCCGATTCGAGCAAACAAAAGAACAATCCGCCGTTTGAAATATCGTGAACCGATCGCACTAAATCGGCTTTTATTAAAGCTTTAATTGCACCTTGAATCTCAATTTCTTCTTCCTCTCGATAGTAAGGAGGTGCATCAACCTCTTTTTGATGAATTAATTTTAAGTATTCTGATCCATTTATATCATCGCGAGAACGACCAATTAAGAAAATCATATCCCCTTTATGCTTGAATGATAAGGTTACATGATGAGTTTTTTGCTCCAAAATACCAACCATTCCAATTACTGGCGTTGGAATTATTGGTAAAACTTTTCCTTCTTCGGAACGTTGATTATAGAAACTCACATTTCCACTTATTACAGGAATTTTAAATGCTTCACAAGCTTTTTTAATCCCTTTAATAGAAGCAACAAACTGGCCATAAACTTCTTCATCATAAGGATTACCGAAATTCAAACAATCGGAAAGACCAATTGGAGTTCCTCCAGCACAAACAATATTACGAGATGCCTCAGCCACAGCAATTTGAGCTCCAATAAACGCATCTTGCTGCATATAATTTGGATTACAATCTAATGTCGCTACCAAAGACTTGTCAGTTCCTTCAATTTCAATGAATGCAGCATCTGATGGAAATTTCTGAGAAACACCTTCTTGCCGTATGGTCTTGTCGAATGTATCAGTCAACCATTTTTTGGAAGCTACATTTAGATCTTTAACCATAGTGCGGACTATATTCGGATAATGATCAGGCTCCACTACGTCATCAACCAATGTGCCTTTAGTTGTTACATTTGAGTTCGAATAAGGACGATCATAAACCAACGAATTTTCGCCAATACAAACATTCTGAATGGGAATTGAAGCCAATAATGATTGGTTTTCATAAACATTCAATTCGTTGCTATCAGTTACGACACCAATGATTTCAAAAACCATTTCATTTTTATGCAAACAAATTTCGATTGCATCCCGATCAATTGGTGAAAAAGCAATTAACATTCGGCCCCATGTTTCGGAGAGTAATATTTCGCGATTATTTAGAGGTTCTCGTACGGGGACTTTCAATGTATTAATATCTATACCTTTATGGCCTCTTGCACCCATTTCGGCCGATGCACCAATTAATCCTTGTGAACCAATAGGCTGGATATCAATCGAAATTTTCTTATCAAGAATTTCCTGAATAGTATTGTAAATCTCTTTTTCAATAGATACATCCCTTAATTGCTCAACCGATATGCTTCGTGTGTTAAGCATTTCCTGTAAATCAACTGGAAATGATTCATCATCAATCCCATCCTTACCGGTTTTTGCTCCAATAATTGCAACTAAAATCCCTTCTTCAAGCTTAAAGTTATTGGTTAGTTTATTAGATGAAGTGACGCCTACAACCATATTATTGACAATTGGACTAGAATTATATCCTGACTGAAAATCAAGTTCGCCGCCAACAACTGGCAATCCATAACCCTTTTCAAAATCGCCCAATCCATTTACAACTTCCATAAATAACCATCGAGCAGTATCGCGTGAATTATCCCCAAACTTAAGAGAACTTAACGATGCTATGGGTCTGGCTCCCATGGCAATAACATCACGGGCAACTGTTCGCATTCCTATAGACACTCCCAATCGAGGTTGAACAGCGCATGGATGGTTGTGTGACTCTAATTTAAAAACACAAGCTAATCCATCTCCAATGTTAACAACCCCAGCATGATTTGAACCAGCTTTAACCAATACTTTATCTCCATTTTGAGGTAACTCACGCAACCATTTTATTGAATTCTTATAAGAGGCATGCTCAGACCATAATAATCCGAAAATTTCTAACTCCAACTCATTAGGCTTTCGACTAAGCATTTCAACTACAGCCTGATACTCCTGTTCTGTAAGATTATATCGTGAGGCATCCACGTTTATTGGCAATGATTGTTCCATAATGGTAAATTTGTATTTTTAAGAACTGCTAAATTAATCATCCTATAGGTAAGAAAAAAACGCTATTTTCACAATTCGTTTTTCTATGCTAATTGGTTTAACTATTTGCAATTAGGGTTTGAAAATAGATAAAATAAGGCAATTCACCAACTTATACCATGACATTCTAGGTTGGCATAAAGCTTAAATTTCTCTTTCTATAACTGAAAACCTACAAAATGGAAAAAGATAACCCTCAAACCACCTAATCATAAATTAAAAATGAATTGAAATCCAACGCATAAAAACTAATTTTGCCAATTAATACGCAGGAATAATTTAATTTAGAGTTGATAAAACTGGAGCATTGAAAAAAACAAAACATAAATAAAATGAAGAAATTAGCTATCGTAACAGGTGCAACTTCGGGAATTGGAGAAGAAACTGCAATAATGCTTGCAAAGAATGGTTATAATTTGATTATCACTGGTCGAAGGAATGACCGATTGATAAGCTTAAAATCACTTCTTGTTGAAAAATACCACTGCGAAGTGATGATCCTGAACTTTGACATAAGAGATAATGATCACACATTAAGCGCAATCAGCTCAATACCTGATGAATGGAAAAAGATAGATGTTCTTGTAAACAATGCAGGATTAGCTTCGGGATTATCTCCTATTCATGAAGGGAAATGGGATCAATGGGAGCAAATGATTGATACGAATGTGAAAGGGTTGCTCTTTTTTTCGCGCCAAATAACTCCTTGGATGGTTGAGAAAAAAAATGGACATATCGTTAACATCTCATCGATTGCAGCTCATGAGGTTTATGAAAATGGTAGTGTGTATTGTGCAACCAAACATGCCGTTGATGCCATTACCAAAGGCATGAGGATTGATTTATTGAAACACAACATTAAAGTCACTGCTGTTTCTCCAGGAATGGTAGATACTGAATTCTCAGTTGTTCGTTTTGATGGAGATAATGAAAAAGCTCAAAAAGTTTATGAAGGACTTGTTCCCCTTTCGGCCAAAGATATTGCAGATGCTATAGAATATGCAATTACTCGGCCATCGCATGTTAATATTAATGAAATGATTATAATGCCCACCCAACAAGCATCGGCTATTTATAATGTGAGAAAATAATCTACGGTTCTCTGTCTAACATCAACGAGCTATGTGGCGCAATTACTTTCTCAACTTAGTTAAATTGTAAGTCAATCCAACTCTCACACCTGATTCATAAAGCTTTTGCTGATTATTATTTGATGAAAATGGCAGTAATGCATGCAACTTGAAATAGGGGTTAATAAAAATAGAACCACCGCATTTAAAATCATATTTTGCCCCAATCCCAAATAAACTACCAATACCAGTCTGACTATCAATGGGACTTTTAGTCCCATCAACATCAATAAAGACGCCCCCATTCACAAAAATGAATTTTAAAAAATTCGCTCTTAATGTTAACGGAATGCTTACGATAGAAAAATTTTCTTTACGTGACGAAATTGACATATCAGGAATAAAACTAGGAGTGATTAAAACAGTATACTTCGAATAGTCAACTCCTGTTTCAAATTCCAACCACTTATTAATTGAACCGATATAGCATAACCCTATCGTAAAGAATTTATCCACAGCATAATTTCCTTCACCCTCTAAACCATTAAATCGAAAAACATCACTTTCTCCAAACGATGAGTAACATAATCCGATACTACGATTTTTCTTTTCGTTATCTGGAGTTTGAGCTTGCAATGAAAATGCGATCAAAACAAGGCATGCAGTTGCAAAAATAATTCTTCCCATCGGATTAAATATTTTTATTTTATTACAACTTTTCGATAGCACCTAAAAACAAAATGCAATGGGTATCTTTTTCACGAATAGCCAACACAAAGGGTTTGTTTACAGTAAAGTAAATTTCATTATCTGGCAGCATACTTGTCGTGTAAAACTCCACCGATGTTGCTGCTGCCGCCTCTGTTCCATCTTCATTGACCTCTAAAAATGTTTTGTGTTTTACTTTCGAGATGGCAATCGGTTTTACTGGTGAGAGAATTTTACCAAATTCAGCCATATTGGAAAATGCCTTGGGCATGCCCAAAACCGCTAAAGCATCATTTAGCTCAAAATCCAACTCAACCTTTAATTGTGGAAATTTAATATTCACCTCAACTGGTATTAAAGTATGTGACAATGTCGATTCAGACTCTAACTTCATGGCATTTAATACATCCGTAGTCGATTTACCTTCATTGGGTAATAAAACCATCATCGAAAAGTGCCCATTGCCATATGGCATATCAATGGCGTTATAATCATTCATTTGCGCATACCCAACAGTCGTTTTTTGTTGCATCATGGCAACCTGAGTTGAGGTTTTATCGGAATTGGTAAATGGCCCTAGAACGGTTTTTTTCGAATCGAATTTACTCATCCATTGCCCTTTAAAATAAACGGCATTAATTAAAAACAAAGCATGATCGGACGTAACATTATCCACAATAGAAGGGATTTTACCATTGGTGTGATCGCTCACCCAGGTATTCATTGTATTTTTTGCCATCTCGCTTTGCGAAAAATCGAGTGATTGAACTTTTGCATCGTAGTTAACCTTATTTACATCTGCAAAATTAGGATTGAGCGAAAACGATTGATTCACCCACATTGAATTGGCAATGGTCATTTTCACTTTAGCATCGGAACTTAACAATGCCTCACGCAAAGATTTGTTGGCTTCGTTTAGTGCCTCCAAAGAAGAACCATTTTTTAGCACTGCGAGGATTTGTTCCAACGTTTCTCCCTCAGCTCCATTGGCGGCCATACTTAAAGCCTGAAACACGCTTAACGGCGAAATAAAAATATTAGCTGGTGGTTGGGAATCTTTCTTTAGTTTCATTAATAAATCAAGTCCAAATTGGTTAGATGAGCTAACAATTTGCGCCGATTTTTCACTGACAACAATTGGTTTATATTCGTTGTCAATTTGATTTTTGTTGCCTGATTTATCGCAACTACAATTTAAAATCAACAAAAAAACAGACAAGAAACTAAGCTTTGCGATTTGAGCATTCTTAAATTTAAGCATCATACATTAGAGTATTAGGGTAATTAATTTATTGTTTGATGCGGTTCAGTTGATATAGGTTGCGTGCATCTAAAAAAAAACGCTCCCGAAACCGGAAACGTTTTTAAGACTTTCATTTAAAAGCTATGCTTTAAAGCTTATGCTTTGTCAACCGAATACATGTGTTTAACCAACTCAATAACTTTTGTTGAGTAACCCATTTCATTGTCATACCAGCTAACAACTTTAACAAAGTTGTTGTTTAATGAGATACCAGCTTCAGCATCGAAAATTGAGGTACGAACATCACCTACGAAATCAGTAGAAACTACAGCATCTTCGGTATATCCAAGAACACCTTTCAATTCGCCTTCAGAAGCAGCTTTCATGGCAGCACAAATTTCTGCATAAGAAGCACCTTTTTCGATACGACAAGTTAAATCAACCACTGAAACGTCAGGAGTTGGAACACGGAAAGCCATACCAGTTAATTTTCCATTCAACTCAGGAATAACTTTTCCTACTGCCTTAGCAGCTCCAGTTGATGAAGGAATAATATTTTGAGCAGCTCCACGTCCACCTCTCCAATCCTTAGCAGAAGGACCGTCAACAGTTTTTTGCGTAGCAGTGGTTGCATGAACAGTAGTCATTAAACCTTCAACAATACCAAAACTATCGTTAAGAACTTTAGCGATAGGAGCTAAACAGTTAGTAGTACAAGATGCATTTGAAACGAAATTCATCTCTTTGCTATATTTCTTGTGGTTAACACCCATAACAAACATAGGGGTATCATCTTTAGAAGGAGCAGACATAATTACCTTTTTTGCTCCAGCTTCTAGGTGACCTTGAGCTGTATCTTTAGCTAAGAATAAACCTGTTGACTCAACAACATACTCAGCACCCACTTCAGACCATTTAAGATCAGCAGGATTTTTAACAGCAGTTACACGGATAGCTTTACCGTTTACAACTAACTTACCATCTTTAACTTCAACAGTGCCAGCAAATTGGCCATGAGTTGAGTCATACTTCAACATGTAAGCCATGTAATCAACATCAATTAAGTCGTTGATGGCAACAATTTCAACATCGTTAAATTTTTGAGCGGCACGAAACACTAAACGTCCGATGCGTCCAAAACCATTAATACCAATTTTAATTTTTGACATTTTATCGTTTTTTAGAAAGTAATAATTATAAGCTATTTCCAAATGAACGACAAAAGTAAAAAATCATAAGCAATTCATCAAATAAATCAAATTGTTTTAACAAATATTATATCGAAAGTCAATATCAAATTTCATTTCGTATTAATCACAGATACAAATCAATAGATGGCACAAAAAAAAGGAACCAATAAGTTCCCTTTTTTATTTCTTAAGTAAATACGAGTATTACTCAGTATTGAAAACTAAAATAATTTTCAAATGAATAACAAATAAGCACCTTTTTTCCAACAGGAAATTAAGCTTTAACAGAGGATTGTTTCATCTCAGCTTTCGAATAGGCTGGACAATCTGCAGTACTTTTGCACGATTGAACAGACAAAGCCAGAACAAACAACACAGCCCCAAGAATCGCAATCTTCTTCATATTTTCTATATTAGTTGTAAATAATTCACTTATTGAATGTAGTTTTGTCGCGAAAAAATTGATGAATAACAAGATATCACTATATCTTTAATATTTTGTAAAAATATATCAAAATTCTCAACGCTCAAATATTCTAGTCTCTTTTTTCAAACGAAAAATGAAGTTTGAAGTTTCGTTATAACGTTTTTTTGTGACAAACATTGTAAAAATGGTGACTAAACATCCCATTATTATGATTTACCATAAATAAAAAATTGGCATAATGGTTTTAAAAATATTACTTGCATCAGCCATAATCATACATTTTTATGCTGCTTTCAGAGCTATAAAATTAATTTGGGTAACCAAGTATAATTTATCTTGGATGCTAATAAGTGCGGCTTTAGTATTTATGGCCATTCGTCGTATTTTAGAATTTGTGCCATTAATTTCGGACTATAATCAAGCTGATTTTCGATTAATTTATGTTTGGTTAGGTATTGCTACATCGTTGTTTTTAGCCGTTGGAGTGGTTTTAATTGAAAAAATTTTTAATTATATGGGTGAAGTTGAGATTAAGAAACGCGAATACGAACAAAAATTACTCACTTCTGTAATTGAAGCTGAGGAGCGCGAGAGGAAGCGAATAGCAAAAGAACTTCATGATGGACTAGGCCCGTTGTTGTCAAGTATTAAAATGTCGATTTCATCGCTTGATACGATTAACGACCCAAGTCAAAAAAAAGAGATCATACAAACAATTAATTTAGCAGCAACCGAATCTATTCGCTCAATTAAAGAGATTTCGGATAATTTAAGTCCACATGTTTTAATTAACTTTGGCTTAGAAAAAGCCTTAAGCAATTTTATCTTCAAAATAGAATCCACTAAAAGATTGGTTATTGACTGGAAATTCAACTCATCAACAAAACGATACATTGAACCTATTGAAACTGCGGTTTATAGAATACTTTGTGAACTAATAACAAATACGTGCAAACATTCAACTTCCGAAAAAATTACTTTTGAAATAGTTTCCAACGACGACATTCTTCAAATAACCTATTTTGATGATGGTTGTGGCATTGACCCTATTGAATTAGAACCAAAAATGAATAAAGGACAGGGAATAAATAACATCCGCTCTCGGGTTTCATCATTAAAAGGTGAAATTCAATTTGAGAATAATACCCCAAATGGTGTTTTTGTATGTATAACCATCCCGACTCATGGCAATTAAGAAATATTCAGTTTTTATAGTCGATGATCATTTATTGTTTCGCAATGGGTTTAAACTCTTATTAAACAACATTGCAAACATTCATGTTGAGGACGAAGCATCTAATGGCATTGAATTTTTAGAGCAGTTAGATGCAAATCAACCTGACTTGGTTTTTTTAGACATTTCTATGCCTTTGATGGATGGATGTGAAGCAGCCCGAAGAGCATTAATTAAATATCCTCACCTAAAAATTATCGTATTATCGATGTATGGTGATGAATCATACTACCAAACAATGGTGAATATTGGCGTAAAAGGATTCTTGCTTAAGAGCAGCGATTTTAATGAAGTGCGAACTGCTATTGACACAATAATTGCAGGCGACAATTATTATTCTCAGGAATTATTGGTTAATCTGGTTCAAAACTTTCAAAAAACAAAAAAAGACTCCCCTCATCCTAATGATGAATTAACTGATAGAGAATTAGAAATACTTATTGACATTTGCAACGGACTGTCGAACAATGAAATAGCTGATAAACTTTCAATAAGTAAACGAACTGTTGAAAAACACCGAGCCAATGTACTTCAAAAAACTAATTGCAAAAACACTGCTAATTTGGTGCATCATGCAATAAAAAACAGATTAATTAAGCTTTGACCCCAATAAGTATTTATACGTATACTAAATAGGGTATTTCTTGTTATATAACTCTTACCTCCTATTCCTACTTTTGTAAGTGAACCCGAACTTACTGATATGGATACTGAATTAAACTATTTAGAATTAGTTACAAAAGACATCCGCTTTACGGATTGCTATAAAACTTGCATGAATTGCGGCATATGCAGCGCCATTTGTCCGGCTGCACACGTTTACGACTACAAGCCACGAGAATTATACTCCATCATTCAAAGAGGTTCAAATAGTGAGATTAAAACCATGTTGAGCTCCGACATCATTTGGGAATGCGGCCAATGCCTATCGTGCAAACCCCGCTGCCCCAGAAATAATATTCCCGGGGTACTCGTTCAAATTTTAAGAAAAGTTAGTCAGCAAACTGGCTTGTACAAGCAATCAACCAAAGGGATTGCTCAAAAAGAGATTGTACGCTCCATTGGCAAAAATATTTACGCCACTGGCTATTGCATTTCACCCGATGCATTAATCCCATCAGATCATCCAGAACTTGGGCCTGTATGGGAATGGACGTATGAAAACAGAGAAGATTTGTACCCCAGATTGGGATCTCCTTATAAAAAAGAAACCATTGGCTCAGTACGTGCGATTCCTTCAAAAACCATTACTGAGTTACAAATGATTTTTGAATTAACCAATGGCACCGATTTTCTTAACACAATAATGGAAGGTGAATCATGGCAATAACTAAACAGAAGGAAATAGCTAAAGACAACTACTTTTTTGTACGCAGTTGCATCAGACAAACATTTTTCCCTGGCGCAGAGCAGGCACTAATTAATATTTTAAAGTCGAATCTAAAGCTCAATATTCTCGAAGATGTAAATCACACATCGTGCACCGGAATAGGATTTCACACCGACATTGTACCGCTGGAAACCACCATGGCTGTAATTGCCCGTCAATTTTCACTGATGAACCAAAGCGGTTGCAGTAATTTATTGGTATCGTGCGTTACCTCGTTTGGTTTGTACCACGAAATTATTGATTTATGGCATCACCATCCCGAGTTGGAAGCAAAGACCCGAGAGGTTCTTTGGACGGCTACCCGCCGTGAGTTTATTATTCCCACTAGCATTGCACACACATCGGACCTGCTTTATTTATATCGTAACGAACTCGCCCTTCAAAGCTTATATCAATTGGCGTCGATAAAGACAGGCAAGCCATTAAAAGTGGTTGATCACATTGGATGCCACTATGCCAAGATATTTCCTAAACAAGGCCTTGGAGGTTCTGAATTCCCGGTCGTTTTATCAGGATTAATCACAAGTATGGGAGGCGAATCGATTGATTATCCTGAGCGGAGGCATTGCTGCGGCTTTGGGTTCAGGCATTATGTACTTAAAGAGTCGCGCGGGTATTCAATGACAAATACTAAAATTAAGCTCGAATCAATGGCTCCGTACAATCCCGACTTAATAATTGCAAACTGTCCTGGTTGTGCCATGTTTTTAGATCGATGGCAATACACACTTTCTGAAATTGAAGGTAAAACCTATGACAAGCAAGGGCTCGGAATTCCTGTATTAACTCACGAAGAACTCGCAGCTCTTATGTTAGGCATTAATCCTTGGGACATTGGACTGCAAATGCATCAGGTTCCTGTTGAGTCGTTGTTAAACAAAATTGGCATCTCGTATTCACCTGTCAACAAGTACAAATTAACAGACAGCAAACCAACTACAATCCCCAAAAAAGCTTCGATTCTCCAATAAAATAAGAACAAATGAAAACATTCGACACAATAATAATTGGAGGTGGGATTTCAGGAATGACATCTGCGCTTGCGTTAACGTCTTTAAATAAAAAAGTTTGCATCATTGAAAAAGAAGTTAACCTTGGTGGAAATATTAACAACTGGAGTTCCCTATTTCCGGGAGAAATAAAAGCGAATCAGTTGGCATTAGATCTAACAAACAAGATATTAAATACAGACATAAAAGTAATTACATCTCAAGAAGTGCTTGAAACAGCTCAAACAGATAACAATGGATTTTTTATTAAAACAACTACGGGGGCTTGTTTTGAGTGCCAAACGGTTATTGTAAGTACTGGATATAAACTGTTTGATGCTTCAAAAAAGGAAGAATTGGGTTATACGATATACAAACCTGTAATTACCCCAATAGAATTAGAACAAATGTTTAAGAAATCAATCTCTTATCCATTTAAAGAAAAAACTCAGCAGCCCAACATAGCCATCTTACATTGTGTGGGTTCTCGAGATGTGCAATCGAGCAACTTACATTGTAGCAAACTATGCTGCATGCTAGCCGTAAAGTACGCCATCAAGCTAAAAAAAGAGTTCCCCGAAGCAAAAATCACCAATTTTTATATGGATTTACGCCTCTTTGGAATTGGATATGAAGCACTTTATCAAGAGGCTCAAAAAGAGCATCAAGTTTCATTTATTAGAGGGCGAATATCGGAAGTTGCACTCAATAGCGATGAGACATTACGCATTAAAGCTGAAGACACACTTTTAGGCCTTCCACTAAAAGGTAACTTCGATTTACTCGTTCTCATGACGGGAATTGAAGGAAACGGATTTCCAACAACACAACTTAAGCAAGCTATAAATGATGCATTTCCCTCCAAATTCTTAGCATCTAAAAATCCGATTACCGAGGACAACAATTATAGCACACCAGGAGTATTTTTAGCAGGGAGCTGCAAAGGCCAGATGACTGCTAGCGAAGCTATTTCAGATGGAAATTCTGCTGCACTACAAACCTTTTATTACTTAAAACAGCAAAGCTTAAAACCCATCAATTTGCACTTGAATGAAGCCTAACTTATTTGGATTTTCGACCATGAAGATCAACGAAATTGAGTTGACACGATCGAATGCTGACGGCAAATCGGGAAACGAGAATGCCGACTTGGATTTATGCATATCATGTGGTTCATGCACGGCTACTTGCACTATGAATTTCAATACCCATTCGAATTTCAGAAAAGCCGTGTTGTTTCAAAAAAGAGGTTTGTTTGCTGAAGCGAAGAACGCAATAAATGAGTGTTGTTATTGCGGTAAATGTACCTTTTTATGCCCAAGGGGGTTAGCCATTCGTCAAGTTATAAAACTCATACTGCAAACGCCATGATACTAGCTGCACCAACATTTATAATTCCGTTTGCAATTGGCTTAACCGTTGTCACATTAGCATTTATCTACAAGATTTATCTTTGGCAAAATGAGATTTCGTTATCCAGCAAAACCCTCATGCTTAAAAACATAATCTCACAAAAAACAATAACGGCAATTGCAGAAATAATTCAAGAAAGCCTTTTTCATTTAAGAATATTCAAAACCAATATGCTATTGGGATGGATGCATATGAGTTTTGCTTTTGGTTGGTTTTCGCTAATTGTTATCGGGAAACTTCAAACATTTTACTGCACCAAGCATTGGATTAATCCACCATGGGAGGCCGTGTTCCATAGGTTTTTCGCGCCCATCGAACCACAAACAATTGCAGGTCAGGCCTTTTCTTTTTTCATGGATTTTTTCTTACTTCTCACACTATCAGGGTTGGTACTAGCCATATTTAAACGCTTGAAAAAAACCGTATTCGGGTTGTTATCATCAACCAAACACTCCCCTTTCGACCAATGGGCACTAGCAATAATCTGGCTCATTTTCCCATTGCGCTTATTAGCGGAGAGCATGTCGACAGCCTATTATGGTGGAGGAAGTTTTTTAACTGGATCAATTGGCTATTTGCTTCATCCAATTGTCACACAAAACGCTGTAATTGTTGCTTGGTGGGGATATTCGTTTGTTTTGGGTGCATTCTTAATCGTGTTACCCTTCTCGCGATACCTTCATATTCCAGCCGAAGTGGTTTTAATCCTATTTCGAAATTGGGAAATTCCAAAATCGGAACTAAGGAGATTAGAAATTGATGCTTGCTCAAGGTGCGGAATTTGCAAAACAAATTGCCCCTTGAATTCTACACAAATGAATAATCAGAGCGTTTATTTTATTCGTCAGATGCGAGAGGAAAAAATTTCGGATGAGATGGTAAATAATTGCTTAATGTGCAAAGGATGCGAAAACAAATGTCCGGTTAAAATAAATTTGTATGACCATCGATTAAACTGCAAGAGCTTGTTTACACCAAATTTAAAACGACAAACCGACTTAATATTTGAAAAACCAAAGAATCAACCAATAGACGTGCTTATTTTCCCTGGATGCGTTGGTAAATTAACGCCTTCAATCACTCATTCGCTAGAACAAATCTTAACAACTGCAGGAATAAAGTATAAAATAATAGATGAATCTATCTGTTGCGGACGCCCCATCTGGCTATCTGGGCAAAAAGAAAATGCGGCTCAGATAATTGCAAATACAAGCGCGATTATTGAAAGCTATTTACCTAAGACACTATTAACCTCTTGTCCTGTGTGTTACAATATGTTTAAAACTCACTATTCGTTTCCGTTTGAGGTAAAACACCACACCACCTACATCAAAGAATTATTAGATTTTGGGATTATTAAAACAAATAGAACTAATCTTTCTTTTGCATATCACGATCCATGTGAGATTGGCAGAGGAATGAAAATTTATAATGAGCCGAGAGACGTGATTAAAAAAGTGGGAGTTCTATCACACACATATCTAGAAAAAGAATCGTCGCTCTGCTGCGGCGGTAGTTTGGGAAACTCATCGCTTAATGAAAACCAACGAGGATTAATTGCTACAAAAACAATCGTCGAGCTTACTAAAAGCAACCCAAATCAACTAGTTACTGCTTGCCCTATGTGCAAGTTAACATTGAAAAAACGGGCTCAAATTCCTGTTTTTGATCTATCTGAGATTGTAGCAAAGCATATGTGCAATGAGCCGACTCCTTTATATAATAAAATAAAAAACACAACAAAATCACTGAGTCAAATTAACGTTTGCCTATAAAAAAAGCGGGTCACCCCGCTTTTGTATCTTACTTAGGCCAACTAATTGTATCATCATCAGTCCACAAAGGACCAATTTGAATAGAGCTTACCTCCTCGTCATCAAGCCACACATTCATGTTTTCATCTTCGAAAGTATAAAGCTCTTTGCCTGGAAAACCTTCAGAAGTTAAATCTTCGAGCTCCGGCTTACTTAAATCGAGCTTTTTAAATATTTCGGGAAGCGCAATTTTGCTTACCCCCACATGAAGTAGGTTTTTTACAGTAAAATCCTCATCTTCAAAGGAGACTTCCATTAAGCGAAAATCTTCTTCCGATTCGAATGAAAGGGAAAGTCCCAATTCATCGTAATAATAGATATTGGCCATTCCTCCATCTTCAAAGCGCATCTCTTCAGTTTCTTCAGGTTGTCCAAGAAGTTCAATCACCTCTTTTTCAGACATTCCAAATTTAACTTTACTAAAGCCAACGCCTAATTTAATCTCAGTATCAGACATATAATTCAAGTTGATTGATAGTTTAATATTTGGTAAAATTAATAGATTAATGAATACAAGAACAGTATAAATTGTTTTTTTATTAAAAAGCTTTTTTTTACCTTATGAAATCGAGTTGATTTATTCGATTGGGATTGTATAATAAAAGGTTGAACCTGCGTTAAATTCCGATTTAAACCATATTTCACCACCTAACAAAGAAACAATGCCTTTAGCGATACTAAGCCCCAACCCAGCTCCTTCGTAAAATCCAATTTCTTCGACCTGCCTAAATGTCTCAAATATTAACTCTCTTTTATCTTGAGGAATTCCAATTCCAGTATCAGAAACATAGCTCACAACTGACTGTTTATCATTGTCTTTGTCTATTAGACATCCAATTTCAATTACGCCTTTCTTAGTGTATTTAAAAGCATTGCCTAATAAATTATCTAACACTTGACGAACCCTATATCGATCAGAAAAAACGATAATTTCATTGTATTGTTCAGAAATATTTACTTTGAACGTTAACTCAGGTCGATCTTGCCAATTAATAGTATTGTTAAACATATTATATGAGTCGTGTAACAATTCATTCATGCTAAATCTCGATTTATTAATGGGTAATTGCCCTGCTTCAATTTTTGATATATCCATAATATTATCAACCACACTCATTAATCGAACCCCTGATTGTTGAATAATATTGGCATACTGTAGTCGTTTTGTATCAGAAAGATTATCGGCACACAATAAATCAGAAAATCCAAGTATTGCATTCATTAGAGTCCGTATTTCATGACTCATATTTGCTAAAAAAATACTTTTTAACCTATTGTTATCTTCTGCCATTTTTACCGATGCAGTCAACTGTTGTTCAATTCTTTTACGATGTGAAACATCACGAACAATTGCCCAAATTCCAGTTGGCTTATTTTGATCGTCTTTTAAAAGAAAAGAACGCAATTCGACAGGGAAGATATGACCATCTTTATGAATATATTCCTTTTCGTATAAATTACTACTCCCCTGTTTTAATAAAAACTCATCGACAATTTTTTGTTCATACTCGTGCCATTTTAAAGGAGTTAAATTCCTATAAGCAAGGGGTTTTAACTCCTTTAAAGAGTATCCAACCAATTGAATAAATGCAGCATTTGCTTCAACTATTTTTCCTTTTAAATTTAACCGAACATATGCATCAGTCATACTTTCATATAAACTACTGTATTTATCTTCGGTATGCCTTAATACCAATTTCGTGTTATAATCCACTAATCGACGATACAGCAAAAATCCTAACAAAACGGTTGATATTGGATAAACAAAAACAACAGGAATTGCAATAGATTTAATTGTTTTAAGACATAAATCGGGTGGCAAAAAAACGGTACTTAGAATCATTACTAAATGAACAATAACACCTAAGAAAATTAGTTCGAGCCAATGGTTTTTAACAACCCAAAAGGATCTTAAATGTCGCCAAAACAACCCAATTCCAGCCGATGAAATAATAACAGCTACACCCATAAATACACCTGCTCCGCCCAAATATGTGCGGAAAGCTACCAAAATAAGACTTGCTACAACCGTGGGGATAATTCCAAAAAACAGTCCAGTTATGGCAAGTAATACTGATCGCATATCAAATACAACTCCCGGAACTAAAGTCCAAGGAGTTAGCATTAACACAATACCTATAGCACCTATAATTATACCAACAACCGATTTAAACCAAATTTTACTTGATAATCGATGTTGCATTAAAACATGATTATACAACATTGAAAATGACAGTAAAATAGCTGTGTTTTGCAGCAAACCTATTAGAATTGAATCTTTCACTACCTAACTTTTTGATTTAACAAATCCTACTTCAAAAGATTATATAATCCATTTTTAACATCATAGCCAACATTGAAATAATATACGAATTAAAAAGATCAAAACAATAATAATATCATATCAAAAATACTACAGAATGCATTAAAAATGAGTTTGAAGTTTAATCTGTATTTGAAGATAAAAGTTCATTCGATGTCTGAAACATCGTAATGAGTGCCACAATAAGCCTACCGAAGCAAGACGAGAATTAAACAACTACAAATCAATATCATATACAAATTAGATGCCCATCGTAATATTAACATCCACATGAAAATAAATTTCCCAAGTGCTAAATTAAAAAGTTCGAATAGGATTTTTGAGATTTTTGAGAATAGTAAAAGCTCTATCCACATCATCATCGTTAACAATAATGGTAAACTCGTTAGTGGTACTAATAACCTCCTTAATATTAATACCTTCCCAAGCCAATGCTTTTAAAATTTGATAATAAAAACCTGTGATTTGAGAATTACTGGCTGGCAGTTTTAATGTTATTGCCGATAAATTACTAATTCTAAAAATTAAATCCTCCTCACTAAAATAATCTTCAACCACTTTTTCAAACGAGCTACTAACCACTAAATTCGACTCAAAAACACCACGAACCAAGGTGTAAAAAACATCCTGATGACCAACTATTTCATTCATAACGCTCGTATGACAATGAAAAATTGAATTGCTATTTCGAAAAGTATAATCAGTTAAATTCGAACGCACAATAATGTCGCCTAATTGATCGAACAGCGAAGTAACTTGATGGTGCAACGACTCGCCTAGCTCAGGCACTAATCGATTCAATGCCATTACAATTGCACCTTCTTTTATTGGTTTTTGAACCAATTTTTCGATTTGAGGTTGGATTTTACGAGCAATTGAAGATATATTCACAATGCCCTCGCTCAAAGCCTCGGCTAGGAAAGGCTTAACTTTTATTACAGATTCAACAGCTTGCGATACAGTAATCATGGGTAAGTAGTTTAAAACAAAGATAGTAAAAGTTAAATATTTAACAAATTGTTATTTGATGGTTTTATTTGTTGGAAAAATTTTTATTTACACTCGTATAGTTTATCTTTGCCACATACAGAAAACGTCAAGTTAATACAATATATTCAATAATTCCAATGAATATCAACAACTTAAAAGGCTCAATTGTAGCCATAACCACTCCATTTAAAGAAACTGGCGAGATTGATTTTGATACATTCGATTCACTTATCGAATTTCACATTTCAAACGGTACTGACGGATTGGTTGTCTGCGGTACAACTGGCGAAACGCCAACACTCACCGATAGTGAGGATGCACATTTAATTGAACATGCTGTTAAGCAAATAAATAAACGAATACCTGTAATTGCAGGCACTGGAAGTAATTCAACTCAAGAATGTGTTGCCTATTCGAAAAAAGCGCAAAGCTTAGGCGTTGATGCCGTTTTGGTGGTAGCACCTTATTATAACAAACCTACTGAAAATGGAATGTATCTGCATTTTTCAACAGTAGCTCAAGCTATTAAAATACCTATTATTTTATACAACGTACCTGGTCGTACAGGCAGTAATATTTCAGTAAAACAAGTACTTCGTTTGGCCAACGATTATAAAAATATCATTGGCATTAAGGAGGCCTCAGGAAATCTATCGGTAATGGGAGCCTTGATAGCTGGCAAGCCAAAAGGGTTTAGCATTTATAGTGGCGACGATTACACTTCGTTTATGAGTAATTGCATGGGAGCAGATGGATGCATTTCGGTGATTGCCAATGTTATACCGAAAGAATTTCACGAATTGATGACTTTATCTATCAACGGAGAAATTGATGCCGCGCGTAAACTATTTTACAAATACGCCAAATTAATGGATTTGCTGTTTATCGAATCAAATCCTATTCCTGTAAAAACAGCGTTGGCTCACATGGGTAAATTAAAAGAACAATTTAGAGCTCCATTGTGCCCTATGGAAGAAAAAAATAAAACTCTTCTGATAGATGAATTAAACAAACTCGGTTTGTAAAATCAATTTTCAGACATATCATAAACAGGGGGCGTTTGCCCCTTTTTTTTATACTTTTGATGCAAATTTATACACATGACTACCATCGATCTTTTAAATAATCATCGTACCATTCGTAAATACTCGAATCAACCTATTGATGAAAACACTCTAAATACAATTATTGAAGCAGGTTGCAGAGCTTCGACAACAGGAAACATGCAATTGTATTCGATAATTATTACACGAGATCCAGCTCGCAGGGAACAATTAGCACCTTTCCATTTTAATCAACCAGTCGCTAAACAAGCACCTGTAACACTTACTTTTTGCGCCGATTTTAACCGCTTTAATTTATGGTGCCAACAACGACAAGCGGAACCGGGTTACGACAATTTCCTGTCGTTTACCACAGCTGCCATTGATGCCCTTTTAGTGGCTCAAAATGTTTGCATTGCAGCAGAAAGTAAAGGTTTAGGGATTTGTTATTTGGGAACTACAACCTATATGTCCGCTAAGATAATTGACCTCCTTAAACTTCCAAAGGGTGTTATCCCCATTACCACTTTAACCCTTGGGTATCCAAATGAAACTTCAGAAAAAGCCGATCGCCTACCCCTTTCAGCAATTCTTCATCAGGAGTATTATCACGATTATCAGCCGTCGGATATTGAAAAGCTTTACGCAGAAAAAGAGGCCATCGAGGCAAATAAAAAATTTGTTGCCGAAAACAATAAAGAAACACTGGCGCAAGTATTTACCGATGTTAGATACAAAAAAGGCGACAATGTAGCATTTAGCAAATCATTGCTTGAGGTTTTAAAATCACAAGGATTTATGAATCAATAATTTCCAACGTAAACGCAAGGAAGCAAAGGGTTTTCGCTAAGTGCGCTAAGATGAAATTTCACTTTATATGGTGTTATAAAAACAGTATTGCCACGAATATGAAACGAGCCATGCATTAAACTTATTAACTAGTGCCTGCACGAAAACTACATTTTTCAAAGTCTTTGATAAGAAAGCTTCAAAGACAAGGCTTTCGAAATTTTGAAAATCAAGGAGTTCACTTTTGTGAATGACTGTTTTCAAAATGAGAATAACACAGTATTTGGAGTTTTCTTGCAAAGACAAAAACACTATTCAAATCGCAAACCCATTTTATCGGCTAATAGTTTTAAATCATCCACCACAGGCAACAACAAATCAATTCCATTCGCCATGCGATATTCGGTGAGTTCGCGCTCAGGATCACCAGGAACAAGCACCTTCTCCTCTCCTTCAACTGGAACGGCATTGCGGAAAGTTTCAATCCAATTATCCATGTGCTTTTTAAACTCATCAGCAGGTCGAAAAGCATCAATGCGCCATGCTCCCACAAAATGCCCAATACCATTGCCAACACTTTCGTTCAACGGATCCAAATAAGCCACAAAAGGCGGTACCCATGGCCCATAATTAGCTCCCGATAATACACCCGAAAAAATATCAACCCAACTACTCAAACAATATCCTTTATGCGATCCATGCACGCGATCGCTTCCCAGAGGTAACATACCTCCCCCTTTTTTTAGTATGGCAGAATCGATGGTTGGATTTCCATCCTTATCTTGTGCCCAGCCTTCGGGCATCGATTGATTTTTGCGTTGCAAAACTTCTAGCTTGCCATTTGCAACTGATGTTGTGGCCATATCAATGACTAACGGAGGCTGCTTACCCGCTGGCATAGCCACAGCAATAGGATTAGTTCCTAATAACTTACTTTTCGAAAAAGTGGGTGCAACTAACGGACTGGCATTCGTCATGGCAAAGCCAATCATATCATGCTCCATGGCTAACATGGCATGAAAACCAGCAATACCAAAATGGTTGGAGTTTTGAACCGCTACCCATCCCGACCCTACATTACGAGCTTTTTCAAGCGCAATTTTCATCGCTTTTGGAGCCACAACCAGACCAGCACCTAAATCTCCATCTAACACAGCAGTACTAGGTGTTTGGTGAATAATTTTAACTTGAGGCTTGGCATTTAACCTTTGCTTTTCCCACAATCGCACATAACCACTTAAACGCGCCACGCCATGCGAATCAACGCCACGCAAATCCGCAGCAATCAAAACCTTTGCAGCCATTAAAGCATCCTCAGAAGGTGCTCCCATTTTTAAAAATACGTCGGAAATAAAGTTTTGAAGATATCGGTAATCGTACATAGCCTATTTTTGCACCAAAGTAACTTTATTTTGGTGGAATTGACAAAAGTGAATGGCAATTAAATACTTAAAAAACGCAGAATCCATCCAACTATCATTCGGTATGCAGAGCATTAATGGGATCTAATCGGGATGCTTTCATGGCTGGCATTAAACCCGATAGAATTCCCACAACAAAACAGATTAACAGACCCCAAAAAATCCATCCCCATGGAATATAAAAAGGGGAATCCATGATAAGCGACATAATATTGCCCATTAAAATACCGAACAATACACCAATTGCGCCTCCTATTTGACCAATAATAATGGATTCAAGTAAAAATTGATTTCGAATCGCCTGATTATTCGCACCAATAGCTTTACGAATTCCAATTTCGCGAGTACGTTCAACAACAGCTACCAACATGATATTCATCAATCCAATAACCGCGCCCAACAAGGTAATAATCCCAATAAATACTGACACCATTTTAACTGTTGAAATATTAGAGATCACCATCTTAGCCAAATTATCACTTTTAGTGATCACAAAATTATCCTCATCAGATATCCTTAAACTTCGAATGAGTCTGAATAGTCCTGTAGTTTCACTAATTGCACCATCAACTAATTTTTGATCTTGTACTTTAACTTCAATATTATATGACATATTGGGTTGTGAAAAATACTGTCGAACATGACTAACCGGTAAAAGAGCCATGTTATCACTTTGATTTCCAAAACCAGCTCCTTTTTGCTTTAACACACCAATAACTTCGTACTTTCCACTTCCAATAAAAACAATTTTTCCAATGGGTTTAATGTTATTTGTAAATAGTTTGTTAGCTAAGTCGCTTCCCAAAATAACTAAATGACTCCCGTCAATAATTTCCTGTGCCGAAAACCCTCTTCCCAAATCCAACTCATGACCAGCGACTTCTAAAAAATTCTCATCAATTCCATTTACTGGCACATTGGGGTTCGTTTTTATACTTTCGAACCGAAGCGTTGCTGTACCTGTCGCTAAAAACGAAACGGTTACAGTGGATGGAAAGTCAAACTCATCCTTAAATCGCATTGCCTCGTGGTACGAGATAAATCCAAAATTTTTAGTCTTCGATCTATTCTTCCCCATTCGAACATTCATATCTCTGTTTTGGATGGTAAAACTATTAGCTCCCATCGATGAAAACTGGTTGTTTATGACATTTTCAATACTCGAAACCGCTGTCATTATACCAATTAATGCGGTTATGCCAATAGCTATGATAAGAATAGTTAAAACAGTGCGAAGCGGATTGGAACGTATGGCTCCAAAGGCGATGCGACTATTTTCAACTAAAAGTGCGAGTTTCATTGACTTTAATTTTTCTATTGCTTAACTGCAAGATACAGAATTTACATTGATAGGAATGAAAATAATGGTTCTAAAAACAATCCTATTCGTAAGCTGTTACTTATATACAACAAAAAATCCTATTTTTGAGCTCTTAAATTTTTACTGATAAAAATCATAAACATGGCTTTTGATATTGAAATGATAAAATCGGTTTACAGTCGTTTAGCCGATAACGTTGAGAAAACAAGAAAAATGTTAGGCAGACCCCTAACCCTAACAGAGAAAATTTTATATGCCCATTTGGCTGAGAACACAAAACCATCAGCTTTTGAAAAAGGAAAATCCTACGTCGATTTTAACCCCGATAGAGTTGCCATGCAAGATGCAACTGCACAAATGGCATTACTACAATTTATGCATGCTGGCAAAAGCAGTGCGGCAGTACCATCAACTGTTCATGCCGATCACTTGATTCAGGCAAAAATAAATGCTGCTACCGACTTAGCTACAGCAAACACCTCAAATCAAGAGGTCTACGATTTTTTAAGTTCTGTTTGTAATAAATATGGCATTGGATTTTGGAAGCCCGGTGCTGGAATTATTCATCAAGTAGTGCTCGAAAACTATGCATTTCCTGGAGGGATGATGATTGGCACCGACTCTCACACAGTGAATGCAGGAGGCCTAGGAATGATTGCTATTGGTGTTGGTGGAGCCGATGCAGTAGATGTAATGGCCGGAATGCCTTGGGAACTCAAATTCCCCAAAATCATTGGAGTGAAACTAAACGGTAAGCTAAACGGTTGGGCGTCATCAAAAGATATAATTTTAAAAGTTGCTGGCATTCTTACTGTAAAAGGAGGAACTGGAGCAATTGTAGAATATTTTGGTTCTGGAGCCAAATCTCTTTCATGCACTGGTAAGGGTACTATTTGTAACATGGGTGCCGAAATTGGAGCAACTACCTCAACTTTTGGCTACGACGAAAGCATGGAACGCTACCTACGGGCAACTAACCGAGCTGATGTGGCCGATGCTGCCAATAAAATTAAAGAGCACTTAACTGCTGATGCCGATGTATATTTGAATCCCGAGAAATATTTTGATCAAATTATTGAAATTGATTTAAACACATTAGAACCACATTTGAACGGGCCATTTACACCCGATAAAGCCACTCCTATTTCAAAGATGAAAGCTGAAGCTGAAGCAAATGGATGGCCATTAAAAATCGAAGTTGGATTAATTGGATCATGCACCAACTCATCATACGAAGACATTTCAAGAGCTGCATCGATTGCCACTCAAGCCATTGATAAAAAATTAGTAGCCAAGGCCGATTTCACCATAACACCTGGCTCGGAGCAAGTGCGATACACCATTGAACGTGATGGTTTTATTAATACATTTAATAAAATTGGAGGAACCGTTTTTGCCAATGCTTGCGGACCGTGCATTGGCATGTGGGCACGTATGGGAGCCCAAAAACAAGAAAAAAACACGATCGTTCATTCCTTCAACCGCAATTTTGCCAAACGTGCCGATGGAAACCCAAATACGTTTGCCTTTGTTGGATCTCCAGAATTAGTGACTGCCTTAACCATTGCTGGCGACTTAGGGTTTAATCCATTAACCGATACACTGACTAACAGTGAAGGAAAACAAGTAAAGCTTGACGCTCCCAGTGGAGATGAATTGCCAACTAAAGGATTTGCAGTTGAGGACAATGGCTATCAAGCCCCAACGGCAAATAGTTCTAATCTTGAAGTAAAAGTTTCTCCAACCAGCGATCGGTTGCAATTGCTCGCCCCTTTTAATCCATGGGATGGGAAAAATATTACTGGTGCAAAACTCTTAATTAAAGCTGAAGGGAAATGTACGACCGACCATATCTCGATGGCAGGTCCATGGCTTAAATTCCGTGGTCATTTAGATAATATATCAAATAACATGCTCATTGGTGCTGTTAATGCATTTAACAAAGAAACCAATAAAGTAAAAAACCAACTAACTGGCGCTTATGGTGAAGTTCCTGCCGTTCAGCGAGAATATAAAGCAGCAGGTATTCCAACCATTGTTGTTGGCGACCATAATTACGGAGAGGGATCAAGTCGCGAGCATGCTGCTATGGAACCTCGTCATTTAGGCGTAAAAGTTGTTTTGGTTAAGAGCTTTGCTCGAATTCACGAAACAAACCTTAAAAAGCAAGGAATGCTAGGTTTAATTTTCACCAACGAATTGGATTACAATAAAATACAGGAAGATGACATCTTTAACTTTATAGATTTAGTTGATTTTGCACCAGGAAAGTCATTATCAATTGAGATTGTACATGCAAATGGAACAAAAGATGTTATAGTGGTTAACCACACTTACAACCAACAACAAATAGATTGGTTTAAAGCGGGGTCGGCACTTAACCTAATTAAACAACTAAGTAATTAATAAATTACAGGGTTTTCATTATTTGATAAAACAATTTTGAAAACCCTATGTTATACAAAAAGAAAACAATTATTTAACACTGAATTAACGCCGTTAAAATATTGTTTTCATACTTTTGAAATGTAATAGAGAAGCAATAAATGTAGGTTGTTCCGCTGGATGAACAATAATTAGCACTTCTCGATTTACTTTTGATGCGAGTCTCCCACAAGGAGGCTTTTTTTATTGCTATCCCTCAAGTATTCGAATTAAATCATCATTTAGGTATAATGGACAATCAGCCACTATCTATTCATTAATTTGCATTTTTTGAACGAATAGAAACAAACACATCATACTAATTCGAACGCAAAATCAGAAACAAATTGTTTTAGATTATTTTTGCACAAAAAAATCCGTCCTTGAATAGAACGGATTTGTTTATAATGACTTAGAAACAGTTTAAAATCAATTCATTAATTGAATTATATCCATCCCACGTTTAATTGCCTTTTCGTTTAATGCCAATAAATGATGATGTCGTCCGGGAAGTGATTTTCTTAAACCCTCAATAACATTGCTTAATTCCACAACTGGTTTAACCTTTAAATAACCACCTAGTACAATCATATTAAATGTCTTGGTCGACTGCATTCGGGTTGCTTCTTCTGCTGCATCAATTTTATAAATAGAAATATCTTTTCGTGAAGGATGATGAATGATACCATTACTATCATAAATTAACACCCCACCTGGTTTTACCATTTTCTCAAACTTATCCAACGACTGCTGATTGAGAATGATAGCAGTATCAAATTCATGTAAAACGGGGGAGCTAATGCGGCTATCGCTTAAAATAACTGTCACATTGGCTGTTCCTCCTCTCATTTCAGGCCCATACGATGGCATCCACGACACTTCCATCCCTTGCATAACACCAGAATAAGCTAAAATTTTGCCCATCGAAAGAACTCCTTGTCCTCCAAAACCGGCTATAATAATTTCTTCTTCTTTCATTCGATAACTGTTTTCAATTTAAGTAAGGATTGCTTTTTAAACCAAAGTCAATGATTTTTAATCATTTATAAACTATTACCTATTGATTTTTCAAATCACCCAATGGATAAAATGGAAACATATTCTCTTCCATCCATTTATTAGCTTGAACGGGTGACATTTTCCACCCCGAGTTACAGCTTGAAACAACTTCGATAACTGAGGTGCCCTTTTTTGCAGCTTGATTTTCAAATCCTTTTAAGATGGCTTTTTTGGTTTTCCGCACATGAGCTGCTGTATGAACAGCATGCCGAGTTACATAGCATGTACCCGGTAACATGGCTAATAAGTCGGAAATTTTTAAAGGATGGCCATCTTGCTCGGGCTTACGACCAAACGGACAAGTTGAGGTTTTCATGCCTTCCAGTGTTGTTGGCCCCATTTGCCCACCTGTCATACCGTAAATACCATTGTTTATAAAAATAATTACAATATTCTCACCTCGATTACAAGCATGAATGGTTTCACCAGTTCCTATGGCAGCGAAATCGCCATCGCCTTGATAAGTGAAAACATATTTTTCGGGGTGTAACCGTTTTATAGCAGTAGCTACTGCTGGAGCTCGTCCATGAGCAGCTTCGTGCCAATCGATATCGATATAATTATATGCAAACACGGCACAACCAACGGGTGCAACACCAATGGTTTCGGACTGTATATCAAGATCATCAATAATTTCAGCAACCAGTTTATGTACAACTCCATGGCTACAGCCTGGGCAATAATGCATTTCGTTCTCTGTTAACAAAGGACTTTTGGCATATACCAAATTTTCGGGCTTAATAATATCAGTTATTGTATAGCTCATAGTGCAACATTTATCAGTTTTTGTTCCAATGCTTCTACCACTTCCCCGGGTGAGGGAATAATACCTCCAAAACGCCCATAATGATCAACATGAACTCGCCCATTAACAGCAAGTCGAACATCTTCGACCATTTGACCCGCACTCATCTCAACCGATAAAATACCTTTTACCTGTTTAGTAAATTGTGCAATCTCCTTCACTGGGAATGGGAAAAGGGTGATAGGACGCAATAACCCAACTTTTATTCCTTTATCTCTTGCAATTTCTACTGCTTTTTGGCAAATACGGGCACTCGAACCATATGCTACTAACAAATACTCTGCATCCTCACAATTAAACAATTCATACAACACTTCATCTTCCTGCATTTTTTTATATTTTGCCTGAAGCTTATGATTGAATTTCTCCATTTCAGACGATTCTAACTCTAGCGAGGTAATAATATTTCGTTCACGATCCTTTGTTTTACCAGTTGTTGCCCAAGGATGCATCTCTATAATTTCCTCATTAGTCCAACGTGGCTTATATGAATCCAGCTCAACTTTCTCCATCATTTGACCAATAACTCCATCGCTTAAAATCATAGCTGGGTTACGGTATTTAAACGCCAAATCGAATGCTAATTTCACAAAATCGGCCATTTCCTGTACTGATGCCGGAGCTAAAACAATTAACTTATAATCGCCATGGCCTCCACCTTTAACAGCTTGAAAATAATCAGACTGAGCAGGCTGAATAGTTCCTAGCCCTGGCCCTCCTCGCACTACATTAACTATCACACAAGGCAATTCCGATCCAGCTAAATAAGTTAATCCTTCTTGCATTAAGCTTATACCAGGACTTGATGATGAAGTAATAACTTTCTTGCCACAACCAGCTCCTCCATATAACATGTTTATCGAAGCAACTTCACTTTCGGCTTGCAACACAACCATACCAGTTGTTTCCCATGGTTTTAAAACCATTAGGGTCTCCATTATTTCAGATTGAGGAGTGATTGGATAACCAAAATAACCATCCACGCCATATCGAATGGCTGCTTCGGCAATTGCTTCATTCCCTTTTATCAATTTCAGTTCTCTCATGCGATGAATCATTAACGATTTAAGCTTCTTGTAGTTTAATCCTATAAACAGTAATGCAACTATCCGGACATACAGTTGCGCAATTTGAGCAACCGATACAAGCATCCGGTTGATTCATAAATGAAAAATGATATCCTTTATCATTCACCTCATTAGATAATTTAAGTACATCTGTTGGGCAGGCTTCTACACAAAGAGAGCACCCTTTGCATGTAACCTCATTTACTACAACTGCTCCTTTTACTTTTGCCATTTTATCTGTTTTTCTCAGTATTCTCAAAATTATTTTTTTTAAGATAAACTATCAATGATAGCCATCATACATATGCTTTGAAAAATCAGTTATCGACTCTTTAAGTCATTCTTAAACTGACTCAGCCTCTTTTCCAATAAATCAATTTTATCACCTCCTGTCTGCGAAACACAAGCTCGCAATCCTTCACGCGTACTTCCGGTACTATATAATGCAATGGCACTAATTCCATAATTAAGTAGAACTCTTAACAATTGACTCCCCGTAAAACCAGGATAGCTAATGGTAAAATAAAACCCATCGGCTAAAGGTAAATCAATATCTTTATCGTAAGTCAGCAAAAACCCATTTTTTAAAAATGCATCTTTCATTAAGCTGGCTCGTTTTTGATATTCTCGAACATCATTTAAAAAATGAAACTCACCATCGGAGGCACTTTTTAACATAGCTGCTAACGCAAATTGAGCACTATGACTGGTTCCTGACGAAAGGGCATATAACAGTCTGCTTACAAGCGCATTCCCAAACTCACCTACATCATATCGTTTTTTTAATGAATTGTAATACCGCTTGTTTAATTGAGGCGAAAGGCATAATAAAGCAACCCTTTGACCAGCATAACTAAATACTTTTGAGCTGGAGATGAGAAGTACGTAATTATCAGTATAATTGGCAACAGTAGCCTGATAAGGAGGTTCAAACGGAACAGATATATCAGATCGAAAATCCATTCCAAAATAAGCCAAATCTTCAACTACGATAGCATCATATTCTGACGCCAAACCACCAATTGTTTCCAGCTCAAGTTCGTTTAAACAAATCCACGATGGATTATTTGGATTCGAATAAATGATAGCTGCTATTTTATTTGTTTTTAAAATCGATTCCAGTTTATTCTTTAATTTATCACCTCTAAAATCGTTAACATCAAAAGTTGCTATTTCATACCCCATGGCTCTAACCTGATGTTTTTGAACAGGAAAACCTGGGTCGATAAATAATATGGTGTTTTTAGCATTATCCAACTGACCAGCTAACAACAACGATGCAAAACTGCCCTGCATTGAACCTACGGTTGGAATGCAGCAATCAGCTGGAATAGAAATGTTTAGAAATGCTTTTGCGAATCGTGAGGCTTCATTTTTTAAGGGTTGTATTCCTTCCAACATGGGATATTTAGATGCAACACCTATTTTTAATGCTTCAATTTCGGCATTAACTCCTATTGAGGATGCCAATAATCCGGGAACTCCCATCTCCATTCGAATAAACGACTGAGATGTTATCTGTTCCAAATCATTAACTACTGAAACAATTTCACGAATAGTAGCATAGCCAACATCCTTAATGCTATATTTATTAAGTACAGCATCAACTGTTTCGGAAGGTATGGGAGTTGGGTGGAATTGAGTCATTTGAAACAATTTAAAAACCTTGTTTCTTTAATTGTTCAACCCAGCTTTTTACTCGAGCAGGCGTTTTATCCGATTCATTATCTTCATCAATGGCTAAACCATAAAATAAAGCATTTTTAGCACCTTCGGATTCATTAAATCGATAACCATCAACCGACACACGTCCAATAACAGTTGCATTTATCTTTAACAAACGCTCGTTCATCCATCCAAGTGCATCTACAAAATTATTAGGATATTGCAAATGATCACCTAAACAATACATGGCAATGGTTTTACCAAGTAGATCTACTTTGTTTAAATGAGGGACAAAATCATCCCAGTCACTATCATGGCGAATGGCATTCCAGACTTCTTTACCAATAGTAGAGAATCCAAAAATAATATTATCGTAGTTTAAAACCTGCTGAACAGTCGTATTTTTAATCAATACCAAATCGGTGTTATCCTTACCAAAAATATCGGAAATAAGGCCAGCAACTTTTGCGACACTTCCTAACTCAGGACCATAGAAAATTCCAATCTTACTCATAACCTAGTTTATTTACTTCATAACACAACTCTTTTTGTCGTACCATTACAACAAAAATTAATTAAATGTGATTTTAATGAAATAGCAAGCTTTGCAATAGCTTAAATCCTGAGTAGTTGTTCAATTTCTTCCCTTCAAAGATGACCATTTTTTCATTATTAAACAAAGCATCGCACCAACAATTTCATTCATATTATTAAATCATAATTAACTCAATAAAGAACAATACTAAATTAACCCATCCTTATTCGCGCATCCACAGCAACCACTTTATTGCCCACAGCAATTAAGGGATTTAAATCCATCTCCATTATCCCAGGAACTTTTAATGTTAAATTCGATAGCTTAACAATGGCATCGGCAAACACACGCTCATCGGTTGCTGGCAATCCACGAATACCTTTTAACAGTTTATAACCTTTCAATTTCTGAATCATAGCTATAGCTTCATCGTGAGAAACTGGTGCTAATCCTGCTGAAACATCATTTAGTACTTCAACGAACACACCTCCTAAGCCACATAATATCACATGGCCAAACCCAGGTTCATATTTAATGCCAGCAAAAAGCTCTAGCCCACTAAGCATAGGTTGAACCAACACCGACTTTGCTCCTTCAATATTCATTAAGCGATGAAATGTGGTTTTTAAACTATCGAAGTTTTTTATATCCAAAACCACACCGCCTACATCTGTTTTATGCAAAGGGCCAACCACCTTGGCAACAACAGGAAAAACCACCTCATTGCAATGAGTCTCAAGGTTGATAATAGAATCAAAAATCCATTCATTCACTCTAGCAATTTCTATGTCGTCTATCAGATAATTAACATCATCTAGAGGCAAATAACCTTTGGGGAATTGCTCTGTTCGTCGTTTAAAATCAGGAGTTAAATGGATATCGAGTGGTTTGTTTAAATTTCCCTTAAATACTTCGCGAGGGTATGCTTTTGCTAAGGCTTTTGCAAATAAAACTTCATCCTGAAAACATATACCACCCTGTTTAATAAACAATTCCATTTCCTTGGATGCATTAACAACGCTTGGCATAATTGGAAAAATGGGCTTTTTACATTGCTGCATTTTTTCGGCAATTACGTCGTACATTTCACTCACCGATTTTAAACCGGGACTACCAATTATTACAACAATACCATCAATATTAGGGAAATCAATTTCAAGCGTTTCCAGTATTATTTTTAACTGTTGCGCGTTACCTGTTGCCAAAAAATCAATTGGATTGGCGACACTTGATCCGGAATACAAATTCGACATTAAATTGGCAGCATGTACTCCACTAATTGGAGGGATAGTAAAATTAACTATTGACAAAGCATCGGCAAGCATTACTGCTGGCCCACCGGCGTGTGTGACAATCGCTAAATTTCGACCATTTAGTTTGGGGAGCATGAAAATACAGCCAACTGTAGCCAATTCGTCTCTACCATAACAACGAACAATCCCAGCTTTCTGAAACAGAGCATTTACCGCCGTGTCATTGGTTGCTATGGCTCCAGTATGACTTGATGCAGCGCGGCTCCCTGCTTCGCTTTTCCCTGCTTTTATTCCCGCTATCCGACACCCTTTTTGTGTTAATTCGCGTGCATGTTTCAACAATAATTGTGGGTGTTTAATACTCTCCATATATAAAAGTTTCACAGGAGCACTCTCATGTGAAACATAACTTTCGTTTAAATAAGCCAATATTTCTTCGACTCCATTTTGAGCACTATTGCCAACCGAAAACACAGAGTTGAACTTTAATCCTTTAAAATATCCCGACTCCATAATAAATACGGCAGTTGCCCCTGAACCGCTAATAAAATCAGCTCCCTTAACGTTAAGTGCTGGAATAGGTTCGGTAAAAACACTTTTATGATTCTGAGTAATAACACCAACGCAATTAGGCCCAATTAAACAACCATTTACGCTTTTCACAATTTCAACCATCTGTTTTTCTAACAGGGCTCCGCTCTCACCTTCCTCACTAAATCCAGCAGATATGACAATAAATGCTTTTGTGTCTTTTGTTTTAGCTAACTTTTCAATTACAGCAACACATTCAGTAGCAGCAATGGCTAAAATTGCCAAATCTATTCCAAATGGTAAGCCTTCAACTTGCTGATAGGCTCTTATTCCTTGAACACTATCTTGCTTATGATTGATAATATAAAGAGGTTTTGAATACCCTCCATTGACAATGTTGGATACTATTTTCCCTCCCGGCTTGCGAATATCATCAGAACCTCCGACGACGACAATACTGGAAGGATTAAGTAATTGATCGTTCAACATAAATGATTGAAATTAGTGACTTCTAACAAATATATGAAATCAAGAATTAGAGCTCGCTAACAATGATCATGTTTTACAAACAATCAAAATAAAATATCGTAATCGACAACCAAACGAACTTATATGATGTTAATTTAATTCCAGCCAGCAAAAACGAATATAACCATCGTTTTATCTAATTTTGTGAAAATTTAAATAGATGATCTGTGAATGCGATTGACATCATATTAAACAAACAAAACTTTAGCCACCAAGACTTAGCACAATTAATTTCACTTAGCGGTGATGATCGAAAAAAACTATTTGTGAAGTCTCGTGAAGTATCTGCAAAAACAATCGATGATAAGGTTTTTTATCGCGGTCTGGTGGAATTCTCGAATATTTGCACTAAAGACTGCTATTATTGTGGCATTCGCAAAAGCAATCATTCGGCCGAAAGATATGATATTGATGATGATGCTATTTTAGATGCAGCTCGATTTGCGCATGTTAACAAATATGGAAGCATTGTACTTCAATCGGGTGAGCGTTCCGACACTAAATTTGTAGCTCGAATTGGAAACTTATTAAAGAAAATCAAGGAAGTCTCAAATAACGAATTGGGCATCACCATTTCACTTGGCGAACAAACACTCGAAACTTACAAATACTGGCACGAGTGCGGAGCTCACAGATATTTATTACGAATAGAATCATCGAATGAGACTCTTTTTTACAAGATTCATCCTAAAGACATCAATCACAATTATAATACACGAATTGAGTGTATCGAAAATTTAAAAAAAGCAGGTTATCAAACAGGTACAGGTGTTATGATTGGATTACCATTTCAAACCTACGACGATTTGGCTAACGACCTCATTTTTATGAAATCAATGGATATTGACATGGTTGGAATGGGTCCATACATTGAACATCGGCAAACACCATTGTACGAATTTAAAGAGTCGCTTTGGCCATTGCAACGCCGTTTTGATGTAGCCATGAACATGATAGCCACCCTTCGGTTGTTTATGCCTAACATTAACATAGCTGCGGCAACCGCATTACAAGCGATTGATCCCATGGGACGCGAAAAAGCATTGCAAAACGGAGCTAACATTATTATGCCCAACATTACCCCTACCTTGCATCGAAAAGATTATGCCCTATACGAAAACAAACCTTGTACCGATGAAGGTGCTGATGATTGCTCGAATTGCATAAGTATTCGCATTGAAATGGCAGGTAAAAAAGTTGCCTTAGGCGAATGGGGAGATTCGAAACACTTTACCGAACGTAATAAATAGTCACGTCATGCAACAACCAACCAATCAGATGCTTGTCATTTTTGGCGCATCAGGCGATTTAACTTTTCGCAAATTAATACCATCCATTCACGACCTTTTTTGCCAAAATTTATTGCCCGAAAAATTTGCCGTACTAGGTGTGGGGCGTTCAGAATTGACAAATGAAGCGTTTCGCACTAAGATGGCAGAAGGCATTAAGGAGTTTGCATCCTTTAAAAATGGAGCTCCTGAAAGGTTATCGGTTTTTATTGAAAAACTGCATTACTATGCGTTTGATACAACCAACTCGGATGAATACAGCGATTTTTCAACGGCATTAAATAACTTAAATCAAGAGATTGGAACTGGAGGTAACTACATTTACTATTTGGCAACTCCTCCAAACATGTATTACAAGATTCCTAAAGAGCTGGCAGCACAAAAACTTAATAGCGAATCAACTGGTTTTAAACGGATTATAATTGAAAAACCATTTGGATACGATTTAGCCACAGCTAAACAGCTCAACCAAGAGCTATTGCAACACTTTGCTGAAGATCAAATATATCGCATCGACCACTATTTAGGTAAAGAAACCGTTCAAAACCTTTTGGTGACTCGATTTTCGAACACAATTTTCGAACCGCTTTGGAATAGGAATTACATTCATCATGTTGAAATTACCTCATCGGAAAGCATTGGTGTTGGCAACCGTGGTGGCTATTACGAAGGTTCAGGTGCATTACGCGATATGGTTCAAAATCATCTTTTATTATTAGCGGGACTAGTGGCTATGGAACCACCGGTAATCATGAATTCAACCAATATTCGTAACGAAATTGCCAAAGTTTTTTATTCGTTACGCCCCATTAAAGAGGATGAAGTCGAGAAATTTGTGGTTAGAGGGCAATATACCACCAGTACCATTAAAGGCAAATCGGCAAATGGTTATCGACAAGAAAAAGGTGTTGCACCCGAATCGCGCACCGAAACATTTGTTGCCATGAAGTTTTTTGTTGACAATTGGCGATGGGCTGGTGTTCCATTTTATATCCGAACAGGGAAAATGTTACCTACTCGAGTAACCGAAATTGTTATTCACTTCCGACCTACTCCACACCATTTATTTGCATCGGACACAGCCATTCAAAACTCATATAACAAACTGGTTATAAGAATTCAACCCGACGAAGGACTATTGGTGAAATTTGGCATGAAAGAGCCTGGAGCCGGCTTTAAAGTTCAGGAAGTAAACATGGATTTTCACTACTCCGATTTGTCTGATGTTTACCTCCCAAGTGCCTACGAACGTCTCCTACTCGATTGTATGATGGGCGACAGCACCTTATACCACCGAGCCGATGCCGTTGAAGCCGCCTGGAGTTTTGTTGACCCTATCATTAACGCGTGGAAAAACCATCCAGACACACCAGTTCATGGTTATCCTGCTGGTACATGGGGTCCAACTGCTGCCGATGATTTATTCGAAGGAGAAAACTTTAGCTGGCGATACCCATGTAAGAATTTGAGTAACGATGGTCTCTATTGCGAATTGTAACTTTTTACGATTGAAGCATGAATTCAACTTTAAACAAATGGGATGTAGGCAGTCAACAAATTGAGGTCAACGATGAGGATTTAGACATTTCATTTCGAGTCCTAATCCAATACCCAGCTGAGCCATCTCAGCTTTTGAAGATTGGCCCCTATACCATGGATATGAGTGAAAATGCAGGAATTATTCCTGAGAAATTTCCATTGGTACTCTTATCGCATGGAAATGGAGGTTCGCATTTCATTTATCACACCATAACCACTTATATAGTTAAAAATGGATACATTGTAGCCATGGTTGAACATTATGGCAACAACCGAAACGATAATCATCTCGAAAACTCAGCCGAAAACTTTGTAAACCGTCCCAGGCACATTAAGCAACCATCGATAAGTTACTTTCGGCCAACTGTTTTGGAAAAAACATCGATGATTCAAAATCGCTGTCATTGGTCATTCCATGGGAGGATATACCGCTTTAGCACTAGCTGGAGGCATTCCACATGATTCCCATCTTCTTATGGAATCTATTTTTAACATCGTACTTGCCAAATGGTTATAGCATGGATGTGTTTTGGAAAGATATTCCTCCATTAATTGGAAACACTGAAAATATCCTGAGAATTATAGTATTTATGCTTCCTCTTGTAATGACCTTCTCATTAAAATCGAGACAACAAAAAATTGGTTTCGTGGTGTTTTTAGCAGGACTCATTCTTTACTTTTCATCATGGCTGATGCAAATTTATCTACCCGAAAGCAATTGGAGTAATAGTATATTTGGATTTATGGCACCTGCTTACACAACACTTATTTGGTTTGTCGGAATTGGATTAATTGGAAATACATCTGTACTAAAAATCCCATTCATTTCTCACATTTACATTGGCTCATCATTAGCTTTTGTAATAGTGCATAGCATTCATACTTATATTGTTTACATGAGATTTTAACAGTGCAATTTAGCTTGCATTTTGGCTGAAGAATAGGACGCTACTTTGAGCCTCAAACGATTTCAAGTCCCTTTCCATTGTTCAGCTTTGGCTTAACGACAAAAAAATCTCGTCCACGAATCGAAGATCGACGCAGTCAATGCATGAATAAAATTATTCGTGACCTGACTGCTTGCAGTCAGATTCGAGGATATTAAACTATCCGTATATAAATTGCTAACTATTCTTTTGTGCACATCCATACAAAATCCAAAAATTTGGTAGTTGTTTTTCGATGTAATTTCTTATTAGTGAATTGACCGCGTCGATCTTCGATTCGTGGCCTTTATTTATCAATGAATTTTACCCATTAGAAACGTTATAGAGCCAAAAAATTAGTGTAATTCGCGTAATTCGTGGATAAAAAACTTAGCGTAAAACCTCTATGACGAACCTATTAATTTAATTGAATACTGCCAGCCTAAAAATACAAATCCCTCTCCCCTTTTTTGATGCGTTCCAAACGATCTTCAAGCTTTGTTTTAAAAGTTTCATCATCATAATTGGCAAGCGATTCATCAATCATTTTAAACCCTTTCAGCTTAGTGGCAGGTGGTGCATAATCCTCGAGATACTCAGCTAATGTTAGCAAGGCATTGGGTTGACAAAAACGCTTAATGAATCCAGGGACAGAGAATTCCATGAAATGCTGACCTGTGCGATTCAATCGATAACACGCAGTGCAAAACGAAGGAATAAACCCATTATCGACCAACTCATCCATTACTTCGTTCAGCGAACGATTATCGTTTATGGCAAACTGCTCGCGCTCAAGGGCTTGATCGTGGGAGTTTTCCGAATAACCTTTCAGCTCAATGTTTGTTCCACCATCAATCTGAGACACACCATATTGCAATACCTCATTGCGAATATGAGCAGGTTCGCGAGCCGTTAATATTAATCCGGTATAAGGAACTGCAAGTCGTAAAATAGCCACTAATCGGGTAAAATCCTCATCACTCACGGCATAACGCGCATCCACTTCAAAATTCGACGCACTTTGAATTCGAGGAAATGAAATGGTGTGAGGTCCCACATTAAAAACAGCTTCGAAGTGGTTCACATGTCGCACTAATCCCATCACCTCAAAACGCCAATCGTACAAACCTAATAACGCGCCAATACCAACATCATCAATCCCTGCTTGCTGCGCACGATCTAAAGACGTTAGTCGCCATTCGTAGTGTTTTTTTACGCCACCTTTATGAACTTTAGCATAGGCTTCGCGATGATATGTCTCCTGAAACACCTGATAAGTACCAATCCCTGACTCCTTTACAATTTTAAAACCTTCAACATCTAAGGGGGCTGCATTGATATTAACGCGGCGAATTTCGCCATTCTTATGCTTTACCGAATAAACGGTACGAACGCTTTCGGCGATAAACTCAGGCGTATAACGAGGATGCTCACCATATACCAAAATTAAACGTTTATGACCAGCATCTTCTAAGGCTTTAACCTCTTTAATAATTTCGAGATTCTCAAGTGTAGTGCGAACCTGATTTCTATTTTCACTCCTAAAACCACCATAAGTACAATTGTTAACGCACAAATTACCAATGTATAAAGGGGCAAAAAGCACGATGCGTTTTCCGTAAACTCGCTCTTTTAACTGATGTGCAGCTTCTTTTATCTCCTCTATCAACTCAGGATCATCCGCTTTCAATAAAATGGCTGTTTCGGCCATGCTTAATCGATGTTTATCGAGAGATTTAGCTATAATGGCTCTAACCATTTCAGGAGTCGAAGTCGTAGTATTTAGTAAATCCCAAATTTCATCTTCATCAATAAAATTCTGACCAACAATATCTGGTAGCTTATATGTTTCGGGATGATAGATCATGTTGAAGTATGATTAGAATAATTGAAGGAGCAAATTTAATTTATTCTAAGGAATCACTATTTATAAAACTCATTATTTGATAGCGCAATTCCTTAAACAAGCATTTTATTGCCTATTTACAAAGTTACTCTTTTACAAACTCATTGAAAAGAATATTCATCAGGTTTATCTTTCATCTGCATATAAAAAGGAGTAGATACACTTTACATACTAGCGTTTTAGATCCACAATAACACTATATAAAACAATCTTTTAAACTGCTAAACTATCACTAAAATCAACTCAAACCATTAGGAACACCTAATCAATGCAACTATCTAACTACTAACGAATTATTTTTTTTAATCAAAATGAATTAAAAAAGGGTTAATTCTTTTTTTGAGGTGCTATGAAAAATATTTGGCGATTCTGTATAGAGCAAAATCTTTATCTTTGATTCCATAATTATTAGAAATAAATCGGTTAATCTTTCCATTTAATCTTTCAGCTTTTGCGTTTGTTT
>JBBQUP010000003.1:0-64499 GCA_038212305.1 Bacteroidales bacterium
GTTCTCCAATATATAACTCGGTACCAACATCCGTGATACGGTTTCTAATAACTTGTCCGTTGAAGGACGTTCTTTTCGCTTTTGTCCCATAGAAAACTAAGATACTTTTTTTTCATAGCACCTCAAAAAAAGAATTAACCTTTGCAGCCGATACTATTATTCAATCTCTAATCCAATTTCTTTGAGCAAAAGGGAGGCATTGGTAGATTGGCAAACGCCGTGTTTAAGTTTATAATCGAAAACCATGCGCCCATCAGTAACTATTATATCGAAGTAAAACGTATCTATATTTTTGGGATAATCGGATTTCATTTTGGTTATGGACAAGTCGTGTGTGGCGATAATGGCCGAAGTATCGTCACTTATCACTTTCTTAATTATTGCCATGCTTCCTTTGGTTCCATCCATGCTGTTTGTGCCTCTTAAAAGTTCATCGAGCAAGAGAAATACGTTGCATTGTTCATGGCTGATTTCTAATATCTGCCGCATTCGTTTTATTTCTGCATAAAATGCTGAGGTACTATCTTCAAGTGAGTCGCTCATTCGCATGTAGGTCATGAGCACAATGGGATACAGGCTCATGCTTTTTGCACAAACAGGAGCACCAGCTAAGGCTAAAACAATATTGACACCAATGCTTCTTAAAAAAGTGCTTTTCCCCGACATATTAGAACCGGTAAGAATATCTACGTGGTTGGGTTGGTTTAATTTGTATGAATTTGAAACACGTTTTTCAATTGAAATAAGTGGATGAGTAAAAGATTCTATCGCTAAGCTGAACGCATCATTTATTTCTGGAAAACACCAATCGGAGTTATTGAAATGTAACGTTGATAGACTGATGAGCGCTTCGAAATTTCCAATGCTAATTTTCCACTTATGTAGTAGCTGACCATGTTCTATTTTCCATTTCTCGATGCGATACAAAAACCATATGTCGGTAAAAAACAGAGAGTTAATGAAAATATGATACATGGGGTTTAGTCTAAGATCTATCCATTGTATTATTTTCTCTATTTTGTTGATAACGTGAAGTGCTCTGTGGCCATCAACTTGTAATTCGTTTTTAAGTTCTTTATTTAGTGATGATTCAAGTTTTTCAGACTCAATTATTTTAAGTAAATTTTTGTAGAGTTTTAGAATTTGTTCAGTTTTGGATATGATTTGATATCGATGTTTTACCTTTGACCAACGCGAGCCGTAAATGTAAAAATTGGCTCCAATTATGGAGATGGTGAATAATGCAAGAATATCTGATAGCCAAAAAGATGCTATAGCTAAACCAAGGTTTAGGAGCATAAGAATTGAGGCTATAATCCATGTGTTTTTAATACTTTGGAATGATTTTTCATCTCCCGACCAACTCTCACTATCAATGATTTTGCCATCTTCTTGATTTAATATCCCGGCAACGCCAAGTGCCATTCTGAAATCGAATTTTTGCGATAACTCCTTAACGGCCTGTTGTCGTTCAATAATCTCATTTTTTGATGACGGGGATTTGAGCCAACCTGCTAAAACATCCATTCCGGTTGGAGTAAAGCATCTATTTACTAAATGAAAAATGGAGTAAGGGCCAAATACATCTAAGTCAGATGTGTATGCATGACTGGAGGAACTATAGCTACTGCCATCGTAGTATAATTGGTTTTTAGAAACATTTAATTCTTGCTCAGCTTTGCAGATTTTTATTTTAGTGTTGGCAACTCGTCTCTTATTTCGGCATTTATTGTCGTAGCGAATGATTAATGCAAATCCAATAACAAGCATGCTAAAAACAAGAGTCTTAACCAATGTTTGAAGAATAAACCAACAGGCAATTGCTGTGACAAAAAGTATCAAACGAATCCAACTAACTCGGCTGATTATAGTATCGAGTTTGGCAATTTCTTGTTCTAATTGTAGTTGAATATTTTGGTAAAAGGCAAGTTTTTGATGCATAGTTAAAGCTAGATAAGAAGATGATGCACTTGTAAGAAAATAAATTACTGCTTGAGTTAACTTTTAACGAAGCAAGCTACAAAGATTCTCAGGAAATAGGTCAACTCGAATGGTTAAATTGATTAGAGAAATCAGCCACTTCATCCAATTGCCATCGGGGTGTTGATGTGGCACCAGTAATGCCAACAATTGTAACGTCAGGAGTAAACCACTCTTGCTTAATTTCATTTACTGAACTGATAAAGTAGCTTTTAGTGTTCACTTTAAGACATTCGTTGTACAACACTTTGGCATTGCTGCTTTTAACTCCACCAACAAAAATTAAAACCGAAACTCGTTTGGCAAATTCGGCTACTTTAGGAACTCGACCTGCAACTTGCCGACAAATGGTATCGTGCCACACAAAACTTGTATTGGGAGATAAATGTTGTTTGATATTTTGAATTAATAAATTAAATCCATCAATACTCATAGTCGTTTGCGAGAAGAGTTCAACTGGTCGCAAAGGATCAATGGTACTAATATCATTTGGATGATTTATTAAAGTGGCATTATCCTCTATTTGACCTTGTAACCCTATTACTTCGGGATGACCAACTTTCCCAAAAATAACCAGCTGACCATTTATTTGTTTAAGTTCGTGATAAGCCTTTTTTACTCTCCGCTGAAGTTTAAGTACAACCGGACAAGTGGCATCTATTACTTTGAGACCTTCTTTTGCTGCTTGTAAGTAGGATGCTGGTGGTTCGCCATGAGCGCGAAAAAGCACATTTGCATTGGATAAATTTGAGTATTCATTAGAGCTGATGCTATTTAATCCCAAGTTGGCTAGTCGATTTACTTCTCCATTGTTGTGAACTATATCGCCTAAACTATAAAGTTTTTTTTGAGTTTGGATGAATTGTTCTGCTTTATTAATGGCGTTAATTACACCAAAGCAAAAGCCCGAATTAGGATCAATCTCTACCCGAAATGCCATGGTTAAGCAATTAAGTTTAATTCGGAGAGTTTATTCATAATCCATTGCCATTGCTCTTCTCTGGTCATCGAACTATTGTCGAGCAACCAAGCATCATCAGCTTGCTTTAAAGGACTTATCGAACGATTAGAATCAATAAAATCACGTTCTTTTACATTATCCAAAATATCATTAAAACTAACCGATTCGCCTTTTGCTGTAAGTTCGTCGAATCGTCGTTGGGCTCGTACTTCGGGCGAAGCAGTCATAAATACTTTGAGCTCGGCATGAGGAAAAACAACCGTGCCTATGTCTCGTCCATCCATTACTATGCCTTTTGTAACGCCCATTTGCTGTTGCAATTTCACTAAATGATTACGAACAAAACCAATGGCACTTATGGCACTAACCTGACTACTTACTTCAAGTGTTCGAATCGTATCTTCAACATTTTCGCCATTTAAAAAGGTGATGTTTTGCTTGGTCTCTGGATCGAATTTAAACGATATCGAAATATTTCTTAGACTATCTTCTAACTTATCTAGTTTGATTTGAGAATTAGAAATAATAGTGTTACGAATTGCATACAAAGTAATGGCTCGGTACATAGCACCTGAGTCGATAAAAGCAAAGTGGAGATGTTTAGCTAAATCTTTTGCTACCGTACTTTTTCCGCACGATGAATGGCCATCAATAGCAATGACAAAAGGTTTGAGGGGCTTCATAGGTATTTATCTTGTGATTGAGGTTCAAAGATAATTTTAATTCAAGCGCTAAAGATAACTATTAGCTGCTTTTTAGCTAAATCAATAAAATTGGGATCAACCAATTATGGAATTATAATCCTAAATCGGACGTGTTTAATAAAATAGAAAAATGATTTGATGTACCTGCCAAATGATATCGTGCAGAGGCATAGGCAAATCGATATTTATATATTTTAAATCCAAAACCCCAACTATATCCAACGGTTGAAGGCTTATTGTCGTACTTAAATTCCTGACGAATGCGATGGTTATAACCCATACTTACATAAAAGCTTTTTGTTGGTGTAAATTCCACTCCAAAAACCGTATGTCGGAATAAGTTTTCGCCAAAACCTATTTTCGAATCGGTTTTCAAGCTTAACGCTGATCCATTCTGAGAATCATCGATAGTATAATCAAGACTCCAATCGGTTAATCCTTGGAAAGTAAATAAAAACCGGAATGGAGCGTGTTCAAGTTTTTGAGCAAAACCAATTTGAACATCGGTAGGGAGTTTTTCATTTGCTCCATCAAATGATTTTATTTGAGAGCCAAAATTTTTTAAAACAATTCCAGCCGAAAACAATCGAGAGGGGGCAACATATGAAAATCCAACATCGGTAGCTAAAGCAGTAGAATTGTAATTCTCGAAGTTCGAAAAAATTGGTTTTATAGTTACTGCTCCATGAATGGATGGGGTTAATTGTTTGCTGTAAGTTAATAGCACAGCATATTCGGCAACCTTAAAATTCGATGTGGGTACATAGTATGCATCAAAGCCATTGAAATTCCCGTAGTTAATGTTGTGTACGGCAATGGCAAATGTTCCTAAATTGTTAAAATGTTGAGCAAACCCAACAAAACCATAACTTATATCTGATATATACGGCACGTAATTAAATACTAACTGACCACTGAGTGAGTCGGTTAGCATGGCTGGATTATGATAGAAAAGATTTAAGTCACGATCCATTAATCCCACCTGATTGCCTCCTAAAGCTGCAATTCGTGCGGAATTAGGGATCGTTAGAAACTCGAATGATTTGCCTCCTCCAGTTTGACTGTTAGCCGAAACTGCGAAAATAAGCAAAAGTATAAGCGCAAAGTAGTTTGTTTTCGTATGTTGCATAGTAAACTTAAATAACGTCAACCCAAAGAATATATTTTATCCGTATAATAATTACCTGATATTTTATCAAAGATACGATTCTTTCAGTTTATTGGTGATGTGTATACTTTTACATTTTTATCAAATAACCATCAAATAATAAAACACTATAAATCAGCATGTTGAAATCTGAATGAGTGTGAATCGTCAAATAACCATCAAATAAGATTTTATGCCCATATGGGAATATAGCTAGCATATTTTCTCGATTTACTTTCGGGATCATCCTCTTTGATCACTTCATCCTCTAATGCATCACGAATAATTCTTGAAGCAATAGCTGCATTCTGGTCTTCAATTTTAAATCTTTCGCGAAGTGATTGGTTGGTCATTTTCTCGTTGGAAACATATTTTAGACATGCATGTTGATAACATGCTCTTATTTTGTCTTTTTTATCTAAATTATTTAATGGTTTATAACCATAAATGATAACTTTAGTTCGCTTCTCAGCAACTATTACCTTAATAGCCGGTAATTGATATAGCTCATTGTAGAATATAACTTTATCTAATCCACTTCCTTTTTCTTCGCAAAATCCCAATCTTCTCATTAAATCAGCTAATTTTTCATTACGCGATAGATACGCATCAATAAATCTATCAGGTGTTACAACTGGGATGCCTGGATTGGATATTTCTATCCTGTCGATAAATATTTCAACCATTGGGAAGCCTTTCTCTGTCAAGTCTTGATGAATGAGAGAATTGGCAACTAATTCTCTGATTGCAATTTCGGGGTACATTCAAGTATCTTTTCTAAGTACTTTTCCTATTTCTTCATTTGCAGGGAGTTGACTATTAATCCAGTCAACTAATCCTTCAAAACCTAATGCGTAGCCCTTTATTCCAATTTGTTCTCTTTGTGTCTCAACTTTGTTCTTCCCCTTATAAACAATAACTCGAATAGATTTTCTTTCAACTACATCAAAGTCTTTTAACTGTTTTGCAAAAAGTAAAGAGCCTAATTTTGTAATTGCATAACCTTTGCTTTTTACAACTAATCCTTCGTCAATAAACTTATCAATAACAGCTTGTTGATTCGAAGGATATGGAATTTTCATCAAATCAAAATAAGTTTCAGTACTTAAATATTTAGCTATATCTGATGCATTTAAATTATTTTTTGCAATTTCTTTCTCAAAAGGAATTATGTCTTTTTTCCAAATTTTTGCTTGTTTTTCTGGAAAATCATTTAGTTTTCGTGTAATCGTATTTATGCGAATATATGCTTGATGATAAAACTCAACTGGTTGGCTTTTTGTCGCAGGGATTACATACATTGATATATGTCGGGATTCATCATAATCAAATTCATGAACTGTAAAATCAATCCTTGGACTTAGTCGTGTCGCTAACCAATGTTCAAGATCCTCATTTCCTTTTTTGTGCAATTTAGCTTTGAATGAAGTACCTTTTATTATATGGGTAGTATCTTCAACTCCAAAAATTAAATAACCAAATGGTTGATTGTGAATACATGCCCCATTAGATAATGCAGAAATTCGTTCCCCAATTTCCTCCGCTGAATGAAAGTTAAGTTTAAATTCAAACCATTCACTTTCACTAGGTTGTTTGGTTAATTCGGTTATTAATTCTTTGAGTTGTATTTTATTCATAGATCTTTTTAAAAGCTAAAATCGATGTCTAATGGCTTTAAATTCAAATGCTTCAATTGTTTTATTAATTTTCAAAGACACATAAATATACGGTCATTTATCAAAGATACGATTCTTTCAGTTTATTGGTTACGTCGTAAACAACTGGACAAACAAAAGTGTTTCGATAAGTCAAATCTAATATTTGATAGAAGCGACGGCGATTAGTATGCGGGTATTCGCGACAAGCTCGAGGACGCGATTCATAAACACTGCAATAATTATCGGCATCTAAAAAAGGGCAAGGAGCCATGCGAAATACATAATCGCCATCGGAATCTAAAACAAGATATTTTTCGATGAGATCGGATGGTTTGGTGCGAAGATGATTTGCTAACCGATCAATATCGCGATCCAGAATAATTGGGCTTATGGTTTTACAACAATTAGCACAGGTTAAACAGTCGAATAATTCAAATGCTTTGTTATGAAAATGTTCGACAGTTTCATCCAGATCTTTGGGGATTTTATTCTTGAGTTTTTTGAAAAATTCTTTGTTCTCTTTGGCTTTGTTTTGAGCCGTTTTTTTTAAGTCATCGGGATGGAATGCCATAGGTTTTATACTTTATTTGTGACACAAATAACCCACTTATTGCAATGGCGATACCCATTACTTTTTTCATTGTCATAGGGTCGTCAAGTAAATACCAAGCAAAAAGGGCTGTAAATACAGGTATCATATTTACAAAAACATTGGAACGTGTAATGCCAATTCGTCTAATACCATACGTAAAAAATATAAATGCCAATGCTGAAGCAAAAATCGATAGCTCTATAACTGCTACAATTGCTTTTTTAGTAATGGGGGTGGATATGAAATCGTGCCACTCGAACCACGCAAAAAAAGGTGCGACAAAGATAATACCTATTAAATTTTGATAACTAATTATGGTAAATGAATTGTAATGGCCAGTGAGTTTTTTTAGTATAACCGAATACCCTAAAGCTGAAAAAACAGCTAGAAACATTAAAGCAATGCCATACCATGGAACTGCTATACTAAAATCTCCATCAATAACAATAAAGGCTACTCCAAAAAACGATACCAGAATACCTATAAGGTTCATGAGCGATATTTTTTCACGAAAAAGCAGATAGCCTAAAATGGGTGCAAATAGCGGAATTGTTGAAACAATGACAGAGGCAAGTATTGATGAAACTACTTTTAAACCAAAACTCTCTCCCATGAAATATAAAAATGGTTCGAAAAAGGCCATTAATAAAAACCATTTAAAGTGAATGGGGTCGATCTTTTGGATTTTTTTCATCAATCCCAACGAGATGAATAAAAATGCTGAACTAATGATTAATCGCAACATGACTGTGGTGAGCGGATTAAAAACTTCATACGCAATTTTAACCCATACAAACGAAAATGCCCAAAAAATCATTGCCAATATCAAGGCAATTACCACTCTAAAATCGGTGCGCATGATAATTATTTTGAGCGGTAAAGTTAGTTTTTTCCAGTTGCTTATAAATGCGAAATATCAGGCTTCTGCTGTCCTGGGTTTAATTCTCATCCTCATCACTCATTAGCGATGCCATTTGTATAGGCATTTCTTTACTTGTTTTGGCTCCCAATTCCTTAATTTTTTCGGCACGGGTTAGCAGGTTGCCCTTGCCAGTAGAGATTTTTCCCATCACTCCTTCGTAGGTATCATGCAGCGAATCAATGGATTTGCCAATTTTCTCTAAATCAGTTAGTACCGATATGAGTTTATCATACAACGCGCCACCTTGACGCGCAATTTCGAGTGCATTACGAGTTTGATTTTCTTGTTTCCAAATACTGGCGATAGTTCGTAAGGTTGCCAACAGTGTGGAAGGACTAACCGGAATTATTTTTCGATCCCAAGCGTAGCTAAACAATTCGGCATCGGCTTCAACGGCAGCTGCAAACGAAGCTTCAACGGGGATGAACATTAGTACAAATTCGGGTACGTTCATGTTGCGAATGCTGGGATAGTTTTTCTCGCTCAAGGTTTTAACGTGCTTTCTCATGCTCTCTAAATGTTCTTTAAGAGCTATTTGGCGGGCTTCGTCACTTGGTGCATTCACATAACGCTCATAAGCAATTAATGAAAGTTTCGAGTCGATGATGAGCTTTTTATCTTCTGGAAGGTTAATGATTACATCGGGTCGAACATTGTCGCCAACCTCGTTAAATGATGATACTTCGCGGTCATATTCTCGTCCTTTGGTTAAGCCCGATTGTTCCAAAACCCTTTCGAGAATAAGTTCGCCCCAGTTGCCCATTTTTTTCACATCGCCTTTAAGTGCACGAGTTAAATTATTGGCTTCATCACTAATTCGTTTGTTCAATTCAAATAGTTTTTGAACTTCGGCTTGAAGATTCAGCTTATCGCGCAGCTCTTTATCGTAGGTTTCTTCAACTCGCTTTTCGAAAGCCTGAATTTTATCTTTTAAAGGATTCAGAACATCCGACATTTTTTGTGTTTGATGTAGATGAAATTCCTCACTTCGCTGTTTGAGAACCCGGTTAGCAATGTTCTCGAATTCGGTGGTTAGTTTTTGTTGAAGTGCCTCAATTTCCTGAATTTTATCCTTGTTAAGTTGTTGTTGATGTGATAATTGTGACTCAAGAGTTGCTTTGATTATAGCTAAATTTTGGTTCTCACTTTTAATCTGATTTAATTCGAGTTTGTAATTTTCAATATCGTTGGTTAAGCGATCTGATTTTTCAGTTAATAGTGCATTGGAAACCGATAAGTTTTGGGTTTGGGTTTGAAGATCTTTTTGCTTTGAAAAAAAATATAAAACCGAAAGCAAGATGCCAATGGCGAATCCTCCAGCTAAAATGAACAGATTTATTAGCATATAGCGAGTATTGAGAAGGTTATAAAAACGGAATGATTATCATTGGGATAAATCCAATAGCAAATCCAACAAATATTTGCGAAGGATTATGTGCATTTAAATACAAACGTGCTGATGCTACAAATCCTGCTGCTACAATAGCGATAAGTAAAAAGGGCGAAATGCCTAATCCAAATTTTATTGATAAAATTAATAGCCCACCAATTACGCCGCTAATTCCGGCCATGTGAAGACTTATTTTCCAGAAAAAAGTGATGATCAATGCTAGATTTAATGATATCAACGATGCAAGCATGAATTGATAGACAAATAAGGGGAGTTTAAATTTTTGTAAGACAAAATAGCCTATCACGAAAAAAAATCCGGTAATAAAAATGGGTAAAATACGTTCGCGATGCGATTCCATTTTAAAACTTCGGATAAGTTTAAATTGAGCCAACAGAGGTAAAATACTAAGCGGTAATATGCAAGTACTTACAAAAACAATAAAATAAATGAGTAGTGTTACTTGTACAGGCAAAAATGATAAATGAGTACCTGAATTAAATATTAAAAAAAGCCCGAATAAGGGCATTAGCATTGGATGGAAAATAATGGAGAGAATAGTGGCTATGGTTCGGTTCATGGTTAAGTTGCTTGTAATTTGTTGTTTAGTCGTTTGATTGGTATGTAAATGGATAACGACTAAATTTAAAGATCAATGCTAAAGTTCTTTACGTAATCGTGCTACGGGGATGTTGAGTTGTTCGCGGTATTTAGCAACCGTTCGTCGAGCAATATTATAAGTTTTATCGTTTAAAATTTGCATTAATTGGTCGTCGGTTAGTGGTTTGAGCTTATTTTCATCCGCAATACATTCTTCTAATATTTTTTTTATTTCGCGAGAACTAACCTCTTCGCCCGAGTTGGTTTGTAATCCTTCGGAGAAAAAGTACTTGAGCGCGAATATTCCAAAATGAGTTTGTATGTATTTGCTGTTCGATACGCGCGAAATGGTTGAGATGTCTAAACTTGTCATTTCAGCAATATCTTTTAAAATCATGGGTCGCAATTCCATTTCGTCGCCTTCGACAAAGTATTTCGATTGGTATTTTAAAATGGCGTTCATCACATGCAACATGGTATTTTGACGCTGTTTGATGGCATCGATAAACCATTTGGCCGAATCGAGCTTCTGCTTCACAAACATCACAGCCTCTTTTTGATCGCGGCTCTGATTTTTTTTGTTGGAGCTATACTCCTGAAGCATTTCGTTGTATGTGTTGCTAATACGCAATTCGGGTAAATTGCGCGAATTAAGAGAGAGATTAAACGCATCACCTTCCATGTCGAGGATAAAATCGGGGATGATGTGCTGAACCGTTTTGGACATTGGGTTACTGTACGAACTGCCTGGTTTTGGATTTAGGTGCAAAATTTCGTCGATGGCTTCCTTTAGCTCATCATCTTCTAAACGAAGACGTTTGGTTATTTTATCGTAGTGTTTGCGAGTAAACTCCTCGAAATGATATCGTAAAACTTTATAAGCTCTTTCAACAATAGGATCCGATAAATCTTTACGAGCCAATTGCAGAACTAAACACTCCTGTAGATCTCGAGCAGCCACGCCTGGAGGATCAAAATCCTGCACAATTTCAAGTACATCAAGCGCTTCACGTTCATCAATTTCTATGTTACGAGCAAAAGCCAGATCGTCGATTATTTCATCAATCTCGCGTCGCAGATATCCATCTTCATCAATGTTTCCAATGATATACTCAGCAATTTCGCGCTGACGATCGTTTAATATTCGCAAGCCAAGTTGCGACGTTAAGTTTTCGTGAAACGAAGTACCAGTTGAAAATGGTATGTCTTCGTGTTTATCGTCCTTCGAATAGTTACGTTCTTGTAGTTTGTAAGCTGGAATGTCATCGTTTTGAAGATAATCATCGATGGTCATTTCATCTTTCTCAATATCTTGTTCCGGGACATCGGGTTCATCCGAATCGGGATCCGATTCCTGATGCTCCATTTCAAGTACTGGGTTTTCTTCCATCTCTTGTTTTATGCGCTGTTCGAGCTGCATAGTAGGAATCTCAAGCAGTTTTATCACCTGTATTTGCAACGGTGATAATTTTTGAAGTAGTTTCTGCTGTAGTGATTGTTTTAACATGATTCCTTTATTTCGCCTGCTAGATAGTATGTTATCCGTACTTACAAAACTACGGTTTTTATGGTTAACCCCACTAATTATTTACAACAAAAAACCGGGCTGATAAACCCGGTTGAATCGTATTAAAACTCAGCATTTTTAGGTGTTCGAGGAAATGGAATCACATCACGGATATTTCCCATTCCAGTAACAAATAGCATCATTCGTTCGAACCCTAAGCCAAAACCACTATGAGGAACTGCTCCAAATTTACGGGTGTCTAAGTACCACCACATCTCATCGGTTGGGATATTCATTTCGGCCATTCGAGCTACTAATTTGTCGTAGTTTTCTTCGCGTTGCGAACCGCCAATAATTTCACCAATCTGTGGGAAGAGAACATCCATGGCACGTACCGTTTTATTATCGCTGTTCAACTTCATGTAAAAAGCCTTAATCTCTTTAGGATAATCGGTTAAAATAACCGGTTTTTTAAAGTGTTTCTCAACTAAAAATCGCTCGTGCTCCGATTGCAAATCACTTCCATAACCTGTAATAGGATATTTAAATTGGCCCTTTTTATTGGGTTTCGAATCTTTTAATATTGCTATAGCTTCAGTATAGGTCAATCGAACAAAATCGTTTTCAAGAACAAATCTTAGTTTTTCAATTAGCTCAAGTGAACGCTCTTCTTCTTTTTTCCCTTTCTCTTCTTCAATTAATCGAGCACTTAAAAACTTCAAATCATCCATGCAATTTTCAAGAGCCGACTTGATGAGGAATTTCAAAAACTCTTCGGCCAAATCCATGTTATCATCTAACTCGTAAAAAGCCATTTCAGGTTCAATCATCCAAAATTCGGCTAAGTGGCGAGATGTATTTGAGTTTTCGGCTCTGAAGGTTGGACCAAATGTATAAATTTCGCTTAGCGCCATGGCTGCTAATTCGCCTTCGAGTTGTCCCGAAACGGTTAAGTTGGCAGCTTTACCAAAGAAATCCTGAGTGTAATCAATCTCCCCATTTTCGTTACGAGCAGGTTTATTCATATTTAAGGTAGTGACCTGAAACATTTCGCCAGCACCCTCTGCATCCGATGCTGTAATAATAGGGGTGTGGATGTTAACAAATCCTTTTTTGGTGAAAAATTGGTGCACTGCAAATATCATAGTATGTCGAATGCGTGCAATGGCGCTAAATGTACTGGTTCGAAAACGCAAATGTGCATTTTCACGCAAGAATTCCAATGAGTGTTTTTTAGGTTGAAGAGGATATTCGTTCACATCGCATAACCCAATTACTTCTATTGTTTGTGCTTGTAATTCAACGTTTTGACCTTCGCCTTGCGATAAAGACAAAGTGCCTTTTACTGATATTGAAGCACCAGTAGTCACTTGTTTTAAAAGCTCCTCGCCCAGTTTTTCAACATCGGCAACAATTTGAAGGTTGTTTATGGTTGAACCATCGTTGAGTGCAATAAAATTAACCTGCTTATTTCCACGGCGAGTGCGAACCCATCCTTTAACAACTAATTCTTTACCTGCTTCGGTTGATTTTAGAACATCAACAATTTTTACTCGTTTCATTTGTATAAAGTTAAATATGAGATCCAAGTATTAAGTATCAAGATTAAAAAAGTAACAATCAGTTACGTTTATTAATCGCTTTCGAATTAATTGCCTTGGTCATTTATGTTTTGTTGCTTAATTATTAAAGGCTGTAAAAATAATGATTTGTTTGTTTAGGTAGTCATTCAAAACAAAAAAAACCGGAATTCTGTTTCCGGTTTTAGTTTTTTAGTATGTTTTGCGATATTATTTTTTTGTGAATCGCTCCATTTTATTGTCGTAGTTCAAATAGTACTTACCTTTTTGCAATCCATTTACTTTAATTGTATTGCCATATCCTTTGAAAACAATTCCTCCAAACTCATCATAAATTTCGTACATGGTTTGTGCCGAAAACGTAATAACATCATCAACTCTATCAGGAGTAAATGTTACCTCTGGTATTTTTGCATCGGTATTGATCTCAGGAGAATAGCGTGTTTTATTTTTCGAATCGGTTTGTTTTACTCTAAACCGATTTTCACCAGAGTTAAGTCGTACTAGTATGCCATACGAATTAGTGGCAGCAGATCCTTTGCCTTCAAGCTGACCTACTCGAACCCATTTGTTCCAGCGAAATTGTTCCACAATAAAGGGAAGAGTTCCAGCTTCTCCAGTTGTATTCCAAGTAAGTTTATCTCCATCGAGCTTAATATTTTGAACTTGAAATGTTGCTCTGGCATCTAAAACTTCAGGATTTAATACTTTGGGCAGGCAATCATCTTTATAACGAAGAGCCACAATAACGGGTTGCCCAATTGAAAAACTATAAACCGATAGGTTAACTTCAAAAGCACTTGAGTTAATTTCATCGGTAGTAGTTAGGCCATTTACAGTTACCTCATAAATACAAAAACCTACTCCTGACGAGGCAAACGGATTTTTAACGTAAAGGTTTTCACCTTGAAAAGTTCCGCGAAGAACCATCTCTCCAGCCGATGCAGAGACAACAATTAGTAAGAGGAGCAACTGTAGTAAAATTCTTTTCATGAATATTTTGCTAAATTTTGGGTTATGCAATTTATAAAAACATCGTTTATCAACCAAAATTATTGTATCACTTCACTTTAAAAATACATCTTTTTTATGAAATGTTTTGATGAACGACAATTTTTTATTGTGGATCAACCCAATCACCATTCTCTTTTATCAATAAAATCAGCTCTCCGACTGCTTCTTGAGCCGGAATATTTTTTTTGATCGCTTCCTTTTTTTGGAAGAGTGTTACTTTACCCTGTCCCGATCCAATGTATCCATAATCGGCATCGGCCATTTCGCCAACACCGTTAACAATACATCCCATTATGCCAATTTTTAAGCCTTTTAAGTGCGATGTTTTTTCTTTTATTATGGCGTTAACCTTTTGAATATCAAACAATGTACGTCCACATCCGGGACATGATATGAAATCGGTTTTGGTGAATCTCTCTCTTGCTGCTTGTAAAATTCCCAGTTGTGTAGAGGTAACTTCACTCGCTGAAAGATACGGATTTGTTACAAAGAGTCCATCAATTAACCCATCAATTAAAAGTAAGCCGGTATCGATTGAGGTTTTAAGCTGAAAATCTTCTAATAATTTGTCGCCATAAGTATGATTTATGATAATAGGTGATTGGATATTTAAACCATGCAATACGCCTATAAATGCTCGAATAGATGCAACCCGATTACGGTGGCTGGTAGTTAAAACCAAGATAGACTGCAAATTGAACTTTTGAGATGATAGAGCTGATGAATTTATTTTATCCACATCAATTAAAACAAAATTGGGGCCGACTAAATCGGATGTGTATTGCTCGAAATTGATAAGCGGATATATATTATGCTGTGAATCAGTATTTAACCATATCGAATAAGGTACAATCGCTTTTAAATCATATTTTTCAACCAAATGTAATTCCCTATCACTCGATAAAAAAACATAATCGGGAATTGGGTGTCCGGATTTTCCTAAATCGGTTTCTGATGATATAGATTGAATTACAATGGGGACTTTTCTACCTCCAATATTTAAAACTGCTTGTGTATGTTGACGTTGATACGAATAGGCATTGTATTTTGGCCCTTGCAAATGATTAACTTCGGGTGTGTTGGTTAGCAGATTAACATAGTTGATTAGTTTTTTTGCAACAGGAATTTCCATTTCAGGATCTTCCGTTAGCGAAACTCGAATGGTATCGCCTATTCCATCCACTAATAATGCACCAATTCCAACTGCCGATTTTATTCGACCATCTTCACCATTTCCGGCTTCGGTTACGCCTAAGTGCAATGGAAAGCTCATTCCATCGGATTGCATAGTGGCTACTAACAATCGTACGGTATGCACCATTATACGAGTATTACTGGCCTTGATGCTTAACACAATTTGATCGAAATCAACTTCCCTGCAAATACGAAGGTATTCCATGCAAGCCTCAACCATTCCTTGGGGCGTATCGCCATATCGACTCATGATTCGATCAGATAGCGATCCATGATTAGTGCCTATGCGAATAGCTGTATGGTGTTTTTTACAAATGTCTAAAAATGGAATTAGTTTTTCTCGAATTACCGCTATGCCTTCGTTCCAAGCTTTATCCGAAGTATCAATGTCTTTAAATAATTTAGCTCCATCAGCAAAATTCCCTGGGTTAATGCGCACTTTCTCAACATAGTTGGCAGCTATTTCGGCAGCATTGGGGTTGAAATGTATGTCGGCAACTAATGGTGTATGATATCCTTTTTTAGTGAGAAGTTGCTTTATGTTTTCAAGGTTTTGGGCTTCGCGGCTACCTTGGGCAGTTATGCGAACCAGTTCCCCTCCGTTGTTAATTATTTTAATGGATTGCTCAACGGTTGCCTCAGTATCTAACGTATTGGTAGTGGTCATCGACTGCAATCGGATGGGATTTTCTCCACCCATAGCAACCGAACCAATTTTAACCTCAACAGTTTTACTACGATTGTATTTAAATAAGTTTTGACAATAGTCAGGTAACTTCATAATAGGCCTATTTTGTTTTGCAAAGGTAAAAAGGTACTTGGATATTAAAAAGATAAATTTTATACAAAAGTTTGGTTCAAACTATGAAGATATTTTTTTAACTATTGCGACAAATTTATGAAATAGTAAGAATGAATTGAAAATATACTAAGAAGAAAACGGAAGTTATTACCTTTGATTTGAATTGAGAATATGGAATTATGTCGCTAGAAATTATTCGGGTTAATAAATTTTATGGCACACAGCAAGCGCTGAATGAGGTGTCGTTTTCGGTATCGGCAGGTGAAATTGTGGGATTTTTGGGTCCCAATGGTGCTGGCAAAACGTCAATGATGAAAATCATTACGGGTAACTTAATGAAAAACTCGGGAACAGTAAATGTTTGCGGAATGGATATTGACACTCATAGTTTTGATATTCGAAAAAAAATAGGCTATCTACCTGAAAATAATCCTTTGTATTTGGATATTTATGTCATTGAGTATTTAATGATGGTGGCTCGGTTGTATAAGGTTAGTCAACCCCAAAAACGAATTGATGAGCTTATTGAGAAGACTGGCTTAACTCAAGAGTGCCGTAAGAAAATTGGTGCATTATCGAAAGGATATCGACAGCGAGTTGGTTTAGCTCAGGCTTTGTTGCCCAATCCCGAAGTACTTATTCTCGATGAACCAACAACAGGCTTGGATCCGAATCAAGTAGCTGGAGTGCGCGAGTTAATACGTGAAGTGGGTCGTGAAAAAACGGTTATTCTATCCACCCATATTATGCAAGAAGTACAAGCCATTTGCGAACGAGTTGTTATTCTAAATCAGGGGATTGTGGTTGCCAATGAGCGAGTTGATAATTTAGATGCTACCCTCAAGCAATCGAGCGATATTGTATTTGTAGAGTTTAGTTCGGCTATAGATGTTAATCAATTAAAGCAAATAACTGGAGTGGGTCAAATTGATGTTGTTTCGCCAGCATCGTTTAAAATTACTGCATTAAGCGATATACGTTCAGAATTATTTAGGTTCGCAGTTTCTCAAAACATCGAAATTCTGACACTTCAGCGCGAAAAACGATCCATGGAAGAGGTGTTCCGTTTGTTGACCACCCTTGCTTAAGGTGCTAAACGGTTAAGATTCCATCCATCTTGAGTTTTATGATATTCAAATCGATCGTGTAAGCGTCCGGTTCGGCCTTGCCAAAATTCAATACGTGTTGGAACTAATTCAAAACCACCCCAGTAAGGTGGACGAGGAATGGGTTTATCGACAAATTGCTTTTCCAGTTTTTTATATTGCTCCTCCAACGATCTACGATTTTCAATGGTTTTACTTTGGTAAGAAGCCCAAGTACCTATTTGACTTTCACGAGATCGAATTTCGAAGTAACCATCCGAAAGGTAATTTTCAACTTTATGTATTTCACCTTCAATGCGTATTTGTCTTTCAAGCTCAGGCCAAAAAAACGTGGTTGCAGCAAGCGGATTAACAGCTATTTCCTTGCCTTTTCGACTATCGTAATTGGTGAAAAAACGAATGCCTGTTAATGCCACCTCTTTAAGTAAAACAATTCGGCACGATGGTTGCCCAAATTCGTTTACGGTAGCTAGAGCCATAGCCGAAGGTTCATTAACCTCTTCATCAATAACTTGTTCGAGCCAATTGTTAAACAATTCCATTGGATTATAGGGCATATCATTACGCGATAAAGTATATTTCCGATAATCATTCTGTAGTCCAGGTATAATAGACATAAAGCAAAGTTTTTTTAATTAGTCTTTGTCAAGAATACTCCAAATACTGCGTTATTCTCATTTTGAAAACAGTTATTCACATAAGTCAACTCCTTGATTTTCAAAGCTTCGAAAGCTTTGTCTTTGAAGCCTTCTTGACAAAGACAGTGAAAAGTGGAGTTTACTAGCTTACAATCATTAACAGTGATAAACGATAAAGGTTTAACTTAAAACAGGATTTATAGCTACTTATAAGATATACATAGTTGTGGAATCGATCAAGGTATTTTCCTTAATTCGTTGATAATCTTGAGGTATGAATCAGGACTTTATTTGTAATAAGATCAATTTTAAAAATGCTATTTGTCTTTCTTGTCAAGAATGATTATAAATATTTTAACTCATGCTTATAAACATATGGTAGCAATGCCGTCAAAAGATTAAAAATTATACTTTTGCATCCAGTTTAACGGATGTGTCATCGATAAATATTAAAATTAGTATGCATTATAAAGCAGTTTCGGCCGAAGAGGCAGTAAAAGTAATTAAGTCGGGAGACAGAGTTCATATGAGTAGTGTGGCAGTAACACCGCACCATTTGATAAATGCCATGGTTGAACGTGGTGAAAATAAAGAGTTTAAAAATGTTACTATTCAGCACATTCATACCGAAGGGGCTGCACCTTATGCAAATGCCGAATTTGAAGGGATTTTTCAACTCGAATCGTTTTTTGTTGGGGGGAATGTTCGTAAGCAAACTCAAGCGGGTTATGCTGATTATATTCCTGTATTTTTAAGTGAAACTCAAAAATTAATCCGTCAAGGCTACCTGAAAGTTAATGTAGCAATGATTATGGTTTCACCTCCTGATAAACATGGTTTTGTGTCGCTGGGAACATCGGTTGATGCAACACTTGCTGCCATTGAAAACGCTGATACAGTAATTGCGATGGTGAATAAATATGTGCCTCGTGCTTGGGGTGATGCTATGATTCATATGAGTAACGTAGATATATTCGTAGAGCACGACACTCCTTTGTATGTTCATAACAATGAGCCATTGTCGGATATTGAAAAAATGATTGGATACAATGTTGCTCAATTAGTTGACGATGGTGCTTGTTTGCAAATGGGAATTGGTGGTATTCCTAATGCCGTTTTGGCCGAGTTAGGTAACCACAAAGATTTAGGTGTTCACACCGAAATGTTTTCAGATGGTTTACTACCTCTTGTTGCTAGTGGTGTGGTTAATGGACGACGTAAACAAATCGATAAAGGTAAAATTGTTGCTTCGTTCCTTATGGGATCGCAAGCTGTTTATGATTTTATTGATGATAATCCTATGGTTGCCATGATGGATGTTGCTCATACCAATGGCATTCATGTGATTCGTAAAAACCATAAAGTAACAGCAATTAACTCCGCTTTATCGGTTGATATTACCGGACAAGTTTGTGCCGATTCAATTGGAACTACTTTTTATTCAGGTGTTGGAGGTCAAATCGACTTTATTCGTGGAGCAGGACATAGCGAGGGTGGTAAACCTATTATTGCCATGCCATCGGTTACTTCTAAAGGAGTTTCTAAAATTACACCAACATTAATTGAAGGAGCTGGAGTTGTAACAACTCGTTCGAATATGCATTGGTTAGTTACTGAGCATGGAGCCATTAACTTATATGGAAAAACACTTCAGGAACGCGCCAGATTGGTCATTTCTTTAGCTCATCCCGATCATCGCGAAGTTTTGGATAAAGCAGCTTTTGAGCGCTTTGGAAGTCACTATCACTTTGTTAAATAATCGATTATCGAATACAATAAAAGGGTTGCTCACGAGCAACCCTTTTTGTTTAATCCTAAAATATATATCGATTCCGCGACTATTGATAACTCTGGCTGCCCGAACTGGTATTGCCTGTAACAACGATAAATCCTTTTGAAATTGTTAGCGAATCATGTCCTTTTATTCCTTTAGCACTTAAACTACCTGAGGATGCATTGAGGTTAAAACTTAATTCTTCGGCATCGTTAATGAGTTCCATGTGCACAATTCCTGATGAAGCTGAAAACGAGGAATTACCGGTTAGTTTTATCTGATTGCCTGATTGACTTCCACTAGAACTTACAAGGTTTAAACTTCCTGTAACGGTTGATATTTTAATGCTCCCCGAACTGCTATTCCCGTTTACATTTCCAATAATATCGTTTCCACGAATACTTCCCGAAGTAGTTTTGGCATTCACATCACCTTGTATATTATTCATTTGAATTCCACCAGATGAACATTGGGCTGATAAGCTTCCTTTTACTTCGGTTACATTTATTGATCCCGAGGAGGCTGATGATTTAATATCGCCTTTAATATTTTCTATTTTCTGACTTCCCGATAAGGTTTTAATATTTACTGAGCTAATAATATTTTTGGCTGAAATACTACCTGAACTGGCATTTAAATCAACCGTCCCACCTTGAATGCCATCCAATTGTACACTTCCCGATGAATTATCGACCATTATATTGGTTGCAATAGGTAAGCTTAACTCAAGTTTTCCATCTATATTTCCCCAATTCATATTTGGCTTTTCTAACCATATTTTAAGAACATGGTTGTCCTCAGTGTATTTGATTTTTAAATCATCATATGCTTTTGATGCTTTAATGACTCCTTTAAAACTAACCATATGGCCTTCGATGGCATTAATATTAACCTGACAAAAAGAGCCTTCTACTTCAACCGAAGTAATGTTATCGAACGATAAATCAACTTGGTCAACAATGGTTTGTTGAGCGTTTATGCACGAGATCAGCAAGCTTGATGCCGCAACGTACGCCAACGTTTTAGTTGTAATGATGCTTTGAATTTTTCGAATTAGTTGTTTCATTTGAGTAAAATTAGTTTCAAAATTTATTGGATCAGTAAGTCATTTTCTTGTTCGACGACATGATCGCTTAGTTTGAGTTTTACTCAATATCATGGCATCGCAGTATTTGTAATTCTAAAAAAGAACCTACAATTACTATGACGCCCAAGATTTGCAATAAGTTACACTAAATGGATAAAATATTAAGTAGTAAGCTTTTGTAACTGTTTGTTAAGTCGGCGTAGCTTGAATCGTTCAACGGTATATAGTATTTTACGAAGCAAATCGAAATACAACGTGATATAGCAAATAATTGATGAAAGCCATATGATGAGAATGTTAAAATACAATGTTGGTATTGGATATCCAAACATTAACTTAACTGGAGCATAAAAGTGTGCTCGTCCCATTTTTGATAGTGGTTCTTGATAAATGGGGTGTCTTTTTTGAATAAATCGTTTTCCAGTAAATTCAATTTGTTTTAGTTCGTTCTTTTTTTGAACCTGTGTTGCTAACGCTTCGTTATAATATTTTTGTTTGAATTCAACAAGTTTATTATTGCTTCCCAAGGCTTTTGCCATCTCCCTTAGCTTATTGTCTTTTGCTTGACGATTTTCGACATAGATAATTTTTAATTGATTGCTCAATGAGTCCAAATTAGTTGTAATTTGAGTGTTGGCAATAATATTAAATGTATCCAAAGGATTCGCGACTTTTAACGAAGGCCAATGAAATTGAACCCTTTCCAGTTCTTTTTTTAGCAATGGATAATTAAATGCCAATTGAGCAGAATCGCCAATTTGATAATCTGATAAGCAAGTTTTGTTTAGCGATTGTAGCTGGGGTATAAGAGCTGATGTATAAAACGATGATTTACTGATCGCTTTTTCATAATCGTAAATGGCTTTTTCGTAATCGTTATTTAAAAACTGATTAACAGCCAGAGTTTCATAAGCCCAACGCGAAATCATTAAATCGCCACTTCGAGGAACATATTCTTGCGATGTTATTGATTTATGAAGTTTATCGAAGTTGACAATAACTCCACTAAATAAAAGCTGAGGAACTAAAATTAGCGGGATGGTAATGTAAATTGAAACAACGGAATTGAGTCCACTACTAATATTTAATCCTAGCATATTTGCAAAGCAAGCGGTTGAGAATAATATAGCCCAATAGCTGAGGTTCATTCCATCAATTTCTAAAATGGCATTGCCAATTAAAACAAAACTAAGTGTTTGTATGGCTGATATTATGAATAGTATTGACATTTTACTGCTGAGATAACTAAATCGACTTAGATTTAGAAATTTCTCGCGTTTAAGCAGTTTTTTGTCTTTTATTATTTCCTCGGCACTTACGTTAAGTCCTAAGAACAGCGACACAACTACACTCATGAATAAGTAAGCCGGAATATTCTCATTCTCACTAAAAATATAAGCATTAGGATCGGATGCTGTGCCTGCAATAAATTTTGTGAAAAATCCCAAGATAACTGCTAAAATAGGTGCTTCAATTAAATTGATGAGCAAATACTGTTTGTCCTTAATTTTGGATAAAGCATCGCGCATGGCAAAAATGCTGAACTGACGCAATCGACCAGGAATGTTATATAAATTGGGAGGAAGCTTTTCTTTTCGTTGTATTTGGCGTTTGGTTTTCCATTCGAACTTACTCTCGAAATTTTGAAGGTAGAGTTGATACCAATCCTCAGGTTTTACTTTGCGTTTACGAATGAGTTTGCCACTTGGACCCACAATACGCGCTTCAATTATTCTTAAAGGTTGCTCTGTTTTAACATTGCCACAAGTCGAACATTCACGCTCTTCGGCATTTACATAATGAGCTTGTTGCTTATAATAAACAATGGCATCCATTGGATTTCCACCAAAAATTATGTGTCCTCCTTTGTCGATGATTAACAGTTTATCGATTAATTTATACAAGTCGGAGGCAGGTTGATGAATGTTAATGATTACAAGCTTGCCTTTAAGCGTTTGTCGTTTTAAAAGAACAATAACTTTTTCCGAATCCATTGACGACAAGCCTGACGTGGGTTCATCAACAAAGAGAATAGATGGTTCCCGAACCAATTCTAAAGCTATATTTAATCGTTTACGTTGACCGCCACTTAGCATCTTTTTCAAGGGGTTGCCTACCACTAAATCGCGTGCTTCAACTAAATCAAAATCGTTGAGTGCCTTTTCAACTAATTTAACAATGTCCGCGTGGTTAAGGTGGCTAAAACATAGTTTGGCATTGTAGTAGAGGTTTTCAAATACTGTTAACTCTTCAATTAGCATATCGTCCTGAGGAACAAAACCAATAACCCCTTGAAGTATCTCAGCATCAGTCTGAATATCGTAGCCATTAATTGTAATCATCCCGTTGCTGAGGCGATAATTACCATTTAATACGTTTAAAAGCGTTGATTTTCCTGTTCCACTGCCGCCCATAACCGCCACTAATTGGCCTGATCGTCCTGTGAAACTGAATTTGTGAATACCAATTTGGTTGTTGTTAAATTTGTATTCAATATCTAATGCACGGTAAATAATACGCCCTTTATCTTCGCGTTGAATAAACTTTTCGGCAACCGTTCCATAATACACAGGTGGCATTAACGACGTTTTTATCATAGAGCCAGCATTTAATACAAACGCTCTGTCTTGCTCTACTTTATTGCCGTTCATGTATAAGTTACGGCTACCAGAGTACCTAAAAAAGAAGGAAGTGGTACTTCGTATATGCAACACCCAAACTACAACTTGTTGTTTTGCATTGAATATGTGCTTAATCCCATTTATTGGTGAAACAGGATCGTTACTAATTAGCAGTAACGCACTTTTATCGGTAACCTCTTCGGGTTTTTTTATGATGAAATCGGCCAGATTAATAAAATCTTTCTCATTAATTCGAAGTTCAGCCGCCACTGTTTTTATGAAATCGAACTCTTCAGGACAAACTTCTGTATCGTTCTTTAAAAAATTGAGAAGGAGAGCTAACAAGATAAGACGTGGCTCTTCTTCCATTTCCTGATTAACATGTGAGCATATTTCCAATACTTTAAAATAGCGTTTAGATTGCCATTTCTCTTTTTGCTCTGGATTTTCAGATAAATCTACTTTGCGATAATTGTTAAGATGTTGGTCGTATTTTGTTAGATATTGTTCAACATAGTCGCGATTATAGTATTTACTCAAAAAAGACTCTACCAACGATCGGGCTCTTTCATTATCGTTCGCCTTAATTACATCGGTAAGTAAGGCAAACAACTGCATTAGGGCTTCGAGCAACGATTCACTCATGAAAATAGGAGGTTTTTAGGATTGTATTAGAGCGATAAAGGAGCTATTCCGTCTTATCGAAAGAAAGCTCCTTTAGGGAATATGGACTTGCTAACCCGACATTTGAGCCGCAAGTTTAGTTTATAAATTGATCACGAATAGTTCTGATTTTTTCTGTAATGCTAATCAATTGACTTTCAGAGATAGATCCATCAATTGAATCAAAGATTGCTTTAATAGGAGCAATGGTAGTAATTATTTCAGCTACATCGCTGTTAGCAGTATTTTTATCTAGAATTTCGTGCATTTTAGCAAGCGATTCTTTCTGATCCATTACAATTTTCACCATTTCTTTATCATTAAAAGTATCCTCCGAAATGTGAGTCGCAATATATAATCCTTCAACCCAAGTGCCAGTTAAAACAATGGCAGCAACACCCGGACGACCTGTTTTATTTAAATAGGCATAGGTGTCGTAAAATGTATTGGTAATTAGTTTTACCAAAACGTCTTTGTCATCGTTGCTATTTTCAATTTTATCTAATAATTCAGGATTCATAGCTGCATTTAAATCCAACTCTTCGATAAGTTTTTTCGAAGCGTTTAAAAAATCCATGGTAGCTTGCTTTTGTCTATAAGTGCTTGCATAACTTAAATCGGCACCATAAATACCTAAGTTAAGTGCTTGCTTACGTTCAGTAAGATAATTAGACGCTTTACTAGGGTCGTTTGATAAGGTTAAGATATAAGCAGCACCAATGCGGTTGAGCATTTCGGTAACTTCAAATGCTGTAGGCATAGGATATACCAAGTCTTTTACATCTTGTTCAATTTCACTTTTAGTTACTTTTGTTGAATTTTGTTGACTAAAATTACAAGAATAAAGCACAATCATGGCTATAACAGCCAATATTGTTGTGTAAGCAGAGATTTTTTTCATTTGTATATTCATTTTTTATATAATCTATATCTTTAGTTTGTAGTATGATCTTAAAATATACTTTATAATACAGCTACCCAATTATTTAATCTAACTTATAAGTTTTTAAATAACTCTTTATTTAGTTTAGTACAAATATAGTGGATTTCAAAACTAATTTGTTTTAATTATTGTGAAATTTATATCATTTTAATAGAATCAATTTTACTAATGAACGTTTGCAGCCTACTTTAACATGGTTAATAGTTAAAATTCAAAATAGTTAATCAAATGGACTAGTAATTAGAATATAAACGAGCTGATGCATAACAAAATAATGGGGACGGCTTATTCTAATTGGTAAGGAAACAATAAATCACGAATAGTCATTTGTAGTGAGGTTAAACCATTAAAAACATTTTCATCGACACAATAGCATACATCAAATGGTTTGCCTTGTTTTACCTGATCTAAAAAGTGCGACATTTGAAAAGCAACGCCAGGCTTAATAGCAGCCGAGTGTTCTTCAATTAATTCAACTTTTAAATGATCTTTGTCTTTTCCAACTGCTTTGGATGTTCCATAATCGAATACACGACGAGTGGCAAAAACGGGTTTCATATTCCCTGGCCCAAAAGGCTTAAATTGTTTGAGAATACGGTTGAAACGCTCATCGATATCTTTTAGATGAATCTCATCATCAATTTCAATTTGAGGGACGAGTTGCTCGGGTAAAATTGTTTCAGATACAATTTTTTCGAAACGTCTTATAAATTCAGGCACACGTTCGGGTTTGAGGGTTAAACCTGCCGCATACATGTGACCTCCAAAATTCTCTAGCAAATCGCTGCACGATTCAATGGCTTTGTACAAATCAAATCCTTCCACCGATCGTGCCGATCCCGTCGCCAAACCTTTCGACTGAGTTAATACAATGGTTGGACGGTAATAGTGTTCGGTCAATCGCGAGGCAACAATACCTACAACGCCTTTATGCCAGTCGGGTTTAAATAAAACTGTGGATTTTCGGTTGGCTAATTCGGGACTAGATGAAAGCATATCTAAAGCTTCCTGAGTAATGGTTCTATCCAAATCTTTGCGAGTATTATTGCTCACATCAATGTCTTCACTCATTTGTTTAGCCTCCAAAGGTTCGGAGCTGACTAATAAATCAACCGCATCATTACCCGAATCGATACGGCCAGCAGCGTTAATACGAGGGCCAATTTTAAACACTATGTCGCTAATGGTTAACTCACGGCCTTCCATTCCTGCAATTTTAATAATTGAAAGTAAGCCCGTTGATGGAGTTGTGTTGAGTTTTTGTAAACCATAAAAGGCCATAATCCGATTTTCACCAGTTATAGGAACAATGTCGGAAGCAATGCTAACGGCTACTAAATCGAGGTACTCGTAAACTTCTTCCTCATTTATTTTATTTTGCCGACAATAGGCTTGAATAAGCTTAAATCCTACACCACAGCCACTTAAGTTCCTGTCTGGATAATTGCAATCCAATCGTTTGGGATCTAAAATCGCAACTGCTTTAGGTAAAAATTCACCGGGTGTGTGATGATCGCAGATGACAAAATCGATATCTCTTTTGCTAGCATATTCGATTTTTTCAACCGCTTTAATACCGCAATCGAGAGCAATTATAAGACTTACGCCAGAAGTTGAAGCGTAATCGATTCCCTTTAGAGAGACACCATAACCCTCTTCGTATCGATTGGGAATGTAAAAGTCGAGATTTTTATGGCGTTTTTTTAAAAATGAATAAACTAAAGCTACCGAGGTGGTTCCATCTACATCATAATCGCCATAAACCATAATCCGTTCATTGTTTTTCATGGCAATATCGAGGCGATTAATGGCCTTGTCCATATCGGTCATTAAAAACGGATCATGTAAGTCAGAAAGTTGAGGACGAAAAAATACTCGTGCTTCTTCGAAATTATTAATGCCACGCTGAACCAATAAATTGGCAATCACTCGATTCACATTGAGTGATTCGGCTAGTTGGTTTACTTTTTCCGAGTCTCCGGGTTGTTTTAGTGTCCAGCGTTTATCCATTTTTTATTTAAAGCTTTCAGTCAAATTTGCCTAAAAATATAGTTTTTTAGCTTATCGTTAACTACTCTTAACAAAAAACTTTTAAACATAATTCACTAATGATTGAATATGAATGCAAAGCAATTAGGCCAATGTTAAATTAAATGTTTTGAGAATGATCTTTTCTAATTTCTCTTTTACTTCATCAAAATCGAGTTCATAACCTAGCTCCTTTTGCATGGATGTGACTCCCTTGTCAACAAAACCGCATGGATTAATGTGTGAAAAGTAGGTAAGGTTGGTGTTTACATTTAAGGCAAACCCATGCATGGTAATATAACGACTGGCTCTTACGCCAATGGCACATAATTTTCGAGCCGAACCGGGCTTTTTTGTGTCGAGCCAAACACCTGTTGCTCCATCTAAACGATCGGTATTTAGATTATAATGAGCTAATGTATCAATAATGGCTTGTTCTAGTTTAAAAATGTATTCTTTAACACCCATTTTTAACTTTTCTAAATCAAAAATAGGGTAACCTACAATTTGACCAGGACCATGGTAGGTAATGTCGCCACCTCGATTAATTTTGTAAAAAGTGGCATTAATATTTTTTAAAAACTGATCGTTGATCAATAAATTATTGACTTCACCACTTTTCCCTAAAGTATAAACATGCGGATGTTCAACAAATAGAAGATGTTGAAGTTGATCGCTATTTTGTGTTTTTGCAATTTCTGTTTTTGTGGCCATTAATTGATTAAAGAGGTTTTCTTGATAATCCCAAACCTCTTTATAATCGCGTAGTCCTAAATCTTCGAAGTGAATGATGTTGCTCATAATTGGTTAAAGTTTTTATTCAGCGAATCCTGATTTATATAGTTTTTTCCGTTGGCTAAACAGGCTGTGTTTGATATTAATGTTTTTCAGATTTTAGCGAATCGACATTGCTTTCTAATTATCTTTTTCTCTTTCCGTCTTCTTCTCATCTACCCATCTCTTTTTCTCAAACTCTTCTTCGCTATTTTATCTTCTTTTTTAATGCATTGATGTGTTTTTCGGCATGATACGATGAGCGAACCAGAGGGCCACTCTCAACATAAGCGAATCCTTTTTCGAGTCCAACAGTTTTATATTTTGCAAATACATCGGGATGCACATATTCAAATACTTCGATGTTTTGCGCCGATGGACGAAGGTATTGGCCAATGGTTACTACACTCACACCAGCTTCAAGCATATCGTCCATGGTTTGAAAAACCTCTTCATCGGTTTCGCCTAAACCTAGCATTATGCCCGATTTGGCAACCACGTTTTGTTGCGATATGTATTTTAAAACGCGCAAACTTAAATCGTATTTGGCTTTGGTTCTAATAACAGGCGTGAGTCGTCTGACTGTCTCTAAATTATGCGAAATCACCTCAGGTTTGGCATCAATAACTTGCTGAATGAGGTGGTGTAATCCGCTGAAATCGGGGATAAGAACCTCCATGGATGTGGTTGGATTCAATCGTTTAACTTCCATAATAGTCTGCGCCCAAATAGATGCACCACCATCTTCTAAATCGTCACGATCGACCGAGGTAATAACAGCATGTTTTAGCTTCATAAGTTGTATGGAGCGAGCTACTTTAATGGGTTCGTTAATATCAACAGCTAATGGTTTGCCGGTTGGAACGTTGCAGAATTTGCAAGCACGAGTACAAATATTTCCTAAAATCATAAAGGTAGCTGTTCCATTACTCCAACATTCGGCAGCATTGGGGCATTTGCCACTGGTACAAATGGTGTGCAGCTGGTTGTCGCGAATGGTTTTATTCATCCAGCTATAGTCGGCAGTATTTGGAAGTTGTATTTTAAGCCAATCGGGCTTAGATATTTTGCGTTTTTCAATCATTATTACATTCAATGTATTATTTACCTTTTGGCACTTTCAGAAGCAATCATCGGATTACTGTTTTGAATTAACAATATTAATTAATTCAATAGGTATATACAATGAGGTTTCCCCATTAACTTTCATGCCCTCGTTAAACAGTCTTATGTTGTTATGGTTCATCTCACGAAAGATTAAATCGATATTTAGTCTTTGCAAGAAAACTCCAAATACTGCGTTATTTTCATTTTGAAATCAGTCATTCACAAAAGTGAACTCCTTGATTTTCAAAATTTCAGAACCCTTGTCTTTGAAGCCTTCTTGACAAAGACAGCGAAAAAGTGAAGTTTCCTTGCTGACACTATTTAAAAAGTAGAAATAGTTGCAATAGATAATTTAGCGCGATAATAGGATAAAATGATTAAAAGATTTCTTGGAGATTAACATCTGTATGAAGTTAATTTTAATCCAATCACATCGAAAAAAGAGTACAATTCTAAAAATATCGCAATTTCTTTCGATTCTAATTAGGGTCTGCAGAAAAACTTAAGCAGCTTTATTATCTAATTTTCCCGTAGGGGATTAATATCAATAGAGAATCATGTACGATAGATTATTTTGCCCGTAGAGCATTAACATTCACGCATTTAGGTTAATCCCCTCTGGGGAACAAATTTTCTCAGCATTAATTCTCTATTGATATTTATCCCCTGACGGGGAATTTAAAATTTAACACGTCAAAGGGTTATGTAATATTTTCTCTTTTCCCCTGAATTTGGCATCTATAAAAATCAAGTTAATTAATTATAATAGAATGAAATAATACTTTTTCAGCAGACCCTAATTAACAACTATATTCCAATTTGTTAAAAACCATTTGGTCATTTGTCTGTTTTTCCTCCATCAATTGGTTACTTTTGTATACAGTTGAATAATGATGATCAGGCGCATTAGATTTTCCGTACTACGCTGATTATCAACATTTATAAAAATGACAAATACTACAATAACATGGAATTAATTCCCTTCACACACCTGCACGTTCACTCTCAATACTCCATTTTAGATGGTGCGGCAAGCATAAAAAATTTAGTTCAAAAAGCTAAAAAAGATGGCATGGCAGCCTTAGCTCTTACCGATCATGGAAATATGTACGGCATTAAAGAGTTTTGGGATATGTGTAAAAAAGAGGGAGTTAAACCTATTTTAGGTTGCGAAACTTATGTGGCATCCCGATCGCGTAAAGATAAGGACGATAAAGATTTGGATCGATCGGGCGATCACCTGATTCTTCTGGCTAAAAATCATCAAGGTTATAAGAATTTGCTCAAACTGGTTTCACTCGCTAATACCGAGGGAATGTACTATAAACCGCGTATCGACAAAGAAGTATTGGAGCTTTACAGCGAAGGACTAATAATAACCTCGGCATGTTTAGGAGGCGAAGTGCCTCAAAAAATTATGTCGAACGACTTGGATGGTGCGCGTGAAACCATCAATTGGTTCAAACGGGTATTTAGAGAAGATTATTACCTCGAACTACAGATGCATCCCAACGATGATCCTCGTTTAAAGGATGAGATTTTCGGGAATCAGGTGAAAGTGAATAAAATTATTTGCGAATTAGCTAAAGAGCTCGATGTAAAGGTAATTGCCAGCAACGATGTTCACTTTATTAATGCCGAAGATGCCGATGCTCACGATTTGCTGATATGTTTAAATACGGGTAAAGATTTGGATGATCCTGCTCGTATGCACTACACCAAACAGGAGTGGTTTAAAACCACTTCCGAAATGAATCAACTCTTCAATAATTATCCCGAAGCGCTTAAAAATACCGTTGAAGTTTCGGATAAGGTTGAAATGTATGATCTGAATTCCAAGCCCATTATGCCCGACTTTCCCTTGCCAGATGGGTTCGATAGTGAAGGCGATTACCTAACACACCTTACGTACGAAGGTGCCTACAAACGTTATGGCAATCCGCTGCCCGATAATGTTAAGGAACGCATTGATTTCGAGTTGTCGGTAATTATGGGAATGGGATTTCCGGGTTACTTTTTAATAACTCAAGATTTTATAAACGAAGCTCGAAAAATGGGCGTTCTGGTTGGTCCGGGACGAGGTTCGGCAGCAGGTGCCGTGGTGGCCTTTTGCACCGGAATAACCAATGTTGATCCCATCAAGCACGATTTGCTGTTTGAGCGATTCCTTAATCCCGATCGTATCTCCATGCCCGACGTCGATATTGACTTTGATGACGATGGACGCCAGCTTGTATTGGATTACGTGACTAATAAATATGGTGTTGACAAGGTTGCTCACATATGCACCTTTGGAACCATGGCAGCTAAAATGGCCATTCGCGATGTGGCTCGCGTACTAAAACTACCACTATCCGAAGCCGACAGACTCTCGAAATTAGTTCCCGACACGCCAAAAATTACACTGAAGAAGGCCTTCGAAGAAGTTCCTGAGCTCGAACATCAGCGAAATTTTGGCGATCCTTTAGTTGCCAAAACCATCAAATTCGCTGAAACACTCGAAGGTTCAATCCGTCAAACTGGCGTGCATGCCTGCGGAGTATTAATTAGTAAAGATCCGCTCGATCAGCACATTCCAGTGATGCCAACTAAAGACGAAAATCTATTGACAACGCAATACGATGGACGCTTTGTAGAGGCAATCGGTCTTTTAAAAATGGATTTTCTAGGATTAAAAACGTTATCGATCATTAAAGAAACATTAGAAAACATCAAGCTTTCAAAACAACTTGAAATAGATATCGATAACATTCCCGAAAACGATCCACTCACATTCGAACTCTTTAGCCGAGGCGAAACAACTGCCATTTTCCAGTTCGAATCGCCAGGAATGAAAAAGCACCTGAAAGCGCTAAAGCCCAATCGATTCGAAGACTTGGTGGCCATGAATGCCCTCTACCGTCCGGGTCCGATGGAATACATCCCTTCTTTCATTGCACGAAAACATGGACAAGAAGAGATTGCCTACGATCACCCGATCATGGAGCCATACTTGAAAGACACATACGGAATTACCGTTTATCAAGAGCAGGTGATGCTTCAATCTCGTGCTTTAGGAGGTTTTACTCGAGGTGATTCCGATTCGCTCCGAAAAGCAATGGGGAAAAAGCAGATCGACATGATGAATAAACTCAAGGAGAAGTTTACTCAAGGATGCCTCAACAATCCTGAATTCATGGAAGGCATTAAAGATTCGAAAAAGAAACCGCAAGAAATAATTGATAAAATTTGGACTGACTGGGAAGCATTTGCTCAATATGCATTTAACAAATCGCACTCGGTTTGCTATGCACAAATAGCTTATCAAACTGGCTACTTAAAAGCCCATCATCCGGCCGAATTTATGTCGGGCGTGCTTAGCTGTAACCTAAGTGATATTGTTAAAATTACCAACTTTATGGAAGAGTGCCGAAATGTAAACATTGAAGTACTTGGCCCTGATGTAAACGAAAGTTTTCGAAAATTTACCGTAAATAAAAAAGGAGCTATCCGTTTTGGAATGGCCGGAATAAAAGGTGTTGGCGAAGGAGCCGTAGATGAGCTTATTACTGAACGCAAAAAAAATGGTGCCTTTAAAGATATTTTCGACTTTGTAGAACGCTTAAACTTAACTGTTGTCAACAAAAAAAACATGGAAGCCTTAGCAGCCTCCGGAGCCTTCGATAATTTAGGAAGCATTAACCGTGCTCAATATTTTGCGAGTGCTGGAAGCAATGATGATATAACATTTATCGAACATTTATTACGTTACGGCAACCGCTTTCAAGTAGATAAAAGTCAAAATCAAAACTCACTATTTGGAGCCTTGGGATCGAGCGCTATCGAAATAAAAAAACCAGATATACCAAAAGTTGAAGAGTTTTCGAACCTCGAAAAACTCAATCGCGAAAAAGAACTAATTGGAATTTACTTATCGGCTCACCCATTAGATGATTATCGCTTAGAGCTTTCATTTCTATGCAACGGAACGATGATGGAATTGAATGACATTCCTGAATTAAAAAAACGCGATTTAACTGTTGGAGGAATCATAACCGCTGTTCGAAAAGGAGTTTCAAAAACAGGCAATAACTATGGCATTTTTACAGTTGAAGACTACTCTGGCACGTTCGAATTCGCACTTTTTGGAGCAGATTTTCCTAAATTCGAACATCATTTAATACTTCAAAAAACCGTAGCCATAAAAGGCCAAATATCACCAAAACGGTTTAAACCTGAAGAAAAAGAATTTAAAATAAACCAAATCATGAGCTTGGGCGAACTTCGGTCGACAAAAATTGAGAGCATTCACCTTTCAATTCCACTCCCCGCCTTAAATCAGGCTTTTATCACCGAACTGCTTGATTTAACTAGTGATACATCAGGTGAAAATGCAGGAGAATCGCTTATACGATTTACGGTTTATGATCCAGATAACAACCATCAGGTGAAACTATTTTCAAGGAATCGAAAAATCAATCTAACCAACGAAGTTGTTAAGTATTTCCAAGAAATACCAGATGTAATATTTAGCGTAAACAATTAATGCATTTACTTGTTAATCATCAGTGAACTAATATATAACTAAGTGTCTGCACGAAAACTGCATTTTTCACAGTCTTTAATAAGAAAGCTACAAAGACAAGGCTTTCGAAACTCTGAAAATCAAGGAGTTCATTTTTGTGAACGACTGTTTTCAAAATGGAAATAGAATGTTCGTAATCAGTAAATATCTTTGATATCTTGATCTATGCTTTTAACATTCTAATATCTATTGTTATTCTTCCTATCTCTGTATTCATTAAAATTAAATTTAAACATTGGGACTAAGGATTTGATAAAAATGCGACTAAATCTTAACTTTGATATTGCACAAGTTTTTAATAACTTTGCTTAATTATATTGATTTATTATAACATTAATTTATACGATACGCTATGACAATAGAATTTACGGATGCTAATTTTGAAGAGTTGGTGCTAAAGTCAGACAAACCTGTTTTGGTAGATTTTTGGGCAGAATGGTGTGGCCCCTGTCGCATAGTTGGTCCAATTGTTTCCGAATTGTCCGATGATTATAAAGGCAAAGCAGTAATTGGCAAAATGGATGTAGACAGTAATCCACAAACAGCAATGAAATTTGGTATTCGAAATATTCCAACTATTTTGTTTTTCAAAAATGGTGATATTGCCGATAAACAAGTTGGAGCTGTACCTAAAACCATATTAGCATCAAAATTGGATGCCATAATTTAAGCTTTTACCTATTAAATAAGGCCGACATGCAGTCGGCTTTTTTATTATAAAAGAATTCCTCAAGCAAAAGTTTTTCATTAACTTAATTTGCTTAACTAGCATTTATGGAATCATTGCCCAATCAAGAACAAATTAATCAGTGGCACGAAAAAATCAATGACGTACTATCGAAATCGTCCAGAGTCGATGTTCGGTTATTGGGTATTGATCTGCTTCCTCGAATTATGGCTGTTTTAGAAGATAAAGCTAAAAATTGCTCTCAATGCAATACAAACTTCAACCATTTAGTAAATTTAATTCCCGAATTGCCCGATATAATTCTACCTCAAAACAAAACTCAACTGAATCATTTTATTGAAACTATTCAAACAATTAATACTCATCTAAAACAATCACATCAAATAACTCCCAAAGGCCAATTATTTTCAATAATATCAGCCATTGGAATGGGTGTTGGCGTTATTCTGGGAGCAATCACATCATATCTCCTATTTCCTGAAAAAATGCTATTCTTTATCATTATGGGATGGACACTTGGTTTACTATTAGGATACATTACTGGTAAATTTATTGAAAATCACAAAATGAAAAACAAACAACTTTATTAGAAACGATTAAGCAAAACACCTTTCAAACCTAGGATTCTAATCAAAAATAATCGTCTTATGAAAAATCAATTCTTAGCTTTTGTTTGTATAATTCTTATTAGCATGGCTTGCCAATCAAATAAAAAATCTAAAATAACCTATCCCAATACGCCAAAAGCCAATACTATCGACACCTATTTTGGTCAAAACGTACCCGATCCATACCGATGGCTCGAAGATGATCAATCAGCTCAGACAAAAGAATGGGTCATTTCGGAAAACAAAGTAACCAACCAATATCTCAATCAAATACCTTTTCGAGAACATATCAATGATCGTTTGACTAAACTTTGGAACTTCACTCGAATGGGCACTCCATTTAAAGAAGGAGGAAACTATTTTTATTCAAAAAACGATGGACTACAAAATCAAAATGTTATTTACATACAGCATACACTTGCCGACACAGCTAAAGTCATTTTAGATCCAAATTCCCTGTCTGGTAAAGGTACAGTTGCGCTTTCAACCATTTCAGTTTCGCCATCGGGGAAGTATTTAGGATACGGAATTGCTTCGGCTGGTAGCGATTGGAATGATTTTTTTGTAAAAGATATTAGAACAGGCGTACTATTAACGGATCATATACAATGGATTAAGTTTTCAAACATGGCTTGGTTTGGCGATGGCTTTTTTTATAGCCGATTTCCAAAACCTAATACGGGCGATCAATTGAAAGGTGAAAATATAAACAACAAAGTGTATTATCACCGAATTGGTACCAACCAAGAATCAGATCAACTTGTTTACGAAGATAATCAAAACCCGAATCTAAATTACTCGCCCACAGTATCATCCAATGAGAAATGGTTAATAATAACAGTTACTGAATCAACATCAGGAAATGCGATCTACATTAAAAACCTCGAAAAAACCAATAATCCAGTTGTAAAACTTATTAATTCCTTCGATTCTGATTTTGAATTTGTCGATTGCTTCAACTCAAAATTATTATTTCACACTAATTTCCAAGCACCAAATTATAAACTTATTGCTTTTAACACACAGAGTCTTAGCGAAAACTTGGGGGCAGATTTGATTCCTCAAAATGAATCCGATGTTTTGCTTTCAGTCACCATTGCTGGAGAAAAATTGTTTGGGAACTATCAAAAAGATGCTCATTCAATTATTAAAGGTTTTGATTCTACAGGTCACTACTTGTATAATATAAATCTGCCAACACTTGGAACTGTTTCAGAATTTAATGGTAAAATAAACGAGAATGAAGTATTTTACAATTTCTCATCATACACCTATCCTTCAGTTATTTATAAGTACAATACAGATACCAACCAAAGCGACATTTTCTATCAAACAAATATTGATTTTGATGTTAATTCATATGAAACCAATCAGGTTTTCTTCACAAGTAAAGATGGAACTAAAGTACCTATGTTTTTAGTTCATAAAAAAGGCTTGAACCTAGATAGTAGTAATCCCGTTTGGTTATATGGATATGGTGGATTTAACATCAGTTTAAAACCTGCATTTGATATCCGCCGATTAATATGGTTGGAAAACGGAGGAATATACGCAGTGGTCAACCTTCGTGGAGGTGGCGAATATGGTGAGAATTGGCATTTAAGCGGTACAAAAATGCTGAAGCAAAACGTCTTCGATGATTTTATTTCAGCTGCTAATTATTTAGTTAGCAATAAATATACTCAAAAAGGTAAAATTGTTGCTCAAGGAGGTAGTAACGGAGGATTATTAATTGGAGCAGTTGTCAATCAAGCTCCCGATCTCTTTGGTGCAGCATTCCCACAGGTAGGTGTCATGGATATGTTGCGGTATCATAAATTTACAATTGGTCGTTTTTGGGCAACCGACTATGGTACAAGTGAGGAATCGGAAGATATGTTTAAATATTTATTCAAGTATTCTCCTATTCACAACATCAATGAATCAATAAATTATCCACCAATTTTAGTAACAACAGCCGATCACGACGATCGGGTTGTTCCAGCACATTCATTTAAATACATTGCTACGCTTCAGGAAAAAAACCAAGGGAATAATCCAACATTAATTCGTATCGAAACCGATGCAGGACATGGGGCAGGAAAACCAACATCGAAAACCATTGATGAATGGACTGATATTTATTCCTTTGCATTTTATAATTTAAATATTCAACCGAAATAATATTAATTCATTTATGTTAAAAACAACATAAATTGATAATATTGGACATTATTTTATTGCCAAACCTTCACACTCTGTTAATTAGCATATAAAAAAGCAGTTTATGAATAATATTTTATTTAACTTTAAGTCAACCAAAGCATCTCTAAATTTTCAAATCATTTGATTCAATCATTAGAAGATTCTTATAAATAGTACTTTTTAGTTGATTTTTCATCTGAAAAAATGAAAATTTAATTAAACTGCTAAGACTATTACTTTTAATGTAGATTGCCTATATTTGCATTTATAGAGATACTTTTGTATCTTAAAAAGATTATTAAATTTGTATAGTATTAACTGAAACTAGTTTAAAAACAAATAATTGGGTAAACATTATGAAAAGAACACAAATTAATCTAATTGTAACTCTTGCTCTTGCTGTACTATTGGCAAGCTGCGCAGGGTTGGATAAAATGAAAAAAGGATCACCGGATGTGAAATACACCGTTACACCTGAAGTACTTGAAACACATGCCGGCAAGGTTGATGTTACAATTAAGGTGCAAATTCCTGAGAAATATTTCGATAAAAAAGTTGTTCTTGAAGCAACTCCAGTATTAGTTTATGAAGGAGGAGAAACAGCTTTTACTCCTTATCGTTTACAAGGTGAGTCAATTGAAGGAAACGACAAAGTAATTTCTTACCTTAATGGTGGATCAATTACTTATACTGGTTCAGTTCCTTACAACGCAAACATGCGCGTTTCGGACTTAGTTGTTCGCATTAAAGCTACCAAAGGCAAAAACTCTGTGGATTTCGATCCTTACAAAATTGCAAATGGTGTTATCTCTACTTCAACTTTAGTTGCTGATTTAGGTGCTGCTGCTTCAACAGGTTTAAACCAATTCAAGCGCATTATCCCTGAAACTCAAGTAGCTGATATTTATTTCCTTATTCAACAAGCTCAATTGCGTGATGCTGAATTGAAAAAGGATGAAGTGAAAAATTTAAATGCATACATTGCTGCTGCTGATGTTGATGCAAAAAAAGAAGTTAAAGGCATTGTAGTATCAGCTTATGCATCACCAGACGGTGGTATTGATTTGAACACCAAACTTGCTGCTGATCGCGAAAAAGTTACCAAAACCTATCTTGATAAAGAGATGAAAAAAGCAAAAATTGCTCCTAAAGCAGAAGGCTTTTTCTCATTAAAAAGTACTCCTGAAGATTGGGATGGTTTCAAAAAATTAATGGAAGCTTCAAATATTCAAGATAAAGAATTAATTCTTCGCGTTTTAAACATGTACTCTGATCCTGAAGTTCGCGAGAAAGAGATCAAAAACATGTCTCAAACATTTAAAGTTATTGCCGAAGAGATTTTACCTAAACTTCGTCGTTCGAAATTAATTGTTAACAGCGAACTAATTGGAAAATCAGATGACGAATTAAAAGGTGCTTTAGCTGCTGATGCTCAATCATTAGAGTTAGAAGAGTTACTTTATGTTGCTACTTTAGAGACTGATGTTGATGCTCAATTAAAAGCTTACCAAACTGCAGCTCAGAAATATCCAAGCTGCTGGAGAGCAGAAAACAACGTTGGTGTTGCTTTATATGCTAAAGGTGATATGAATGGTGCAAAAGCAGCTTTCGAAAAAGCCAATACCATTAAAGCAAACACACCTGAAGTAATGAATAACTTAGGTGTTATCGCTTTACGCAATGGTGACTATGCTAAGGCTAAAGAATATTTTGGTGCAGCTGCTGGTGCTGGTGCAGAACTTGACAGCAACTTAGGTATTATTGCTATTCACGAAGGTGATTACGAAGGTGCCATCCGTTATTTCGGTAATAGCACAAGTTGCAATGCTGGATTAGCAAAAATCCTTGCTGGAAAATACGATTCAGCTTTATCTACTTTAAATGCAAACACTCAAGAAGTAGGTTTCAAATATTACTTAAAAGCTATTGTTGGAGCTCGTACAGCTCAAAACGACATGGTTATTGATAATCTTAAAAAATCAGTTGCTTTAGATGCTAAATATAAAGCAATGGCAAAAACCGATTTGGAATTTGCTAAATTTTTCGAAGATGCTACTTTCAAATCAATTGTTCAATAATTGATTAGTCATAATAAAAAAAGCAGCCAACAGGCTGCTTTTTTTTTGTCCTTACTTTTTACTGATCTAATGTTTTGGTAATTTACACTCCATTCTTCAATCAAATATAGATAAGAAACGAGCCATGATTAACCTTTAAACACACAGAATGATGATAACGACATCAATCGACTTAGATAAGTCCTGTAAATCAGTCTAATGTCTTGATAATTAAATCTTGATACTAAATTATAAGCATATGAAATACTTAAGTAATATATTAATTGTCATCCTCTTTATTACTTTCTCATGCCAAGTAAATTCATCAAAAAAGAGCAATTCAAGTATCATCAATAAGAATATCGAATCAAATAAAACAGCCACTACATGTTCTAAAAGTGATTCTTTACTATTTGAGAAAATAATAAATTTAAGTCAACAACGCAATTGGCAAAACGAAACCATATCACAAATAATAATAAAAGTAGGTTCTGAGTTTATTGGATTTCCATATATCGCATCAACACTTGATACCAATAATTCAGAAGAAAAACTTGTAATGAATTTAGGTGAAGTCGATTGCACAACATTTGTTGAATATGTGAGTGCCATTTCGATTTGCATAAAACAAAATAAAACTACATTATCCGATTTTCAAAGCCAATTAATTTATCTAAGGTATCGAAGCGGATCAATTGATGGATATGGTTCAAGACTTCATTATTTTACCGACTGGTTACTCGAAAATCAAAAAAAGGGAATGATTGATATTGTAAGTAATAAAATAGGAACTATTCCATATGAAAAAAAGATTAACTTCATGTCAACTCATCCTCAGTTTTATAAACAACTCAGTGACACAACAATATTAAATAAGATAAAAGCCAGTGAAATAAACCTATCAAATCAGAAACTAAAACTAATTAGTAAATCAGATATCAATACCGTAGAATCACAAATTCAGGATGGAGATATTATTGCTTTTGCCACTTCTATCGAAGGACTCGATGTAACCCATGTTGCTTTTACAGTTCGTAAAAATGGCCTTTTATGTATTTTGCATGCGTCACTTAATGCAAAAAAAGTGGTTTTTTCGTCAATATCCTTAACCGAATATTTATCGAATCAACCTAAAACAATAGGCATATTTGTAGGAAGAATTAAAAACACAGCTACGCAATAAATTTATACATTTGCATCAATAGTTCATTCAAAAATTAGTTATTGTGAACAGATATGTAATCGTTACACTCATCAGCTTATTAAGTCTATCTGGTTGTGCTAAACACCAGGATACTATTTCGTTAATAGTTGACTTAGCTCAAGCTCCTGAAAATGCAAAACTTATTTTAATTGATTTGAATGGTTCGGGTAAATCGACCATTGACACTTCAATTCAAGTATCCAATGGATCATATATTTTTAAACGACCAATAACTCGAACCGGTTTTTACCAAATATCTTTTTCTAATGGAGAAAAAATAGTCACAGTACTAACATCAGGTGAAACAACTTCGCTAAAAGGAGTTTGGGGTAAAATAACCACAACAGCCATATTTTATAACAATATAGCTTCGGTTAACATTCAAAAATCAGAACAACTTAAAACTGATTTTACCACTGAATTAAAAAAACTGCAAAAACAATTAACCGATACAATTAACCCTATTCCTAACCAACTTTTAAAAGATTCACTCATCAGGTACGTTGATACATTAGAGATGTGCACAGCATTAAAGCTAAAAACCTTAATTGAACAAAACCGAAATCTTGCCAATTTGCCAATTATTCTACAAAAATCAGGTAATAGCACCTTTTTATCTCCACAAAAACATCGCCAGCTATTTATTGAAACAGATACTTTCTTAATTAACCATTATGCTGGATTAAAACCAGTTATTGATTTTCATCATCAGCTCGACTCCACATTTAATAAAATAGATAGCACATTATATGGTCAGATAGGATCGGAATTTCCACAATTAGACGCTCGTTCTCCGTGGGGAAAATCATTATCTCCCGAAATTTTTAAAAACAAACCCGTATTATATATTTTTTGGTCAGCAACAGATGCAAGATGCATTAAAGAATTACCTTCATACTCAACTTTTTGGAACAAATACAAAAAACTTGGTCTTCAAACAGTTATGGTAAATTTTAGTGCAAATGGAACTGATTGGGAAAAAACGATAACAAAGTATAAATTAGCGTGTTGGCACTTAAGCGATTTAAAAGGAGAACAGTCTCCAATTTTGAAACAATTAGGAATTAGATCGTTACCTGCTATTTATATTGTTAATAAACAAGGAATTATTATTGAGAAAAACTGTTGGGGAAACATTCTCTCTGAAACTATTGAATCAATAATTAAAAAATAATTCTAATTTTGAAATAGATATTCATTTGCAAAAGCGAACTCTATTGTTCCTTTATAACAAACCATTTTATATGAAATATGTTGCTGTATTGTTAAGTTCTTTATTTATAATTGGATGTACTTTTAATAAACATTATAAAATTTCAGGTTCTATTGAAAATGGGAAAAACAAAACCTTATTTTTAGAAAGAATGGATATTGGCAGAAATGTACTTCTGGATTCTGCGAAATTAGATAATTCGGGAAAGTTTAATTTTAAAGGCGGCGAATTAACAGAACCTACATTTTTTAGATTAAAATTAGGTGAATCGAATTTTATAACTCTACTAGCCGACTCAACTGAAAAACTTGAAGTTACTGCTGATGCAAATAATATGGAAATTACTTACATTGTAAAAAACTCTGTAGGCTCAAGCTATGTTAAAATAATTAATCGCAAATACAAAAACACAAAAACAGAACTTGATAGCTTACGAACGCTATATGCCATTATTCCTAAAACAGATGTAATAAAAAAAGCGCAAATCGAGCAAGACTATAGCCAAGTATTAAATTCACACAAAAATTTTGTAGGTAATTTTGTAATGGACAATCCTCGTTCATTTGCTGGTTATTATGCTCTTTTCCAAGACTTGAATAACTCAGGTCCGATTATGGATGTGTTAGATAAAAAAGATCAAATTTACTTTGCAACTCTAGCAACAAGTTTAAATCTATTTTATCCTGAGTCGGAACGGGTAAAGCACTTATATAACTATGTTTTAGGAGCTAAAAATATGCAACAACAAAATAAGCTAAACGAACTGCTATTATCTTCGGCAAATGAAGTAAACAATCCCGAATTAACGTTAAAAACTCCTGAAGGGAAAGAAATTAAACTTTCATCACTTAAAGGCAAATTAGTCTTACTCTCGTTTTGGGCATCTACAGATGTTAAATCAAGAACTGAAAATAAAACCATTAAACGTGTTTACGATAAATACAAATCAAGAGGATTTGAAGTATATCAGGTTTCACTGGATGGAAGTAAAGTTTTATGGGAGAGTGCAATTGAACAAGACCAGTGCACATGGATAAATGTGAGCGACCTAAATGCTGAAAACTCTTATGCTGCCAAACTTTACAATGTTAAGGAACTTCCTACTAATTTTATTATAAGCCCCAAAGGTGAAATTATTGGTAAAAATTTGTTTGGTAATCGCCTTGAAGAGAAAATTGCTGAACAAGTTAAACAGTAGAGGAGCTAAAAATAAAAAAAGCCGTGATCATTCCCTGCTTTTTTTATATCTTTTAAGATAAAAATAGTGTTATAAAACATGGTTATAAAAAAAACGGTATCTTTGCACTTGCAAAAAACGAAGAAAATAACCAGTATTAAAGACTTTGCAAAACGGTAAAAAAATATACTTTGCTTCCGATGTTCATTTAGGTGCGCCTTCGATATCGAATGCTAAACAGCATGAACGAACATTTGTCTCTTGGCTTGATTCAATAAGTGAAACAGCCGAAGCAATTTATCTTTTAGGCGATATTTTCGACTTTTGGTTTGAGTATAAAAAAGTAGTACCAAGAGGATATACTCGTCTTTTAGGAAAATTGTCGGAGTTAACCGATAAAGGTATTCCCATTCATTTTTTCACTGGAAATCACGATATATGGGTATTTGATTATCTCCCCAAAGAAACTGGAGTTCAAGTTCACCACAAACCGCTTGAACTAAACTTTGATGGAAAACTTTTTTATTTAGCTCATGGTGACGGATTAGGTTCCTATGACAAAAAATTTAATCTCCTAAAAATCCTCTTCACTAACAAATTAGCTCAATGGGTTTTTTCACACATACATCCTAATTGGGGAATAGGATTAGCCACCTTTTGGTCGGGCAAAAGCCGCGAAAAAAATCTTGTAAAATATGGCTCAGTCTATCTAGGAGACCAAAAAGAATGGTTAGTATTATACTCTAAAGAATATCTAAAACATAAGCATATCGATTATTTTATATATGGGCATCGACACATTGCATTAGATTTGAACTTAAATACAAAAAGCAGGTTGATTTACTTAGGCGATTGGGTTAATCTATTTACCTATGGTGTTTGGGATGGCCTAAATTTTAAACTTGAATATTACAAATCGTAAATTTTGATATAGGAACATGGAGTTGAATGCACAAATTTATGCAGTAGCCACTGGAACAGGAAGTTACTTGCCTCCTATCGTGGTGAAAAACAGCGCTTTTGCCAACAATATTTTCATGAATGAAGATGGATCATTAATTGATGTTCCTGGAAACGAAATTATTGAAAAGTTTGAGCAAATCACAGATATTCGTGAACGAAGATGCGCTGAGGACAAATATGTGACTAGCGATATTGCCACATTTGCAGGAAAAGAAGCACTAAATTCTGCAGGTTTTGATCCTGAAAAACTTGATTATATTATTGTTGCTCATAATGTTGGAGATATAAAACATGGAACAACCTATCCTGATATTCTTCCTACCATTTCGTCGCGAGTAAAATATAAACTAGGAATTCAAAATCCGAAAACAATAGCTTACGACATTACATTCGGCTGCCCAGGATGGACGCAAGCAGTTATTCAAGCCAATTATTACATCAAGTCGGGCGATGCTAAAGCTGTATTAGTTATTGGTGCGGATACATTAAGCCGAATTATGGATCCCAATGATCGTGATGCCATGCTTTTTGCGGATGGTGCAGGTGCGGCTCTTTTCGAAGCCAAAATAAGTACTCAGCCTGTAGGTGTCTTAAAACATGTGGCACGCACCGATGCCATGGAACACATTGATTTACTTAAAATGGATAAAGCTTTTGATCCTAAATTACACGATCAAAACCCATTCCTTAAAATGAATGGTCGAGGGGTTTACAATTACGCATTAACCTATGTACCCCTATTAGCAAAAGAGTGTTTAGATTTAAACGGACTCCATTTGAAAGATGTAAAAAAAGTACTTATACATCAAGCAAATGCTAAAATGGATGAAGCCATATTAAAAAGACTGTTTAGACTTTACAATATAAAAGAGGCCGATTTATCGGTTATGCCAATGACTATTGCAACCTTAGGCAATAGTAGCGTTGCCACTGTTCCAACGCTTTTTGACTTGGTAGTAAAAGGTCAGATGGAAGGTCATGAACTTCATTCGAACGACTATGTTATGATGACTTCCGTTGGAGCAGGAATGAATATAAACGCATTCATGTATAAAATGCCATAACTTATAAAAGCTGTTTAAACTTTATAGAAGTATAAATTTTTAGATTACAGAAAGATAGAGAAGATGAAAATAGAATGTTCATAATGCGGAATTATCTAAAATATCTTATTTATCTGTTTAATATCTATTATTCATATCTCTGTATTCATTTAAATTAAATATAAACAGTTACAATCTATATTCATATGATATTAAAAGGATTTTCAAGGATAATTAAAAAACTGTATTTTTGCACCAAATTAATAGGAAACTGAATTGCTGCTGTGATTTCGGGGTTTTCTTGAAATTAAATTTTTTTACCAAACGAATTAATCAATTATTGTCATGGACAACAAAATTTTACAAAAAACAGCCGATAACATTCGAATATTGTCAGCATCGATGGTCGAAAAAGCAAAATCAGGACATCCTGGAGGCGCAATGGGTGGAGCCGATTTTATGAGTGTGCTCTTCACTGAGTTTCTAAATTACGATCCAAACGATCGAACATGGTTTAACCGTGATCGCTTCTTTCTTGATCCAGGTCATATGTCTCCCATGTTATATGCAACACTTTCACTAACAGGCGCTTACTCGATGGATGAGTTGAAGAACTTCCGTCAGTGGAATAGTCCAACTCCTGGTCATCCCGAGGTTGATTTTGCACGCGGGGTGGAAAATACGTCAGGTCCGTTGGGTCAAGGACACACTATGGCAGTTGGAGCAGCGATTACCGAACGTTTTTTAACATCACGTTTTGGAGATTGGATGAGCCATACTATATATACTTTTATCTCTGATGGAGGTGTGCAAGAAGAAATTTCTCAAGGAGCAGGTCGTATCGCTGGATATTTAGGTTTATCCAACTTAATAATGTTTTATGATTCAAACGACATTCAGCTATCAACCAAAACTAACGCTGTTACAATAGAAGATACAGCAAAAAAATATGAAAGTTGGGGATGGGCAACCATGACCATCGATGGTAACAATCCTGAAGAGATCAGAAAAGCATTAAAAGCAGCTCAGACTGAAACTGAAAAGCCATTTTTGATTATTGGTAAAACAATAATGGGAAAAGGGGCTGTAAAAGCTGATGGAACAAGCTTCGAGCGTATGGTTGCTACTCATGGTATGCCATTGGGCGAAGCAGGTGCGTCATTCGAAAAATCTATTGCTAACTTAGGTGGAAACCCTGAAAATCCATTTGTAATCTTCCCCGAAGTAGCAGAATTATTTGCATCTGTAGCGAAAGAAAAAACTCAAGCAGTTCAAGCTAAAAAAGCAGAACAACAAAAATGGGAACAAGCCAATCCTGAATTAGCCGCGAAACTAAAAGTATTTACCTCAGGTGCTGCACCTAAATTTGATTTTTCAGCAATAAAGCAACCAGCAAATAGCGCAACTCGATCAGCATCATCAACTGTATTAGCTGCCTTTGCAGGCACTGTTGAAAACATGATTGTTATGTCGGCCGATTTGGCTAACTCAGATAAAACAGATGGTTTCTTAAAAAAGACCACCGCCTTTTCAAAAGAAGATTTCTCAGGATCGTTTTTACAAGCTGGTGTTTCCGAATTAACCATGGCTGCAATTGCCAACGGTATGGCTCTACACGGTGGAGTAATTCCAGTTTGTGCAACCTTCTTTGTATTCAGCGATTACATGAAACCAGCCTTACGCATGGCTGCCTTAATGGAGTTACCTGTAAAATATGTTTGGACACACGATGCATTTAGAGTAGGCGAAGATGGTCCAACACATCAGCCAATTGAACATGAAGCTCAATTAAGATTGATGGAAAAGCTAAAAAACCACAAAGGTCACAATAGTACTTTAGTACTTCGTCCGGCAGATGCTGAGGAGACTACCGTAGCATGGGAAATAGCATTAAACAATACCTCAACGCCTACGGCACTAATACTTTCGCGCCAAAATATTACCAATTTACCCAACAATAATTATACATTAGCATTAGCATGTAAAAAAGGAGCTTACATTGTAGAAAAAGCAAACGGTAAACCTGATGTTATTTTACTAGCAAGTGGTTCCGAGGTAAGCACCCTAATCGAAGGTGCGGCTAAACTAAAAACAGAAAAAGGTTTAAAAGTACAAGTTGTATCTGTCATATCAGAAGGTTTATTTCGAAATCAACCAAGTGCTTACCAAACCGAAGTTATTCCTCAAGGAATTCCTGTATTTGGCTTAACCGCTGGCTTACCTGTAACTTTAGAAGGTTTAGTTGGTTCGCATGGTAAAGTGTGGGGATTAGACCATTTTGGATTCTCAGCTCCAGCTAAAAAGCTTGATGAAGAATTTGGATTTACTGCTCAAAATGTATTTAATCAAGTAGTTGAATTACTCAAAAAATAAAATAAAATATACTTATAAAAAAGCTCCATATGGGGCTTTTTTTGTTTATGATAACGCCGAATTATACTAAAAAAGAGAGCGGCACAATAAAAAATTTGTGCCGCTCCCGGTTTAAGTTGTGCGTTCGACTGCTATATTAAATATAATCCAATAAGAAAAAACTGAAAAAAATCAGTCTTTTCTAAAACAAAACATTGATAGGCTCCTATGTAATTATAAATCAGTTAAATTCCATATTAGAAAAATTGACTATTTCGCACAAATATTCAACAGTCCATGTAATCAAAACTAAATATCATTAAGATTACACTCCACTGAATTGAATCCGTATATTTGAATAAATAATATAGTAATGATTCTAATTGCAGATAGTGGTTCAACGAAAACAGATTGGGCAATAATTTCAGGGACAAATATTAAAAAATTTACTACTTCGGGGATCAACCCATTCTATTTAAACTCAATTGAAATTTCTCAAATTCTTCAAGATGAATTTCCAGACGGACTAAAGAACAACTTCGCAAATATGTGGTTCTATGGTGCTGGATGCACGCCCGAAAAAAAGAACATTGTTTTTCAAGCTCTGCAAACCTCGTTTAATAGTTTACAAATTAATGTTGAGTCTGATTTACTTGGAACAGCCAGAGCTTTATGTGGTAATGAAAAGGGGATTGCTTGTATCCTAGGAACAGGCTCAAATTCGTGCTATTACAATGGCACAAGTATTGAATCTAATGTCTCCCCTTTAGGTTACATTCTTGGAGATGAAGGCAGTGGGGCAGTTTTAGGTAAACGATTTTTAGCTGATTTATTAAAAAATCAACTTTCCAATGAAATAGCGAGTGCATTTTTTGAATCAATTGCGTTAACACCGGCTGAGCTTTTACATCGCATCTATCGCGAACCATTACCAAATCGCTTCATGGCATCCATTACTCCTTTTCTAAAAAAATGGGAATCGAATCAGCTAATTTATAATTTGATTCACGATGAGTTTAATCGATTTATTAGCCGAAATATCTTACAATATCCTCAATCATCCAAAATTTTAATACATTTTTCAGGAAGTATTGCTTTTCATTTTTCAGCAATATTAAAAGATGTGCTCTTATCAAATCATCTCACTCCCGGAATAATTGTAAAAAATCCATTAGATAGTTTAATTGATTATCATACTCGATAATAATTTTCGGTTTTTAAGATTCCAAGGGACACGATAAACAGCGATACGTGTTAATTTTCATTAAAAAAAATGCAGCAACAATAAATTTTGTAAAAATATTTTTATACTTTTAACAAATCTTCAAAATGTCCTTTCCCAATAGTCAGATAAATAAATCCAAATCAAAGAGATTCCAAGCCCTTGGAGTCTCTTTTTGATTATTTGTTGAGTCAAAATATGAACGATTGGCAGGAATACAACAGCTCAAAAACATCAAATACTGAAAGGCTTGAGTGTTTGAAATGTTCATCAAAATATAGTCGCTCTGAGCTTAAACGACAATGTGGCAATTGCTTTTGCTGTTTAAGTTGCGAAATATATACCTGTCCTCAATGCAACTCTGATATTATTGTTATCGCCTTTCCCGAAATTTAAAAGCATCCGAAGATTTAAAGAGTTCTAAGGTTGTCTTTAGCAAAATCAATAAGCATATTAACAGCTTTATTTGGATCATTATCCTCAATCTCTAACAATACCTTATCGGATTCGCGCTGCTTAAACCAATAATTATACAACTGGTCGAAACAGCTCAACAAAAGCTCTGACAGTGAATTAATATCGTTATTATCAATTAATTTTAATGCTTCTTGGGTTCTTCTAACTCCTAATCGTCGACTAATTTTTAAAATTGAATCATGAAGTACCGATTTATCTTTTTCCGAATACTCAAGAATAATATTATCAAGCCGTTCTTGAAAAGGTCTGGAAAAATATATGATTGGACAATCGTTTAAGTAATTCCGAAACAGCTGAGGTAAGGCATGATCGCTAAGAACTGGTTGATCATATTTAACCCAGATTATTTTTTTAGAGTTTAAACTCACCAATGTCCAAAGTAATTCATTTTCGAATTTTTCAGGTGTACATGCTTGCCATACATCTGAAAAAAAAGCTTCTGGCGATAATTTTTTTGCAATTCCTTCCAAATCCAGAACCTGTTCTCCCTGTAAATATAAATTCTCTAATATCCCGCGTTTACCGCTACCTAGTGGCCCTCCAACGATAACAAAATTCCAAAAATAGCCTTGTAAAAATCTCTTCAAGTACAATCTGAAGGAGTGATAACCCCCTTTGAGAATCGTTACATCTACTCCTACGACCTGAAAAAGTGATGCTAAGACAAATGAAATCAATTGATCGCCATCATCATATATAAATAAAGGCAATTGATCGGGATTACTAATTTGATTTGCAATATCTGAAAATCTGCCTCCAATATGACTAATTAATGCTCCTTTTTCGGCTTGGGTTTTAATCTCATCTATTTCAAAACCAATAGTACAAGCCGGAATATTTATACTATTAGGTAAATGACCCAATTCATAAATCTCTCTTGATCGAAAATCGATAAGAATACCCGTTGAACTGGAATTAATAAAATCAGATATATCTGCCTCGTTAATAATTGGCAACATAACTTGCTTGATTTGAAGTTTGTTTTGTAAATATAAGTAATAAATATTCAAAAACTCCAGATGGGTAAACATCCTTTTTAGATCCTTTTTTTAATTAACTTTGCGCCCTAAAAAGAAAATATTGTGAGTAGATCGAAAAACATTCCTGTACTTGGACGGATTGAAATAACAGATGTTGCAGCTGAAGGAAAAGCAATTGGCAGGTACGAGGAAAAAATAGTATTTGTTCAACATGCAGTTCCTGGAGATGTTGTTGATGTGCAAGTCAAAAAAAAACGCAAGAACTATTACGAAGGATTTCCAATAAAATATCACGTTTACTCACCCATTAGAATTGCTCCAATTTGTTCTCATTTTGGTGTTTGTGGAGGTTGTAAATGGCAACATATGCCCTATTCGGAACAGTTAAAATTTAAAGAAAAAGAGGTCTATAATAATTTATTACGAATTGGTAAAATTGAACTTCCCACAATTAATACAATAATAGCCTCTGCAAATCAATTACATTACAGGAATAAACTCGAATATACTTTTAGTAATAAACGATGGCTAAGTGAAGAGGAGTTAAAATCGGACATTGAGTTTGATAACAAAAATGCGTTGGGTTTTCATATTCCTGGTATGTTTGATAAAATTATTGATATTGATGAATGCTTTTTACAAGCAGAACCATCAAATTCAATAAGACTATCAATAAAAAGCTATGCAGAAAAGGAAGGTTTATCTTTTTTTGATTTACGAAAACAAGAAGGACTTTTGCGGACTTTAATCATTCGAACCTCATCAACAGGTGAAGTTATGGTTATTGTTGTTTTCTTTTACAACGATACACAAGCAATAAATCAATTGTTATTACATATACAAAACCAGTTTCCAATGATTACTTCATTGCAATATGTAATTAATCAAAAAGGAAATGATACCATTCAGGATCAGGAGGTTATTCTATTCACTGGGAAAGATCATTTAATCGAAACCATGGAAAACTTGACATTTAAAGTAGGCCCAAAATCGTTTTATCAAACCAACTCGTTACAAGCTTACGAATTGTATAAGATAGCTCTCGATTTCGCACAACTTACTGGTAACGAAACTGTTTACGATTTGTATACCGGCACTGGTACCATTGCTAATTTTATTGCCAATAAAGCCAAAAAGGTTGTTGGTATTGAGTATGTACCTGAAGCAATTGAAGATGCAAAACTAAATGCTGAGCTGAATAATTTAACAAACACTCGGTTTTTTGCAGGAGATATGAAAAATGTATTAACTCACAGTTTTGTTGAACAAGAAGGTATGCCACAAGTAGTTATAGTTGATCCACCGCGCGCTGGTATGCATACCGATGTTACTGAAACACTATTAACCATTGCACCTGATCGAATTGTATATGTAAGTTGCAATTCAGCCACTCAGGCGCGGGATATAAATTTACTCGACTCGCGTTATAAAGTAACTAAAGTTCAACCAGTTGATATGTTTCCTCATACCCACCATGTCGAAAATGTTGTACTTCTTGAACGCCGATAAATAAGAATAACAAAACTTTTTTTTGAGGCATTGCTAACTGGAACAATTAGGCTGGTTACATTGTTTTTAAGTTAATAAGTGAAAGCCAGAGACTAAAATTTAACTCTAATTTTACTTTAAATATTTCTTCACAAAAAGAAATTTGTTTAACTTATCAGGACAAATGCAACACTATGGAAACCAACTATCCATTTGAAAGATATGGTAATCTTGTCAAGGAGGAATCTCTTGTTTCGATGGACAACAAGATTTTACCAAACACTTATCTTTTAGAAGCTTATGAGCCGTTCCCAGGCTTTTATAACTATTATAGTGAACAACCATTGGATCAAAAACCACTTTATGTATATTTTATCTTAAAAAGTACTTATACTTTAGAAGAGGTTACGCGAGCGACTCAAAAAATAAAAGTATTCTTCCCCGCCAAAAACCTAGATGTTGCTGCTGGAACAATTCATATTCTTAACGAAACCTATCACATGCTTAGGATTCGGCATTTAGAGAATTATGATCAGATTGCTAATTTGCAAGCATGCTTTGCCGATGAAGGTTTTTTATTTACACGCAAACCCTCTCGTAAGATCAATGCAAAAGGAATTATCCGCATCAAAAAATTTTATGTTCTTCAACCTTTAGCCGATGGTATTTTTATTGACTTAATTGAGAAAAACCACGGCTATATTGTGTTACCACGATCATTTACCTGGAAATTATTTGAAGAGATTTCGCGTCAAGTTAAGCTCAATTTAAATCACATGGAATACGATGCTGCGCTTGCCCATTTTCATAACAATTACAAAATTGTAGATATGGTTCGTATATATAACTCAAACGTGGGCTTAGATTTCTTAAAGGTAATACGAGATAAGTATCTGACTATCATCAACCAAACTATTTTATAGTTGTGAATAAAATCACTAATCGATTAAAATATTTACTGCCTATTGTTATTTTAACAGTAGTTATTGCATCCGGTTGTAAAACCCAGCAAGCTCCAATTTCATTTAGGAGTAGCTTAATATTGCTCGATTCAACTATTTATAGTGATACCATTTTTGAAAAAGAAATAGCGCCTTATAGAGATTCGTTGCTCGTACAAATGAATCAAATCATTGGATTCTCCGACAGTTTATACCGAGCAACTAAACCATCGTGTGCATTATCAAACTGGGTTGCAGATGCTATGTATGATACTGTTTTTAGTCTATCATTAAAAAATACTGACATTCCTAAGCCCGATTTTGCCATTGTAAACATAAAAGGATTGCGATCGGGAATAAATGCCGGTCCTATTTATATTAAAAATTTATTTGAACTAATGCCCTTCGAGAACCAAATTGTAATGGTTTCCTTAACCGGAAATCAGATTGTAGATTTATTCCGTTTTATGGGTAGTGAAAATGGAGATGGATTAAGTAATGCCAGTTTTACCTACTTAAATGGTCAACTAACTGACAGTAAAATTGGAAAGGATGACATTGATTTATCACAAACTTATCACGTAATAGCTCCAGATTATTTAGCCAATGGAGGTGATTACTATTCCATATTAACTCAAACCACAAAAAAATATGAAACAGGCTTGAAAACTAGAGATGTGCTCATTGATCATGTTAAAAAGCAATGTCAAAAAAATAAGTTTATTCAATTGAGAAAAGATAATCCAGTTACAATTCTCTCAAAAAATCGATCCAATGACTAACCGTAGACATTTCCTTAAGCAAAGCATGTTGTCGGGATTACTTCTTACTTCCGGATCGATATTTGCCAAATCGTCAAAAAAAAAATCACATCTATGTATTTTGCATACCAATGATGTACATAGTCATATAGATCCTTTTCCATCAGATCATCCGAAATTCCCAAATCAAGGAGGTTTTGCTCGTAGAAAAGAATTAATAACTCACATAAAAGCTGAAAACACGAATACCCTACTTTTTGATTGTGGTGATATATTTCAAGGCACTCCCTATTTTAATTTTTACAAAGGAAATATCGAAATAGATTTAATGAACCAAATGGGTTATAACGCAATAACAATAGGCAATCACGAATTTGATAACGGAATTGAAGAGCTTGCCAAAGTAATGACAAAAGCTAATTTCCGCATCGTTTGCTCGAATTACGATTTTTCTAATACTCCCATGCAAGCGTTAACTGTTCCTTTCACCATTTTTGCATTTAAGAATATAAAAATTGGTGTAATAGGATTGGGAATAGAGTTAGAAGGATTAGTAGATTCAAACAAATATGGTAAAACTAAGTATATAGAGCCACTTGAAAGAGCCAATTATTATAGCCAATTATTAAAGAAAGATGAAAAGTGCGATTATGTCGTATGTCTGAGTCATTTAGGATATTCCTATTCAAACAACAAAGTAAGCGATTTAGTACTCGCTAAAAACACATCTTACATTGATATGATTTTGGGCGGACATACTCACACTTTTTTAGACGAGCCAACGAAAGTCACGAATCAAATTAACAAGGAAGTTATCGTTAATCAAGTAGGATGGGCAGGTGTAAAATTGGGCCGATTGGATATTGATTTTGATTGACTCAAATTCCCTACAATAATACACATAACCCGAATTGATTTTTAATGTCTCTATTCGGGTTATTTATATAATTTCTCATTCGACTTTTATTGACTATGAGCCTTTTTTAAAAACTTCTTGCGCACCGTATTCCATTAAATAGGCTTTAATAAAACCATCGATATCACCATCCATAACGGCCTGAACATTTGATGTTTCATGGCCTGTTCTTACATCCTTCACCAGTTTATACGGTTGCATAACATAGGATCGGATTTGCGAACCCCACTCGATTTTTTTCTTTTGACTTTCAATCACATTTTGTTCAGCCAATCGCTTTTGCAGCTCTATATCATAAAGCTGAGATTTTAACAATCGCATGGCATTATCTTTATTTCCAAACTGAGAACGCGATTCGGTATTTTCAATTACAATTCCCGAAGGAGCATGTCGTAGTCGAACACCCGTCTCCACTTTATTTACATTTTGACCGCCGGCACCACTCGATCGAAATGTATCCCAGGTTATATCAGCAGGATTAACTTCAATTTCGATGGTATCATCAATTAAAGGAGCAACAAAAACACTGGTGAATGATGTCATTCGTTTATTTGCTGAATTAAATGGAGACAGTCGCACCAAGCGGTGAACGCCATTTTCGCTTTTCAGAAACCCATAAGCAAAATCACCTTCGAATTGAAGTGTTACTGTTTTAATACCAGCCTCATCACCAGGTTGAAAGTTTACCTCCTTAACGGTATATTTATGCAATTCGCCCCATCGTAAATACATACGCATGAGCATATTAGCCCAATCCTGACTTTCGGTACCACCCGCACCCGAGTTTATTTTAAGCACTGCTCCCAGTTTATCTTCCTCGCGACGAAGCATGTTTTTCAACTCCAAAGCTTCGAGTGATTGTTTTACTAATTCAAATTGCTGATCCACATCACTTTCGGACGCTTCACCAGCTTTCTGAAAATCGTAAATCACTTTCAGATCTTCAACCAGTTCCACTAATTCGCTATATCCATTTACCCAAGCTTTTAACTCTCGAAGGTTTTTCATGAGTAGCTCAGCTTTTTTAGGATCATCCCAAAAATTTGGAGCCAGCGAACGAGTCTCTTCTTCGTTTACTTCAATAAGTTTTCTTTCGATGTCAAAGATACCCCCTCAACGCCAACTGGCGTTCAACAACATCTTTTAGTTGGTCTTGATTAATCATATATAAATAGTTTGAATTGCAAAATTATAAAAACCATAACAAAAGCTGCCAAAATCGATTAAAATGTTCAAACTAAAATAAAAAGGCTGCCAGAATTTTATAGAAGTCTAGGTATCTGTTTTAATTTCATTCTAAATATATTTTAGAAGTCAAGAATTTAAGAATTTAGACAGATAGAGTGAACAATTAAGATAAAAAAGAGTGGTTTTTATCTTGAATTTTCTAAAATTTCTTCTCAATCCATCTATTTTTCTAAATTTCTGCCTCTCTTAAAAATCATTTAATGGATTTTTAACCAGTTAATATTCTCGACTTGTTGAGTTACAATATTTAGAAAGATACTGAACTGCTTTATAATGCCCCATTGATCCAGCTTTTTGCCAATCATCGCAAGCCTGCTTTTTTATTCCCAGATTAAAATTGGCTAATCCTCTGTTAAAATATGCATACGTATCTTTTGGATCTTTTAAAATGGCCTTATCAAAATCCTGAATTGCCAATAAATAGTCGAGCGTTTTTAAATACATAGTTCCTCTGATGGTATAAACACCAGGTAAACCGGGGCTCAATTCAACGGCTCTATTAATATCGGTGAATGCCAATTCCTTATCTTCAAAATATTGAAGAATAAAACGAGCTTTTTCGTAGTAACTCTCACCATAAGTTGAATCGCAAAGTGTGGCCTTTGAAAAATCAGCAAGTGATGATTCTAAATTCTTTTTTAATGAAAATTGTAATTTGCCTCGTTGCACTAATGCCATAGCAAAATCGGGCTTTTTTTGTAAGCATATCATTAAATTATTAAATGCCTCATCGTCTTTATTGTCTTCAATACAAATTAATGCACGAATATAATAAACGCCATAACCATTGGAATTTATTCGATGAGAAATACTAATATCCTCTCGGCTACCGTATGTATTGCTATACTTATATCTTGCATATCCGCGACAAGCATAACCCATTTCACTGTTTGTGTTAATTTTAATATAGTTACTAAACGAACGAGCCGCTAACTCAAATTGATTAGCACCCATATAGCATAAGCCATTGTGGAAATTCACGTTATTTAAATTATTAAACGATGAATTAGAATTTAATTTTGAGAAGGAGATATTTAGATTTTGCCAAGTCGAATCGTTAATGATTGCAGAGCTCAAAAAAGTTGAACTATTAACAACAGGATTGGCATTGGCCACTCCAATTAGTTGACCTTTGATATCTATAAGAGGTGATCCGGCTGATTTTTTACCAATTATTTTATCCAATTCGCCATATCGACCTAATAAAAACTGATAATTAACTTTTGCAACTATAGCATATGCTAAGCCAGCATCATATTCAGCGGGATGAGCAAATAGAATGGTTTCTTGATTATCGCGAAAAAGTTGCCGAGCCGGAATTAAGTAGGAAAAATCTTTTTGTCGCGAGTTATCGATTTTTACAATCGCCATCCCATTAATCGTGCTTACTTCTAAAATTCGCTCAACCCCAAATTTCCTGTTATTCGACAGTTGAACAACTAACGAATCTCCACTACTAAGCATAGCTAAAGGAATCATAGCTATTCCGTCGGAACTAATAAAAAAACCTCTGCTTTCGGAAACTTCAGATTCGTGGGATAATGATTGCACAATAAACACAGCTTTCTCTGCTTGATTAATTATTTCAACTAAACGCTGTCCATTTATTGAAAAAGAGGCCAAAACAAAACTTATAACAAGAAAATATTTTTGAATCACTGTATTATAACGAATTATGATATTTATAATCAGAGTTATGAATTCCACTATTAATATTCAACCCTCAAGATAGCTGAAACATGCATACTTCAAGTTTCAAACATAAAGTTAAAAATAATTGTAATTGTTTTTGATATTTCAACAGCGATAGAACTTTATTCTAAGAAAAATTCCAATCATAACTAATCAAATAATGAATATAAAACGCTCAGCTCAAAATTACCTATCGATTAAAAACATTATTAAAATAGATCGAGTACGATGATTACTAACTTAATTTTATAAAATAACAGTCTCAAAAATAGGATTGTAAATAGATGTTTAATGATATTTGCAATCTACATTCAGATTGAATAAAATGACACAAATTGGCGTTGATATAACCTATGCAGCCACCTTATTAAAAAACGGTGAATTAGTTGCAATTCCTACTGAAACAGTTTATGGTTTAGCTGCCAATGGATTAAATAAAAATGCTGTTGAAGAGATTTTTAGAGTTAAAGGTCGCCCATCAACTAACCCGCTTATTTTACATGTTGCTGGAATTGATCAAGTTAAAACTCTTGTTCAAACACTATATCCTGAAGCTATTGATTTGGCAAATAAATTTTGGCCCGGACCTATAACGATGGTATTTCCTAAAAATAAAACGATTCCCTATTCTACAACAGGAGGATTAGAAACGGTAGCAGTTCGAATTCCCAACCACCCGTTAACCTTAGACCTATTGCGATTATTAGATTTCCCTTTGGCTGCACCAAGTGCCAATTTATCTAACCGTATTAGTCCTACCACCGCCAAGCATGTTTACAATCAGCTTAATACAAAAATTCCTTATATATTAAATGGAGGCTCATGCTCAGCAGGAATTGAATCAACAATTATTGGATTCACTAATAAAGGTCCAGTTGTTTACCGATTGGGTGCACTAGAGTTGAGCGAGATAGAAAAAGTGATTGGCAAAATATCTGTTCATCCATCGAATCAAATACTAGCTCCAGGAATGTTTAAAAAGCACTATTCTCCGCAAACGCCGCTTATTTTAACCGATGATGTATCAACTATTCTGGCTAAAAACCTTGATAAAAAAATTGGATTAATACTTTTTAACCCATCGCAAAACTACACACATCCTCAAATAAAAATCAAATACCTTTCAAACCAAGGAAGTTTGGCTGAGGCGGCACGAAATTTATATAGCACCTTGCATGAAACCGACGAGGAATTACTTGACCTAATTGTGGTTGAAAAACTTCCTGCTTTCGAATTAGGATTGAGCATTAACGATAGATTAAGCCGTGCAGCACACATTGAAGAGTAAAATAACCTTTTTGCTGAATTTTCTGCTACGCAGTCGATAAAACCCTAATAGTCAAATCGATTATTTAGAATTCATAGAATTAAAACATCAACACTCAATGTCGATGTTATGAGATAGAATTATTATTCCCTTCTAGGCTTTATTTCAATTTATCGCCTAATAAAACCTCTCTACTATTTTAAGTTAACACATTTTTTACTACTTTTCTTTTCAGGACTAGTTAAGCAGTCGTTGGCACAGAGTTTAATCTAAAGTATGGAATCATTTAATCCTGATAATACAATATTAATTGTTGACCCCGATCAGGTGAGTCGCGATTTATATAAATTACTTCTAAAAAAGTATTATCAGATTTTCGTGGCCTCCTCGCCCTCTGAGGCAATTGAAATATTAAAAACCAATGATATAAAAGTTGTATTAGCAGATCAGTTGCTTTCGGAGATACCTGTTTTAGAATTCTTTAACCAAATATCTACTCTTTATTCACGCTCGGAGCGAATACTAATTGCTACAACACTCGACAATCAGTTAATAAGCAATGCGGTTCAAATAGGTAAAGTTTTTAATTACATTCTCAAACCTTTTGAAACTTATAATTTAAAATGTTTAATTGATAATGCCATTGAAAAGCATAATCTTCAAAAGCAAAACGACATACTTATTTTGAGTTTAAAACAGGGCAATAAAGAACTCGAGTACTTATTTAATAAACTAAAAGGGGAAGAAGAAAAATTTAGAGAGATATTCAATTCCAGCCAAGATCCAATTGTTATTATTAGAAAAAATGGCGTGATCATTGAAGCAAATTCGAACGCTCAAAAAACATTCGACTTTAAAATGAATGATTTCGGCAAAATAAATATTCTTGCCTTGATACATCACGAATATTATAAAAAAACTTACCGTTTCTTGACTTTACTTCAACTAACCGAGCAACCACTATTTGAAACACGCATGCTTACGACTGGTGATGAATGGAAATCGTTTGAAATAAATGGCGATTCTATTCGATTTCAAAACGATACTGCTCTTTTACTGATCATGCGAGATACAACCGAAAGAAGAGAAACAGAGAAAAAAATATTACAAGCCGTTATTCAAACCGAAGAATCGGAACGACGAAAATTTGCTCAAGAGCTGCACGATGGCATTGGACCTCTGCTATCAACCGCAAAGTTATATCTACAATGGTTGAGAAAACCTGATTCGAAAATTGATATTGAATCGGCCTTAAATAAAATTGAAGAAACACTTGAAGAAACCATTGGTAGTGTTAGAGAAGTATCAAATAATCTAAGTCCTAATGCCTTAGTTAACCTAGGCTTAGAAGCAGCCATTAAGAGTATTTTAGATCGGATAAAAGTATCGGATATTAATTGTAAATTAAGCGTTGAGCTGGATACCCGATTGCATATTAATTTAGAATCAACAATTTATCGCATTTTAGGTGAATGCATAAACAATACCCTTAAACACGCTCAAGCTCAAAATTTATCCATTGATATTACCCAAACGGCCAAATCCATTGATGTTCGATATCAGGATGATGGCAATGGTTTTGATGTTGAAAAAACGTTAGCTGCTGCAAGAGGAAACGGTTTAGCAAATATGCAAAACAGGGTAATTTCTTTAGGAGGGAGCTTTTTAATTAATTCCGAACCCAATGAAGGAACTGTTATTATATGTAATTTTTTATTATAACGCCAATCGATGGAAAAACTTAAACTCTTTTTAGTTGATGACCACAAAATTTTTAGAGAAGGCTTAAAACACCTAATTGAAGTGGAAGAAATAGGTGATGTTGTAGCTGAAGCCAGCAATGGACAAGAGTTTTTACAATTATTAAAAGAGCCACTTCCTGATTTAGTGCTAATGGATATTTCAATGCCATTATTAAATGGTATTGAAGCAACAATTCAAGCACGAGAAAGATATCCTGAGTTAAAAGTATTAGCACTTTCGATGCACGGCGATGAGGAATATTACTATAAAATGATTGAAGCAGGCGTAAAAGGTTTTCTTTTAAAAGATAGTGGAATAAAAGAAATTGAACGTGCTATTTATGCTGTTGTAGATGGTGAAAGTTATTTTTCTAATGAATTACTCCGCAAGATTATATCGAATATGAATAAGAAATCACCAACCGAATCGTTAGCTGATAAGGATGGTTTATCAGCTCGAGAAATTCAAGTGCTTGAACAAATATGCTTAGGGCTTACGAACGAAGAAATTGGAGAAAAACTATTCATCAGTGCCCAAACAGTAAAAGGGCATCGAGCCAACTTATTATCAAAAACAACATGTAAAAACAGCGCCAGTTTAGTTATGTATGCCATAAAAAATAAAATTGTATCTGTTTAAATATTACTTAATAATAGACTGAAAACTCACTATTTTTTGTTTCGTTAATACCCAAAAGAATATACTATTTTGTACAATATTGCGGCACATACCATTTTATCTCAGCATCTTTCCCTCATTCAGGCAGAGACCGATTGCATGCGTCCTTTTTTTTATACAACAACAAATAATCAACTAACACTCATATGTTTAAAATCCTTAACCGATTCAGCAAGTCTTGCTACTACTGTTCTTGATTTAAAAGAAATAGAGTGTAACAAAAAGAATATCTTACAATTAATTCAAAAATGGATTACCAATCATCACCAAGATTTACCAATTGAATCGGCTTGTTATTTAACTTATAAATCCTCACATCCAAATACAGCATCGGGATTTGGAATAATGGATAATTTGATTCCCATCCAAATACTCGACTCTTTATTAGAATCACACTTATATCTGTTAAAACATGCCATAAAAAACGAAAGTATTCTATCTAATTTAATCAACATTGAACCTACAAATGAGATAATTCATCAGGTTCCAATTGGTGGTTATAGCGACAAAAGCGAAATTGAAAAAGAGTTAAACTTTAAACAAGCCAGTCTTCAAATCACACTTGAATCAATTCAAGAAGGAATAATAACTACAAATCAAGAAGGAATAATAACCATTTGCAACCCAATAGCAGCCAAAATAATTGGGATAAGCACTAAATTAATTTGTGGAAACCCTCTACAGAATATCATTACTCCTTTTAATGTAAAAAATGAGCCCATTATGATATGGGAACAAATGAATCATTTTAAAACTCCAATTAATCTGCCTCAGCCAACATGGCTTTTTTCAATTAATGGAACTAAATATAGTATTGAATTAAATGCTGCTCCAATAATTGACGAGTTAGGATTGTTAACAGGAATGGTAGTAAATTTTAGAGATAATACTCAAAAATGGGAACAATTAAACTCTTTAAATCTAATAAAATTCGCATTAAATCAATCGAACGAAACCATCTATATCCTTGATAAAAATGGTCGGTTTACTTTTGGTAACGACAAACTTTGCAAACTTTTATCAACCACTCATCAAGGACTTAAAACAAAGCACATTAGTGATTTATTCCCCGAATCAACACCCGAACAATTCGCTTATAATTGGGAGATTCTTTCTGAAAAAGGAACTTACGAATTCGAACGATCACTTATTCAGGATAATAAATCGATACCTGTACTCATTAAAAACTTTTACTTAGAATATGATCAAACCCCACTGGTTTTAGCCATTGCAACCGAAATAAGTTCACTTAAAAACCTTCAGCATAATCTTGAAGAACATAATAAAACGCTTCAATACTTACTTAATAATATTAATGGAGTTCCTTGGAGACTGGATTTTAAAACAAAGAAATTTTCATACATGGGAGTTAAAGCCGAAGAAGTACTTGGCTATCCTTGGTATGATTGGAAAACGATGGATGAATGGGTGGAACGCTTACATGATGAAGACAAAAATTGGGCTCCAAATTATTGCATAAATTTAAGTTTGTTGGGTCAGGATCACACTTTCGAATACCGCACTGTTGATACCAAAGGGGTTGTCAGGTGGATTCGAGATGTGGTTACAGTTAAACTGGATGAATCAAAAATGCCCCTAGAATTAATTGGTTTTATGATTGATATCACCGATCTAAAAACTCAAGAATTAGCACTTCAAGAAAACCGGAATCAATTACAACGTATTATTGACACCATTCCTTCGGCTATTTATCTTGGAAATCTAGATAAAACAATAAAACTAGGGAATAAATATTTTGCTGATTTTTTAGGTATCGACCAAAAAGCGTTAGTTGGTCGCAAAATCGAAGAGTTTTTCGCAACCAAATTCGTTAATGAAATACACCGATCGATTGATGAATGCATTGAAACTTCAACTGGTAAAACATTTGAATCGGAATTAATATTTAATAACCAACTATACTATACCCTAAATAGTATAATGCCTATTTATAATAATCAAAACCAAATTGCTGCCATTTGCGGTTCAACAACTGATATTACACAAACTAAATTTGATCAAAATAAGCTTCAAAATATTTCAGAAAGACTTGATTTTGCAATGATGGCAGGTAAAATAGCCATGTGGGATTATCATGTTCAAGATCATGATGTAATCGTAAATAACGAATTCGAAAAACTTATTAATGTAAAACCTATTGCTGGGAATAACGAATTCGAATGGCTTATCGAAATTATCCATCCTTTAGATATTAATCACTTTTATCAAGCCTATCATCAACACAAAAAAAAGAATGCAACTGAAATTGAATGCGAAATTCGAATGCACGTTGGAACAGGTCAATATGTATGGACACTGTTAACAGCAAAAATCATCAACCGAAATACAGATGGTGAACCATTACGAATAATTGGCGTTCACATTGATATAACACGCCAAAAAAATCTGCTCCAAGCACTTACAATAGCAAAAGAAGACGCTGAATCGGCCAATATGGCCAAATCGCGTTTCTTAGCGAATCTCTCGCATGAAATAAGAACCCCAATGAACGCCATAATTGGTTTTTCGCAATTACTCGAGCAACAAGAAAATAGTTCTGAAACCGCCGAATATATCAACTCCATAAAAAGCAGTGGCAAAAACCTATTGAATTTGATAAACAATATCTTAGACCTTTCGAAAATTGAGGCAGATAAAATAGTTGTTAAAAACGAACCTGTAGATTTAAAAGAACTAATAAACGAACTCTATCAACTTTTTCAATATCGATATAATGCATCAAAAATTGAATTTATTGTTGAGTTTTCACCAAACTTTCCTAACTATTTACTGCTCGATGAAATTAGAATTAAACAAGTTCTGTTGAATTTAATTAGCAATGCACTTAAATTCACTCCTAAAGGACAAGTTAAAGTAACCGGCAATTTTGTATTATCCAGCTCTAGCATTGGCAAGCTTGAGGTACAAGTTTGTGATACAGGAATTGGTATTTCACCTGATCATATTAACCTGCTTTTCGAACCATTTAGTCAACCCGAAAATCATGATGAAAAAAAATATGGTGGCACTGGTCTAGGTTTAAGTATTACCAAAAGATTAGTTGAACTAATGAATGGCTCAATTCATGTTGAAAGTAAACCTGATGGATCAGTATTTTCAATTGTTCTGAATGATATAACTTCTGCAACAAATAGTGATTTTCAAGATATATCCAAAGAATCTTCACACAAAAACTCACAAATAATTCTGGTGGTTTATCAGGATCCCTCGTTTGAATCAATAATCAAGTCTCAAATCCAATCAAATAACATTAAATGGTTAAAATGGAACGACTCAATTTACTTATTAAAGGAGTGTTTAGCCTTTCATCCCAATTTATTATTGGTTGAAACCACCATAACAACTAATTGCTTGCAAGATGAAATTAGGAAGCTCCAAAAAGATAAATCCTTCAAGAATACACCAATAATTGGAGTACACAACACACTTAATAATATATTAGAACAAACATTAAGCGATAAGTTGTTTTCCTCAATCATAAAGCTTCCTAATAATCAGGATGCATTAATGGATTTGTTGCAACCCTTTATTATTAATTCAATTGATGACAATTCGTTCTTCGATAATTCAGCTAGTCTGCTCACGAAGGACGAAATGAAATTGACTAAGCGTTTTTTTGAGCAGTTATCAATTAAAGAATTACTCGAGCAGCTTATAACAATTCAGCCACAACAAAAAGTAATACAATTAGGCAATCAGCTTTCAGCATTTGGAGTAGAACATTCAATTTATAGTATAAAGTATTTAGGAGATTCGCTTGTTGAGGCTGCAAATCAATTTAATGTTGCAAAAATTCATGAGTCGATTAAAAAGCTTAACCTCTATATCGAAACCTCTAAAACACCATAACCCATGCCTAGGATTTTATTAGTTGATGACAATGTAAAAAACATACAACTACTTGCGAATTTATTAAATACGGTTCATTACAAAATTGAATATGCCTTAAATGGCGAAGCAGCCTTAAATTGGCTCCAAAAAGAATCGTTCGACACCATACTACTTGATATTATGATGCCTGGCATGGATGGATTTGATACTTGTGCCAGAATAAAAGAATTGCCTAACTGCAAAGACATACCCATTATATTTTTAACTGCTCGTGATGATACTCAAAGTATTACCAAAGCATTTAAACTTGGAGGAGTTGATTATTTAACAAAACCTTTTAACCAAGAAGAATTACTTGCACGCATATCAACACATGTTGAATTAAAAAT
>JBBQUP010000004.1:0-64205 GCA_038212305.1 Bacteroidales bacterium
CCTGGGTGCAAGCTTGTCTGCCAAGAGCGCAAGCAAGATAGCTTTTGCCACAACCGGTGGCTCCGGTTATGATTACATTTTCGGCACGATCAATAAACGAACAGTCGGCTATCATCATGAGTTTTTCTTGCGTGAGATTACGCGTAGTATTACAATGTACTTGTTCTAATACAGCATTGTATCGTAACTTGCTTTGCAGCATATACATCTCTGTTTTCTTTTGCGCTCTGTCAAGTATTTCGGCTTGCGTAAGCTGATCCATAAACTGATTTAACGAAGGTTGGTTTTGTATCGGCATGCATAATGTCGTTTGATACGCCCGAAGCATTCCCGATAGTTTTAAATCGGTTAATTGATTGATTGTAATTTGATTGTTCATTTTTCTTATTGTTTTTATTGATCCTGTTTTTTAATTGAGCAAATTCAAGTTGTAAATGCAACTTTATTTATGATTTACTTATTTGGTTTTAAAAGTATGTTTAACGGCAAAATCGAGGATAATTTTTTCTAAGCTCGATGGGACGGCTTAAAAAGTTTTCTCCCGCTTTAACCAATTGTATTTCAAATATCTGAAGATTTCTGATTTGGAGATAAATAGCCAAATCTTATTCTTGGTCTTTTGATAAATTGTTGTTCCACATAATTCATATAGTCTTGTATAACTTAATCAAAATCAATTTTTTCGGAATGTATTGTCTAACATGAAGATGGTAATTTTCATTTGAACCTCTTTGCCAACTAGAATATGGCTTAGCAAAGAAGAAATCAATATTTAGTGCCTGGGCTATCATCTGATGAGAAGAAAATTCCTTTCCATTATTAGATGTAATTGTATGAAGAAGCGGTTTTCCAATTCTTTATACAATTAATTGTAGCCTTTGCAAGTTGTTCTGTATCCTTGCTATTCAACTTACAGAGTTCAGCAAGACTAGTTACTCTGTCGTTGATAGTGAAGATAGCATTTTCGTGGTTTTTTACCTATAATCAGGTCAATTTCTAAATCACCAAAACGTTCGTGCGGTTTAACTTCAGGGGGTCTTTTAGATATATTTGTACGATTGGGGATTGTTCCTAGTTTGTCGTAAATCACACTTCGCTTTTTATAGTGACGTCCCCGGTTTCTTAAGTCAAGATAAAGCGTTCCTTTTTGGTGCTTATCTTTCCATATAAATTGATTTATCTTTTTTAATAACACGGGCTATTTCACTTTGATTATAGCCATTTTGCAACATACTACAAATATTATATCTTTATTCGTTGGTTAAATGACTCATAAATGTCAACTTTGGTCAGGAGCCAATAATAAGTCATTTTTTCCATCAGAGCAAGGGGGGATTATTCCTTCTGAGCTTTGTGAAAATAAAATATACTATCCTGTCCGCAAAGTTGCATTTACTAATTGAATTTTTAATTACAAATAATCCATGAAAATAAGAAAACTATTTTTCCTTTTCCTTATAATATTTTCAGCACAAACTTTGTTCGCTCAGGACATTAAATTTGACCATCTTACTACACAAAATGGACTTTCACAATTGTCCATCACAAGCATTTATCAGGATGAAACCGGAAGTATATGGATAGGTACACGCGAAGGGATTAATCGTTATGATGGATATAACATTAAGTCTTTCTTGCCATTGAAAAACGATTTGACCATTCCCGGAAATATCATTTCTACAATTGTGGGCGACCAGAATGGCAATATTTATTTTGCTTGCGATGGCAAGCTTGTGAATTTTAATTTAAAGCTTGAGAGATTCACTACATTAAACATTGAAAATGTAATATCTATTGTGAAAGGGAACCGTTTTTTTTGGATACTTACAAACGAAAGTATCTACCAAATGTCACTCAATCAAAAAATCACGTTTTATAGTTCAATAAAAAAAAATTAACCGCTAAAACCCTCTTTGAAACTAATTCAGAGAAATTATTAGTAGGTTGCAAAGAGGGTTTGTATTTATTAGAAGGACAATCAGCTTATACTCCTATTATTCCGAATATAATGTTGTCTCAGTTTTTGAAGACCGTAGGAAAAATTTATGGGTTTCGACTATTGTAAATGGTTTATATAAAACGAACAAGCAGTTTGATGTTGTTTCAGTTTATAAGCATAATGAAAATGACAAAAGTTCAATTTCTTCGGACGATGTGAGAACGGTGTGTGAAGATAGAAACGGCACGATCTGGGTTGGAACTTTTACTGGTTTAAATAAGTATTTAGAAAAAGAGAACGGTTTTCGCTGTTATACGCATGTCTTATCCCAACCTAGTAGCATTAATAATCCCTCTGTTTATTCATTAATGTGCGACCAACAAGGTACTGTTTGGGCAGGTACTTATTACGGTGGTGTCAATTACTTTAATCCGGACGTAAATATATTTAACTTTTATTACCCTAATACAAATGATATTACGAGCTTGAACAACTCGATTATTGGTAAAATGGTAGAAGATGAACGTGGAAATATCTGGGTAGCTACCGAAGGTGGTCTGAACTATTTTGAAAGAAACACCCAATCATTTACACATATAGTTCAAAGCGGAAAAACCATTTCAAACAATACGGTTAAGGTACTACTTATTGATCCTAAACGACAAAAACTTTTTATGGGCTCGCATTTTGGTGGGTTGGACGTAATTGATTTAAAAACAAAAAAATCAATGCATTTCAATGCTCAAATGCCTGATGGAATGAAAATTATAAATAATGCAGTTTACTCTATGGCACTTTCGGGTGATTCGCTTATTTTTTCTACTCAAACTCAAATTTATACATTATCGCTACCAACTTATAAAGTTAAAGAATTCAATATTAGAATAATTAATAATGAGGGACATTGGGCAAATCCATTATTTATTGATTCGGAGCAAAATCTATGGTTGTATTTTAACCTGTCAACAGAAGTGATTAAATATAATCTGCTAACTCATAAGAAAGCAACATTTTCATTGTTTCCCCGAAAAAGTATTCAGAATTCTATAGGAATTACTGCTATTATTGAAGACCGAAATAAACAGATATGGTTTTCGTCGAATGGAGGCGGTTTATTTTTGTATAAACCAAATAGTACAAAACTTATCAATTTCAAGGCAAAAGACGATGGTTTATTGAGTGATTATTGTTACGCGCTTGCTGTGTCGAAATATGGAAATATTCTAATTTCTACCAATCATGGACTATCTCGTTATCAACCATCCACCAACAATTTTAAAAATCTTCGATTACAAGATGGCGTGTCTTTAACAGCAATAAATGAAGGCAACGGATTGTTGGTTGCTACTAATGGTGAGGTTTTTTGGGGAGGTGTTAATGGATTAGCTTCATTTTTTGAGCAGCAAATTAGTAATGTAAATAAATCTTCAAAAATTTACTTCTCTGATTTAGAGGTCAATAATAAGCGAGTGAATGTAAATGATAAAACAGAGATATTAAATGAATCATTAAATTTTAAGAAAAGTATTTCACTCAAAAGTACAGATGCTATCATAAGTGTTTTTTTCGGCACAACAAATTATATTAAAGCGAATGCCTGCGAATATGAATACCGATTGGAGGGTTTAAGTGATGAATGGATACGATGCAGTAATAACCGGATTCCTATTTCAAATCTACCACGTGGGAAATATCAGCTTACAGTTCGTGGAAAATACCTTAATTCTGCCACATATACAGATGAGATAAAATTAGGTATTCGTGTTAATCCGCCATTTTATGCTTCGTCCATTGCCTTTATAATCTATGCAATAGTGCTGATATTAATTACACTTTATTTATTACGAATTCTTAAGCGGGAAGTAAATCTAGAGTCGTCGCTGGCGTTCGAAAAAAAGGAAAAGGAGCGGATTGAAGAGATAAATCAATACAAACTGCGTTTTTTTACTAATATTTCACACGAATTCAGAACGCCTATAACACTGATTATTGCACAGATAGAATCTCTTTTAGAAAGAAAAAACGAGCATGTAAATCCTGACAAACTACAATCAGTTTATAGAAATGCAGCAAAAATGAATAACTTGTTAACTGAACTTCTCGATTTCAGAAAACAAGAACAAGGTTATATGAAAATCAGAGTAAATAAGCAGAATATTGTGGCTTTTGTTCGCAATATTTTTAATTCTTTCAAAGAGTTAGCCGATAAAAATAAAATCAAGTATCGTTTTTATCCTGAAAAAGAGGAAGTTGATTTATATATAGATGCAATTCAATTTCAGAAGGTTATCAATAATTTACTGTCCAATGCCTTTAAATTTACGCCTTCAGGTTGCAGAATTTCTCTATCAATAAAAGAAATGTCGGGTAGGGTTTATATATCGGTTTCAGATACTGGAAAAGGAATAGATCAGGAAAGTTTACAGTTTGTATTCAACCGTTTCTATCAGGTAAAGGGTGCAGCCGCATTGGAAGGCGGTACTGGAATAGGACTTGCACTTAGTAAAGGTATTGTTGACTTGCATGGGGGAGAAATATTTGTTGAAAGTGAAAGTGGAGTTGGAACTAATTTCACGGTGGCACTTCGGATGGGGAACGAGCATTTTACGGAAGAACAAAAAGAAGAATCGCCTATAAATTTGATTGATTCAACAGCACGTTTTGAAATACTAGAACGTACTTTCTTTGACGAAATATCGAAAGAATTTATTGATGCTTCCAACCAAAAGCGCTATAAAATGCTTGTGGTTGAAGATAATGAGGAAATTATTCAGTTGTTGGTTTCAGCTTTCGAAATGTTTTATCAGGTGGAATGGGCACTAAATGGAAAAGAAGGACTGGAAGCAGCTAACAGATTACAACCGGACATTATATTGACTGACTTAATGATGCCAGAAATGAATGGCTCCGAAATGCTGCTTAAACTGAAATCAAATATTGATACGTCACACATTCCGGTAATAATGATTACAGCCAATACTTCTGAGCAATACATGGAAGAAGGTCTTCAATTTGGTGTCGACGATTATGTAACAAAGCCGTTTAATATGAAACACCTGATTATTCGTTGCAATAATCTGGTGCGCTCTCGCAAATTATTGCAGGAAAAATATAGTAACGAAATGCGCAGTAATTTAGATTTGGTGGCTCATAACCGTATCGACATGGAATTTATGGAAAAAATAAATACTATTATTGAGAAAAATATTGAAAGCGAATCGTTTACCATTGACGATATGGCACAGGAAATGAATATTGGTCGGAACAAGGTGTATTCTAAAATTAAAGGTATTACGGGGTTGACACCGAATGATTTAATTCAAAATATTCGACTCAAAAATGCTGTGCATTGTTTGAAAAATAACCCTGAACTATCCATTGCTGAAATTGCATATAAATTTGGTTTTGGCACACCTCAGTACTTCAGCAAGTGTTTTAAAGCCAGTTTCAATATTACTCCGTCTTTGTTCCGCAGTCATCAAATTGAAGCGATTGAATAGTCGACATGAATTAATAACCATATTATCAATGCATTAAACGGCTTCATTAATAAAAAATAAATCCGTTTTGATTTGACAGTGTATGATTTTTACCAATAAAAGTACAATTTTATAATCGCTAACTTCTATTATTACCGACATTTGCAACGAGAATTCTAATCTTCTAAAATAAAACCATTTCGTTAATGAAAATCAAAATACTTAAAGGCCTTTTGATAGCCCTGATACTTCTATTGGCAGTACTTGTTCAACAAGCCTTCGCAGCCAATAAAGGAATAAAAAAAGGGATTTACGTAACAACAGACACCATGGCTTTGGAAAAAATATAAAGTATTCGGTATTGTTAAATATGGAATCAGGTTTTTTATTAATGACTTCAGGTGTTTTATTAATGACTTCAGAAATTTGACAAATTTTGAAATATCACAAGAAAATGCTCGCGACATTAGCACCACTGGAAGACTGCGTTGGAAAATTGAAAAACAGGGCTTTGACCAACAAAAAAAACCATAGCTATAATATCAGTCACAAATACTGCCGTGAAGCATACAAGGGTATGAAAAACTATTATCAATGCTGCCAAATAGCTCACATATTTAATCAGTTAGTAGAGTTATCGAAAAACATATTGCCGTTTAAACCAGCCAAGACTACTATAAAGCATATCTGGTTTTGTCTGTGTTCGTTTATGATTTATGGCGAAATCCAAATCGTGTATATATTAACTAGAAAACTGATAACTCCCAAGTTGTCAGTTTTTTTAGTAGAAAAACAGCTCTTTCTAACCTCCACATTACCAGACTTTAATAATTTACATTGCAAGTAGTTTACCCAACTTGTGAATTACATATTTGATATTACCAGACCTTTGTATCAAAAAAATATCTTATGGATGTAATAACTATCGAATCTATTGCTTATAAAGCGTTAGAGGCAAAAATCAATTTAATTGCCAAATTTTAATTAAACAAACATTTTTGAATTTGAAAATCATTATCAATTGATATCCTTATAAGTTTCATTCCTCGCGGCAAAATGCTAACATCAATCGAATTTTCTAATAATGGTATTGTTTTATCAATTAGAACAATCAACTCAAGCTTTCCGCTCATGTTATAAATATCAATGCTCCCTTTACCCATTCGAGTTCCATCTATTAAATAATGCAATTCATTTTTAACAGGGTTTGGAGTTATTACCACACGACTTAATCCTTTGCCTAAATTATTTTTTATTCCACTATTAACATCTTGAATAACTAAATTGTCAACTACCCATCCCCAGCCTGTTGAATAGGGGTCCGAATAAAGTCGGAATCGAACCAATAAAGTATCGTTAGGACTAAAATAATCTTGAAGATTGATGGAGTGTTCAACAAATTGTTTAGCCATAGGAGCATCATCAATTTTCTTATCCCCGTTTTTCCACAAAACATTTGAATTATAATCATAACCGTTACCAAGATTCAACCAATGAATACCATCTTTGGAAGCTTCAGCAACTGCATAATCAAAATAATTTTCGCTTCCAAAAGCAGCCCCATTCTCACCTATTTCAACAAAAGCAATATCTCTGTATGTCATCAAAGCATCTTTCTTTAATGGTTTAACAATAATTGGATACTTTAATGAGTAAACGAAATTATCATTCTCTCCATAGGGATGCTGACTATGCAACGCAAAACCATTAAACCCTGGATAAGTTATTATCGAAAAACCGTTTCCGAAAAAATCATTTTGCTGAGTTTCGAAACCATTGGCATATTCTAAAATAGGACTAGAATAAGTTACTTTATCAACTAAATAATAATTCGAAAAATATTTCACTCCCGATTTATAACCAATAAATTGCAACGAGTTAACAGTAGTAACTAACTCTTTATTTATCAACTTAGTAAAAGAACCTTTGGTAACATTTTTTGCTCTATCAAATACTATGTTATTCAATTGAAAATCTAACGAATCGTATGTTTGAGAAATATCAACATCTATACGCATTTTATTATCTGGACGAATACCTGCTCCCTTTATATATGGTTTTAAATCACTTCCACTTGGAATGTTTAACTCCAATGCCCAAACTCCTCGACCATGTGTTGCTAATACCAATTCGTTGTCAACCCTTTCTATATTCCAAATACAAACAGCAGGTAAACCATTATTAGAATAGCTCCAAGTAGTTCCATTGTCATCTGAAACAAACAACCCTATTTCAGTCCCAACCCATAAAGTAGATGTATTTTCGGGATGCTCAATCAAGGAATAAACTGCCACATTAGGGAATCCATTATTGCTAGTAGCACTCGTACCAAACCCTGACAATTCGTTCCATGTTTTTCCTAAATCTAATGAAACTGCAACCTTTGGCTTACCCGATATTGCCCAAGTCACATATACAGCTTCGGGATTGAGTGGATGTGCATATATGGATGATATTAAGCCACTTCCCCCTGCAAAAGGAGCTGTAGCAACAAATGTAACACCGCCATCTAACGAAACCATTAACCCATTCGAATTATCTAACCGCGTACCAGCCCATACAATTTTAGAATCAGCTTGACTAACAGCTATACTAGCATGTCCATAATTTGTATTCCAATCGGTTTGCGATATTTTTATGTTTTTCCATTTCACTCCAAAATCAGTAGATCGCCAAATCCCTGATTTCCCCACGCAAAAAACAACATCTGGATTCGAAGGCGAATTACTAATTCTAGTATAAAAAGGAGCTGTATCATCAGAAATATCTAGGATTTCTTTTGAAGTATCAACCCAATTTACACCTCCGTCAGTTGATTTATAAACCGAATTGTAATAAACCGATGCTAACATTAAATTAGGATTGCGACTATGCCAAACCACATCAAATCCATCTCCACCTAGCACTGCAGACCAATCTGAAGTGCTAGAAGGATTTACAGATGACATAGCGGTTCCATTATCCTGCATTCCTCCAATATATTTTTTAATTGAAGGATGACGAGCAACACCATAAAACTGAGATGTATTATATCCTTTATTTAAGCTTTTCCAGCTAGTGCCGGCATTAGACGAATAAAATACGCCTCCATCACTACCATTAAAAATTTTAACCGTTGTCCCCGATGCCACTATTTGCAAAGCATGATGATCGGCATGAGAATAATTTGGTGCTCCTTCATTGGTCCAATCTGTTCGTTTTTGAGATGTGATCACTTTGCTTTTTAATACATATGGATCAATAGTTAAAGTGTAATTAGTCTGGAGAAAGTCGTTCAATAATTTACCTTGTGCAAGCAATGGATATAAGGTAAACCAATTTTGACTATCAATACCTCCATTCAACGAAATAGTATTATCTGGCGATGACTCATTATAGGTATTTCCATGAATAAATATCAACTCATTACCGTTATCATTTATATCAAATACGCCATTTTCATTCTGATCTCTAAATGACACCATCAACTCCCGATTCCCTTCAATATCCCATACTTCAAAAGGAACATTGATATAATTCTTGTAAACATAACTTGAGCTAGACAAAATGGTTATAGCCGATTTATTTACAGTAAATCGATGTGCTTTTTGAGTTTTACCAACTCCAAATCGGATTTCCACATTTTTAAACTGTTTCAACTTAGATGAGTTAATCTTCAATCCACCACCTAATAGTGTTCCACCCACAACGCCATAGACTAATCCTCCTGATAAAGCATTTAGGGTAGTTACAACAGAATCGCCTTTCTCAGCTGAATCTGCACCAATAAAAACGGAGTAAACATCTAATCCCCCAACAAAAAACTGATCTGATTTTTGAGGATTAAATTTAACTTCATTATTATACCAACCTTGGCGCGATAAAAATTCAGTTTTTGTTATTGGCACACCTTTGCCCCAGTTGTCGCCACCATCACGCGAATAGTAAACATCCGATTCTTCTGTTACACAACTCATCCAAATAGGATTAAATTCTGAAATGGCGACCTCTAATCGACCAACAGTTGAAAAAAAAACAGTAGCCCAAGATTCACCTGCATCAATAGATTTAATAATTTCTTTACCATTTACAGTCGCTAGCTGAATTTGAAAATCGGCTGGATTTGAAACAATTTGTTGCACTCGATTCGCAGACGAAAATTTTGTTTGCCAAGTCAATCCTCCATCAATAGATTTGAAAATGCCAGTATTTGTTGAAGCTAAAACCACATCCGGATTAAGAGGATCAATAATCAGCTTATTCACATACCTAAAATTTAGATCTGCTTTTGTATTGCCCAGTTGAAACCATGAGTTCCCTTTATTGATACTTTTAAAAATCCCATCACCTGCTATCTTGTCGAAATTAAAAAATCCCTCCCCAGTACCTGCATACATAACTTGAGGATTCGACTCTGACATAACCATACATGAGACAGCCAAATTTGGCCAATCGTCGGTTAAGCAAACCCACGAAGTGCCAAGATCAATGGTTTTCCAAATACCACCCCCAACCGAACCTGCAAATAGAGTTTTCCCTGTAGTATCCTCATTATCTATTACAATAGATCGGGTTCGACCTGCAATATTGCTAGGCCCAATTTCGCGCCAAGGAAGAATTACTTTAGCTGATTTTAATTTTGAAACCCGGGCAAATGCTCTTTTAAATTCTATATAATTATTTCCAGATTTATAATGAATGCTAGTATCACCGCCATTTTTCAACTCTGATAAATACTTAACATATAGGTCAGGTTTGTCTGATTTAGCATAACCCTTTGCTCTTCGATCAATCTTTTTCTGAATGTATTGGGCAATCCACTCCGACCCTGGTTTAATCTTTCGACTAACACTTGAAGGCGGAAGAGTTTCTGATTTGCTATTCCCGATCATAATTACAACAACACTTATAATTATTGTTGTCAATAAAACTACTAACCTCAAACTCCTCTTTTGCATATTAATCATTTTCAAATTTAAACATTATGCAAACTGGATAAATTCCCTTTAGCATAGCGCGAAATATATCAACCTACTCCAAATATGTTGTTTTTATCAAGTCTGGAACCGTGATCAGATACCTGTTCTTTTTTTGAACGTCAGTATCAAGACTATACACTTCGCTTTTTTTCTTCACTAAAATTTCGTAATCAGTTTTCCAACTTATTTCACCATCACGAATCTGATCCTTATAAATAAGCTTACAAGCATTTATATCATAAATACCAAAATCAATAGCGACAAGCATTTTCGCTGGATTATATTTTCTTAATAAACACAAGCAAAACGTTTTTTCCGAATTAAAGTTTAATTCAGTCTGTTCGCCGAATTCAATTTTAATTGTTTTTTTCACACAATCCTCAGCAGCTTGAACTTTCGATAAAGGTTTGCACGAACTACTAAATAACCCAATTACTAAAGAAAACAGCACTAAATATCTCATAGAATAAACAATCAGCTAAACAATAATTTTGAAACAACTATCAAAAATGTATGCTTCACACAATCATACTGATAGAATAGAAATAAGTTGCAAATTTTGAAATGGAAAATCAATTAAAACCTATATCAGCATCAGTTTAGCAAAAACCGCTATGCCTATCATTAAAATAAATAATGAGACGGTTATTATTGTTAATACACCCATAATGCTATAGTGCATTTTCATAGCATGAAAGGCTTGTTCAACGAATTCTTCTTGTCGTCGAATAAGTCCTTGCTTAATTTTATCACCAAATCGATAAAGATAAAATCCAAGCAAAAAATAAATTAAAGCACAAACAATATAAGTGATAGAAATTATTAGAACCGCTGCTCCATCAAGAAAAGGTACAGATGCAGTTAAAGTTCTACTTAGAGCTCCAACCACAAAAGATGATATGAAAAAGACGAATCCAACTGTAATAATTATGATCGCAATAAATTTTGACCATCGAGAAATAGTCATCAAATAATTTTCGGATCGAGGGGTTAACCTCATTTTAATCGAATCTTGTAAATCTGAACTTTCAGTCATAATCTATTAAATTAAAGGGAAGATGTATTACTTGTAATAGAACTTGATAATCTTTTAAAATAGGGATTAAAACTAACCAATTGCAAATTTGGTGCTGATTAAACTAAAAAAGCACCTCGTAGTAATGAGATGCTTTTTTAGTTTAAATATTTTAAGTTTAGCTTTTAAACGATAACCAATCTTTCGCTTCTTCTATTGAATTAAAAGATTTAATATCTCGTCCACTCACTTTCATTACTCCATTAAACATAAATTGTTTTAATCCAACAATCCCAACAACGGCACTAGCTTTTAAAAATGGTTTATTTCCCTTAACAAACTCAACAAATAAATCTTTAATCGAACCATTAAAATGCATCCCATCAATATTTGTTAATCCTAAAACTGAATTAACTGGTTGATGACGAATAAAATATGCACTCTCTTTTATTACAGATGTTATTTCTTTTTCATCACGAAGTCCAGCAAAATTCATATAAAAAAGAGTTCTTCCAGCGTGACTAATCAATTGGGTTTTACATTCGAGAACTTCACTCATAATAAAGTATTAATTAATGATATGTAGCTAAATTAGCAAGTTTATTAACTAATACAATTATTTTATTGATAAAGCACCAAATTATTTTGATGAAACGACAATCAAATCATCTACATACGTAAAATCACTGTTGCTTGATGTGGCAAAGCTCTAAAAATTGTTTTAGCATCAGCTTTTTCAAGCTCAATTTTTATTCCTGGGATATATTCAGGAAGTTTAAAGTGTCTCATCCCTCGAATTGTTTCTTTGAAGACTTTTATTTTTTGATTTAAAATTAGAGGAAAATAGGAGTATCCTTCTTTTTGTTCATGTATTATGGATATTTCAAATCCATTATCCAATTCGAAATAGTAAAAAGATGGATTTAAATCTAGCGTATCGCGCGCAACAACATTATTAGCAGCTTCAATGGTATCTTTGGGCGCTATAACTATTTTCTTTGGCACTTTAACAATCGTAGAAGTTTGATTAATAATGTGCATGGGTGATGCCATGATATTAACAACTGCTTCGTTTGATAAACTTGCTAAAACCTCACTTTTGGTGAAATCAATAATTTTGGCCTGGTGAACAATTACTCCTTTTAAATCAAGTAAAACCAAGCTATCTACTAAATCAACAATTAGTGTAACCGAATCGTATTTGGCTAGCTCTAACCTCGCTTGAATAAAAGCACTTTCTTTTCGAAGATTCAAAATCTTGGGGTACTCAATCCCTTCCATTGCTATCTCCGATTTATATTTTTCATTGATAATGGTTATTTGTTTTTTAGCAGCCATTACACTTACAACAGTATAAGCCACTAGGAACAACAAACAAACAGCAATAAAAATAAATATTACTTTAAACTTTTTCACGAAGTTTATAAGAAGGCGTAAAATTTTAGTCATCAAGCTCTCTTTTATCGTTTTACAACTTACTTTTCAATTCTCAAAAACAGATTATAATTATAAACCTTTATGCATTAGTAGATATAAACCTTAGATCCAAGTACTAAGGTCTTATATACAACCTCTAAATCATCATCTCCTAGCCTAACGCATCCATGAGTTACAGGCATGCCTAAAAATCGCTGATATATCGTTCCATGAATTAAATACCCATCCCCTAAACTCATAGCATAATCCCCTAAAACACCATATTCGTACCGCGAATCATGGCGAGCTGAAGGAATAGGCAATCCTTCTTCAATAAACGACCAGTCAGGTCGTACCCAAACGGGATTTGTAATTTTCCCATGAACTTTGAGCATTCCTTTTGGTGTTTGAAATTCCCATTTTTTCTTACCACTTTCTAGGGTTATATAACTACCTGTTGAGCATACTCCTTCGCGAACTAATGCTCTTTTAGCATTATACAACTTAAATGTGTTTTCTGAAATATTTATAACAATAAATGACTGCTTGGGAGTATAGGTATTTAACTTAGCTAAATTCTTATTGTATTCTTTTTCAAGAGATTTAAATAGTTTAACTCCATTTGATGATAAGCTATCGCTAATATTAAAAGTATTGTGATTTGATGTGGTCATGCGAACACCAACATCTTTTACTCCATCTACCCAAAACAATAAATAAACAGGTATAAATGCGAGAAACAACATGAAAATTATAATATAGCTCAATCCTTTTATAACACGGATTAATTTATTAAATGTTTTTTTTGATGATATTGGTTCATTCGCCAATTTATCAGGATTTAATTCTTCCATATTATTCGATATTATATTCTCTTTCATCAATCAAATTTAAAAATATCATCAAACTTCCGTAACGATCCAATAATTACAACAGGTGTACCAATCCCTACTTCACTAAACATCTTATCTATGGCGCTATTGCTCAAAGCAATGCATCCTTCTGTCCAATGAGCGCCTCGACCTCCTCCTCCATGAATTTGAATATTACTGCCGATGCCGGTATTGGTAGATATTGACCCGTTGCGTTTTTGCTTTGCAAACTTTTCTTTATCCGCTTCATTGGGGTAATTAATTGGAAGTGCTTTGTAATAGGTTGTACTACTTCCATTTTTTTTACTTGTTATATAGTATACTCCTTCGGGAGTCGCGTAATCACCACGTTGGCGTTTCTCTCCAATCCAGTTTTTACCAAATTCAGCTTCCCAAGTGTTGATTAACTGTCCAGATTTATACAAATAGCAACTTGTTGCCAATTTTTCAATAATAATAACAGTGGATTCTTTTTTACGAGACTGCGAAACAGCATCATTAAAATTTTTCATCCAATGTTTGTATTCTTGAAAATATTCTTGCATATGTTTTTTGGAGATATTATAAACATCTTCAATGTCGTCACCACCTTTATCGATTTTTTCGGCAGCTGAAATATAATCACTTTTATTAAATGCCATTTTGCCCTCGGCATAAAGAAGTTTTGCTCGTACTTCTCTGGTTTTTAATCCAGAAGGGATAGGTAATTTAGAGAAATTCCGATTGAAATTCCGAACGATTAAATCAATTTCACTAATTCGTGAACTAAGGCGACTTTTTAGGTTTGCTTGATTTGTTTTTGAACTTCGTTTGGCTTTTATCGCTTTATCGTATGATTGTCGAGCCAATCTGGCAATTTTATCATACCGCCGATTTAAAAAAAACTTTTTATTTTCGATAGCCCAAAAATACATGGCCGAATCGTAAAGAACGACTGACTCATTAAATAATTTGGATGAATATTTACCTGAATGGGACTTTTGAGCACTTGAAATGGCTAAGCGTGCCTTGTCAAGCGCTGAAACTGGAGGAGCTGGCAATTTATAAATCCAAATAGCTACAACAACAAACCCAAAAAATAAAATAATACCTAAGGCAAACCATTTCAAATTAAGTGCTCTCAACATCACAATTCTATAAACTTAGTCCTAAAAAAAACCCCCGGCATAACCGGGGATTTATACATTGTTAAGAAGCAAAAAGTTTCTTAGCGTTTTTTTGTTTTTTCGATAGCTGCAGTCAACTCATCTTTAATAGATACTGCTTTCTCTTTAGCAGCTTTGATTTTGTCGATAGTAGCAACATACTGACCATTATCATAAGCAGCTTGACACTCAGCAACAGTTGTTTCAATAACAGCCATTTCGCTAGCGATAGCTTCTAAAGCAGCTTTACCTTCTTTGCCTTTAGGTGCTTTTTTGATAAGTTCTTTGTTTTCAGCAACCATAGTGGTTACTTCTCCAATTACAACTGCAATTTCTTCTTTCAATTGAGCTTTACGAGCAATTGAAGCAGATTTAACTTGAACAGCAGTTTCAGATACATAAACTAAAGTTTTAGTAGCATCATCATAGTTCGAAAATAATTTTGATTTCTGAGTCTCAACAGCAGCTAAAGCAGCTTGTAAAGAATCTTGAATTTGAGCCAATTGCTCAGGAACGTAAACATCTGCTTCAGCAACTTTAGCTGAATCAACTGCAACATTAGCTGCATCGATCTCAGCTTGAGGAACTTTTGCACAACTTGCAAACATAACTACCATGGCTAGAGCCATCATGCTAAAAAATACATTCTTCTTCATGGTTTTTTAATCTCCTGATTTTAATTAATGATTGATTTTTATTTTAATTTTGAGCCGAAGTTTATTTCAACTCGTCAATTCAAATTTCACTATTTAGACGCACCTTTTTTTAAAAGTAACACAATAAAGATAAAATATTTTTCGGTTTGCAACCAAATTTATGACAAATAATTCAAAAACAACGCTTTCAGACGATAAAATTATTGAATTCATTCTAGAATCTAACGATTCAAGAGGGTTTGAACAGCTCTATAATCGCTATTACAAGAAGGTTGTTGACAAGTGTTACTCATTTTTAAAAAACAGGCATCAAGCCGAAGATATGGCTAATGACGTGATGTCGAAAGCTTATGAAAAACTTTCTACATTTAAATCAACTGCTTCATTTTCTTCATGGTTATATTCAATTACATACAATCATTGCATCGATTTTTTGCGACTAAAAAAGAAATTACACTACCCTGAGTGGAATCAGGAGAATGCCTTACCCGAGATAATTGATGACACAGATGAGGATTTTACCGAATTGAACTACAAAAATTTAATGAGCGTCTTCGAGCTCATCCACCCTGAGGAGAAAGCTATGCTTTTAATGAAATATCAAGATGGCATCTCTATAAAAGACATTAGTATCGCGTTAAGAATTAGCGAAAGTGCCGCTAAAATGAGAATTAAGCGAGCAAAAACACGTGCCCATTACGTTTATAAAGAAAAGTACAACGAATCTCTCTAAAAGTGACTTTTCGAAGACTTTTACGTCAATATCAATGTCATCAAATTTATTTAGACAAAAGAAATGTTCCAACCCTTAAAAAAAATATTTGCAAATTTTGTTACTCCCTTAAGCACAAGGGTTGAAAATAAATTTAATCAATTATTTCCTCGCGCTAAAAGCATCGAGTGGGTGACTGGGAATTCATTTGATGAGGCACTTTTTTATCAAGATCAACATGAATACATTGCTAAATTTGATAAAAAAGGAAATTTCATTGATTACAAAATCAATTTGGATATACACACAGAAGTCTCAACCGGTATCAAAGAGGTTATAGCTTCCTATGGCGAAATGATGAATGTGATTGCCATATATGGCGATTCAGGAATTAAAGAATACGAAATAATTTACCGCAATCAAACATTGGATCGTTACTCACTGGCGCTCAATTCTGACGGATCGCATAAATCATCAGAAAAACTCTAGCTGTCAAACACCTAAACAAATCTACTATCGCATAAGTTTATACAAATAATTTATCGATCGAAAAATTATTATTACTTGATGGAATAACATTGAGTGCATTTCTTAGTATTGCATTTAAGTGTTTCGTTATCTCTTCTCTTTCCTTGTTTTACTTGAACAATCAAATTAAATACCTCTTTTTTTTACGATAAAAGATGGTTCCAAATTATTTCAATTATATTGCAGGTTCATATTAATTTAAACATTTAGCAATATCTAAATCATTATTGCATTTGATCCGAATGACTTAATATCTTTATAATATTTTTCAATTTTATTTTTAAACCAAACAGCAAAAAAATATGTTCTTAGACATACTTGAGTTATTTGTATCCAAATTCCAAACTTATATTTTTACTTCTTTTTCACGAGGCACTACAAAAAATTAAAATAAAACAACATGCAAAACAAACTTCAGGAACTTACTGATAAAATTTATAACGAAGGTATTCTTAAAGCCAGGCAAGAAGCTGAAGATATTATTCAGCAGGCGAAAGAAGACGCTAAAACAATTGTTAGCGATGCAGAAAAACAGGCGAAAGAGTTAATTGCTAATTCAAATGCACAAGTTCTGGAACAAAAAAAGAATCTCGAAAGCGAGCTGGTATTAACATCTACTCAAGCCATTAATGCTTTAAAGCAACAAATATCAGAAGCCATTACGCTTAATGTTGTAAAACCACCTATTAAGGAGTTATTCAATGACAAAAACTACATTCAATCACTTATACTTAAAGTGATTGCAGAGTGGGGTAAAACCGACCAGCAAAACCTTCTTTTGATGTTGCCAGAGACTGACAAAGCACAATTTGAAACATTTTTTAAAAACAATCTCTCAGACGAATTAAACAAGCAGATTACAATTGAATTTAGCAATCAGGTAAAATCTGGATTTAAAATCGAATCAAAAGCTGATAACTATCAAATAAACTTCAGCGAAACAGATTTTGTTAACTTCTTCAAAGCTTATCTTCGACCAAAAACAAGCGAAATTCTTTTTAATCAAAAATAGATTGAGACGTCAAATCCAACTTCAAAGTATTCTATCACAAACTAATATACAATAATAGAGAGATGAGTAGAAACTATTACTGCCTAATTGCTGGTCTTCCCGATATTCTTTTAGAAGATAAAAAAACGGGGCAGTTTTTAAATGGATATCGCCAACTGTTGTCCGAAAGTCTTCATCCAGACGATTTAAAACTAATCTCATTACTATACTTGCCTTTTGATCATAAAAACATTGTTTCAGTCTATTACAAGCAAAACACACCTTTCGATAATCGAGCAAACTACAACCTGGAAGATGTTGAAATTCTGATTGATAAACGACGTATCGAATTGAATGAGCCATCAGTTTTCCCTAACTATATCAACGAAGTGGTGGAGTCGGTTATTACAAGTGATGAACCAACATCTCCAAATATTTTGGAATTTTTACTCTCTAAAGCTTATTGGAATTACCTCTTTACGAATAAGAACAAATTTATTAAGCGTTTAGCTGAATACGAAATTACCCAACGCAATGTATTTACAGCGCTAAATACTCGAAAGCATAACATTAACGTAAACAACCAATTAGTTGGCGACAATGAAATTACAGAAGCATTAATACGAAGTAAATCACGCGATTTTGGTCTCGCAGGCGAAATCGACAACATAGAGCAAATGATTCTGATTTTTGAAAATGATAACCTGCTCGAACGAGAACTAAAAATTGATACGCTCAAATGGCAATTCATTGACGACTCAACGTTTTTCAACTATTTCTCCATCGAAAAATTATTGGGTTTTACAGCTAAGCTGCTATTGGTTGAACGATGGATTGGATTAGAGCATGAAAGCGGTCAAATGCTTTTTGCAAAATTACTGAATGACCTAAAAACTGAATTTAAAATCCCTGAAGATTATACATTAAATCATGGAAAGAATAAATAAAACAACCGGAAAAGTTGCCGGAATTATTGCCAACTTAGTTATTGTTGAGGTAGATGGGCCAGTATCGCAAAATGAAATTTGTTTCATTAAGCATCCCGAAGCTGCATTAATGGCTGAAGTAATTAAAATACTTGGTAAAAATGCTTACGTACAAGTTTTTGAAAGCACTCGCGGTTTAAAAACAGGCACCGAAGTCGTTTTCGAAGGTCACATGTTGGAAGTAACGCTTGGCCCTGGTATTCTTTCCCGAAACTACGATGGTCTTCAGAACGATTTGGATAAAATGGAAGGCGTTTTCTTAAAACGTGGTGAATATACCGATCCGCTTAATCGCGAAAAATTGTGGGATTTTAAGCCCATTGCCAAACCCGGTGATGAATTAACCGCAGGTGGTTGGTTAGGTGAAGTAGATGAAAATGGAATGCCTCATAAAATTATGATTCCATTTAAAATGACCTCGACTTACACTGTAAAAAGTTTATCTCCAGCTGGCAAATATAAGGTTGACGATCATATGGCCATTGTAACCGACTCAGAAGGAGTTGAATACAACCTTACCATGGTGCAAAAATGGCCGGTTAAAATGGCAATCAAAGCATACGATTCGAAACCTCGTCCTTTCAAATTACTTGAAACTGGTGTTCGATGCATCGATACACTTAACCCAATTACAGTGGGTGGTACAGGCTTTATTCCAGGCCCTTTTGGAACTGGTAAAACCGTTTTGCAGCATGCCATATCAAAACAGGCTGAAGCCGATGTGGTAATTATTGCCGCTTGTGGCGAACGTGCCAATGAGGTAGTTGAAATATTTATCGAGTTCCCCGAACTGGAAGATCCTCGAACAGGAAAAAAACTAATTGAACGAACTATTATTATAGCCAACACATCAAATATGCCTGTTGCGGCGCGCGAAGCTTCGGTTTACACAGCCATGACTTTGGGTGAATACTACCGTGCCATGGGATTGCGTATTTTGTTGATGGCCGATTCAACTTCGCGATGGGCACAGGCCTTGCGCGAAATGTCGAACCGATTAGAAGAACTTCCTGGACCTGATGCGTTTCCTATGGACTTATCTGCTATTGTATCAAATTTTTACAGTCGCGCAGGTTATGTATTCCTAAATAACGGCGAAGCTGGGTCTATCACGTTTATTGGAACGGTATCGCCTGCTGGTGGTAACTTAAAAGAACCAGTAACAGAGGCAACCCGAAAGGCTGCACGTTGTTTTTATGGTCTATCGCAAGCTCGCGCCGATAGTAAACGCTATCCTGCCATTGATGCCATCGACAGTTATTCGAAATACTTAGAGTACCCCGAAGTACAAGAATATTTATCTCAACACATAGGTGATCAATGGATTATAGATGTCGCGGAAGCTAAAAACATTCTTTTGCGTGGTAAAGAAACTCAAGAACAAATAAATATTTTGGGTGATGATGGTGTTCCAATGGATTTTCATGAGAAATTCTGGAAATCGGAACTCATCGATTTTGTTATCTTACAACAAGATGCGTTTGATAAAATTGACGCATCCACACCACTTAACCGTCAGCAATACATGCTTGGTAAAGTGTTGGATGTTACCCGCATGAAATTTTCGTTTGATTCATTTGAAGATGTAGGTGGTTATTTCAAGCAAATCATCAACATTTTTAAACAGATGAATTATTCTGAATTTGAGTCAGAGAAATTTAAAAATTTCGAAACAGAACTTGAAGAACTGATTCAGCAGCGGTTAAATTAATTTACGAACGGTAAAAACACAATTCATGGAAACATCAGCATTTCAAAAAGTATACGTAAAACTCACCAATATAACCAAGGCCACTGTTTCGCTCAAAGCCCAAAACATTGGGTATGAAGAGATGGCTGTGGTACATGGTCGATTAGCTCAGGTGGTGAAAATCATGGGAGAAAACGTTATCCTTCAGGTTTTCTCAGGAACGGAAGGGATCCCAACCAATGCCGAAGTAATATTTTTGGGACGTCCACCTCAATTAAAAGTGAGCGATCAATTAGCTGGGCGGTTTTTCAATGCTTTTGGCGATCCTATTGATGGTGGTCCTCGTGTAGAAGGTGAAACACGCGACATTGGTAGTCCGTCGGTAAATCCTGTTCGACGCAAGCAACCATCAGACTTAATTGCAACCGGTATTGCAGGTATCGACTTAAACAACAGCTTAGTAACAGGTCAGAAAATCCCATTTTTCGCCGATCCCGATCAACCATACAATCAGGTTATGGCCAATGTGGCATTACGTGCCGAGGCCGATAAAATAATTTTAGGGGGGATGGGATTATCAAACGATGATTACCTCTACTTTAAAAACGTATTCGACAATGCTGGGGCGCTCGATCGCATCGTGAGCTTTGTGAATACCACCGATGATCCACCGGTAGAGCGACTTTTAGTGCCTGACATGGCTTTAACGGCTGCCGAATATTTTGCTGTTGACAAAAACGAAAAAGTATTGGTGCTTTTAACCGATATGACACTCTTTGCCGATGCCTTGAGTATTGTATCAAACCGGATGGATCAAATCCCATCGAAAGACAGTATGCCAGGATCGCTTTACTCCGATTTAGCGCGTATTTACGAGAAAGCGGTGCAGTTCCCATCGGGTGGATCTATTACCATTATTGCTGTAACAACGCTTTCGGGAGGTGACATTACTCATGCCATCCCTGATAATACAGGTTACATCACCGAGGGGCAATTATTTTTGCGTCGTGATTCAGACATTGGAAAAGTAATCATCGATCCTTTCCGCAGTTTGTCGCGCCTTAAACAGCTGGTAATTGGCAAGCAAACCCGTGCAGATCATCCACAAGTGATGAATGCAGCCATACGTTTATACGCCGATGCCGCTAATGCACGTACAAAACTCGATAATGGGTTTGACCTAACCGATTATGACGAACGCACACTTGAGTATGCAAAAGAATATTCCGAAAATATTTTAGCCATAGACATAAACATTGGCACCGAAGAGATGCTAAATGTGTGTTGGGGACTATTTAGAAAATATTTCAACAAAAGCGAAGTTGGTATTAAACAAGAATTCATGGATAAATATTGGGAAGTTAAATAATCAGCCAGCATGATTAATCAAAATTCCACTTTTAAACCGAAGACTTGAATTTAAAACACTGAATTGTGGCACTAAAATTTCAATACAATAGAACGGCACAGCAAGGACTCGAAAAGCAACTTAGGGTTCGCGAACGGGCATTGCCTACGCTAAAAAATAAAGAGAGTGCGCTTAGAGTTGAGGTTAAACGAGCTAAAGACAAAATTATTCAATTAGAAGAAACACTTGCTCGAGAACTTAACCATTATGAGACCATGACTCGTTTATGGGGAGAATTTGATAAGCGCTTGGTTAAAATACAAAACGTTAATCTTACCTTGAAAAAAATTGCAGGGGTTAAAACGCCTCTTTTTGATAACATTGAGTTCGAAGCCATTGAATACAACCTCTTTAATTCCCCGGTGTGGTTTCAGGATGGAATAAACATCGTGAAACAAATTGCAAGCATTGGTATTGAAAAAGAGGTTTTTTTGCAAAAAATGCAACTTCTTGAATTTGCAAGAAAAAAAACCACTCAAAAAGTGAATCTGTACGAAAAAGTTCAAATTCCTGAATATCAAGATGCCATCAGGAAAATAAAGCGATTTATGGAAGATGAAGAAAACCTTTCAAAATCGGCTCAAAAAATCGTAAAAAACAGGCAACAGCAACAAATGGAGGAAGCACTATGATCATACCCATGCATCGATATTCATTTTTAGTTCATTATTCCGAATACACAGGTTTTTTGGATGAACTAAAATCGCTAGGCGTGGTTCATATCATAGAACATGACTTAGAGCCATCAAGTGAAATGCTTGAATCATATCGACTGATTAAAGATATAAATAAAGCAACCGACTATATTAATAAAAAAAAACCTAGTGAAGTAAAAGCGACAGAGCGATTTTCGGGTGAACTTTTGCTAGTTAAACTAAACGAAACATTAGCTGCTTTTGATACATCGAAACAAACATTAGTTGCACTTCGAAAAGAGGAAAAGCAAGCCAGACCTTGGGGAGGCTTTTCGCACCAAACCATTAATGAAATTGAGGCATCGGGTATAAGAATTCAGTTTTTCACCGCATCACAAAAACGATTTCGTGAGGAGTGGAAAGCGACATACAACCTTTCAATCATCTCAGAGCAGGACGGTTATGTTTATTTCATTGTTTTATCAACCAATGATGAAATTATAGAAATGCAAGATGCTGATGAAATAAAAGTCCCTGAAAATTCGATGGCAATTATTCGTCAAAACATATTGGAAACAGAGGATGAAATAGTATCATTCGAAAATACTTTAAGAGAACTATCATCTTATGGTATTGATGTGCTAAAAGAGTATAAAAATCAACTTGAAAATCAACTCTCCAATTGGCATGCTACATTGCACACAGCCGACCAGGCCGAAGGCCATGTTAAACACATTGATGGTTGGGCGCCCAAAACACTAGAGCCATCGCTCATCGAATTTCTAGAAAAGCAAAATACGTTGTATATTAAAAGCGATGAGGTACAGGAAGGTGATAAGCCTCCTATCTTACTCAAAAACAATCGCTTCAACAAGCTTTTTGAACCCATCGGAGAATTGTTTAACCTTCCATCCTACATTGAGTTAGATCTCACACCTTTTTTTGCCCCATTTTTCATGATGTTTTTCGGATTTTGCCTCGGAGACGCTGGATATGGCCTTCTGTTTATTGCTGGGGCAATTTACGCTAGAACAAAGGTAAAGGAAAAATTTAAGCCATTGGTGAGTTTGATTATCTGGCTAGGATTGGCTACGGTGCTATTCGGAGCTATTACAGGCACATTTTTCGGAGCCAAACTTGCTGACTTTGAAGTATTTAGCGAATTTAAAAACTACTTCCTGAACGACCAGCAGATGTTTAACCTTGCACTTATATTTGGAGTCATTCAAATTATGCTTGGAATGTTTGTACGTGTTGTAAACATAGCAAAAGCAAGTTCTATTGGCTATGCACTATCAACAATGGGTTGGATTTTGGTTTTATTAAGCTTTATTGTTTTCGCAAGCATAGATGCTTATACTGGTCAGAAAGTATGGATGTTGAGTTCGTTGCATTTAGTAATTCTTGGAGTAGCTGCATTGGGCATATTTATATTTAACGACCCAAAAAGAAATATCCTAATGAATATTGGCGCAGGCTTATGGGATACTTACAACATGATAACTGGAGTCACAGGTGACGTGCTTTCCTACATTCGGCTATTTGCACTAGGCTTAAGCAGCGCCATTTTAGGAATGGTATTTAATCAATTGGCCTTTAATTTAAGTCCCGACATAATTATTGTGAAACAAATTGTGACGGCACTTATTTTAGTGTTGGGACATGGATTAAACATCTTTATGGCAGCATTGGGATCATTTGTACACCCCATGCGTTTAACCTTTGTTGAATTTTATAAAAATGCAGGTTTTGCCGGAGGGGGTAAAGCTTACACACCATTTAAAAAAATAATATAAACCTTTAAAAATTATACACATGACTCCTATTGTTTTTGCTTACATTGGAATTGGATTAATGCTTGCTCTATCGGGTATTGGTAGTGCATTTGGTGTAACTATTGGCGGAAATGCTGCCATTGGTGCCTTAAAGAAAAACAGCGATGCATTTGGTAACTACCTTGTATTAAGTGCTCTTCCTGGAACCCAAGGTCTTTATGGCTTTGGCGGTTTTTTTATCTTTAATAACATGACTGGCATAATACAAGCCGATATGACTTGGATGCAAGCTGGTGCCGTTTTTGGTGCGGGAATTGCACTTGGATTTGTTGGTCTATTTTCGGCTATTCGTCAAGGCGAAGTTTGCGCCAATGGTATTGCAGGAATAGGAGCAGGACACGATGTATTTGGACAAACATTGATACTTGCTGTATTCCCAGAACTTTATGCAATTCTTGCCTTTGCGGCAACCTTTATGATTAGCATGAGTATTTAATTTAAGCTTTGGTTAATAAACGATCAAAACACCTAATTACACAAATTGTAATCAATTCAATTTCCTACTTAAATTTTAAATTTGTTTAACAATAGTTTAATATACTTCACAATACAAACACCTATCTTTGTTATGTAGATTTTTTCATAGATTTGGATTTGGTTAACAAGCTGATTTAAGGGTAAAGGACAGAGCAATCTGTCCTTTTTTATTTTTAAACGGTCGTAACAGGTTGGCTACCAGCTTCACCCATGATTCTAGGTTGGAGGACGAATCTGTAACGCTAATTTTATTGATTCGTAGGCGGAATGCCTAATAGCGACGGAACTAGACGCATTTATTGGTAAAAATCATCTCCAAAAATGGTGCACTTGCGATGTACTTCGGAATGGCACGATTTAATTGAGAAATAACCTTAAGCGAGTTGCCTTTATGTTGTTCCGTTGTCACCAATTTTGCCCAGATAAAATGGATTATATTCTTACCGATTATAAGTTTTACCAACCACTACTTTACACTACATTTCACTATCATTCCAATCGTACGCTTCAGCACCGCACGGCTTCGGTAGTTTCTTTCTTTTCCAGACCCAATTTCTTTTAATGCCTGAATGGCTAATTTTACCTTTTGCCAAAAGGTTTTTTTTGGGTGGTCTTCTTAATGCAATGAGGGCGGGGTTTCTTTCATTTTTTTGTGGGGAAAGAAAAAACAAAATAAATTCCATCAAATTTGCACTAACCTATCCAAGAGCTAAATTCCAATATAATTATTTGTCAATCTAATTTGTATCTGTCTGCCGGATGTTTTTTTTTACACTTGCCCCTAATGGTGGCGGTATATTTTTGTTGCCGATTTAGGAGAACTTTCCTGTCAAGTTACAACTACTTTTGATACGGGCAGAAACGCTCGAATACGCACTAAACCAGCAATTAACGAAGCATTAGCAAGTGGCAAGGTGGTTTGGGGTGACCCATGCACCGAAGGGGGCAAAGCAACTAATGTGCTGTGGATATTTGTAGCGTATGCCCGGGACGAAGTCCGAAACGGCATATGAGGCTATTAAACGAGGATAAGCAACCACAAGAATAAAAATGAAGTGTCCCGTGAATACTTTATTTTTTTCTTGTAACGTCCGAAAAATACCAAAATCGTTTTGTAGTAGATGTCGCAGTAATTGGAGGAAGGGAAAAGCTATTACCAGGGGAGATCTCGCTGATTACGGGTTGATTGGTGAGAAGTCAGCAGAGGCCATAGTAGGTGCTGGAAACGAGCCACGAATAGATACCATGGAGGCCTCACAAGGCAGTGAAGGGCTGAACGTTGGGTTGTCTCTAATTTGACAAGGAGGTTTAAACTTCGAGTTTGCCAGCCTTCTCTTAAACAAAGACAGAGGTTGTAATTGGTGTAAAGAGCGATAGCACTGATACCCGACGAACCGCCGTATACGAGAACCTTACGTGCGGTGGTGTGAGAGGCGCACTCCGTCAGCTAATTACTGGCGGAGCCGTCTACTCGATTATGCGTTCGCCCTTTTTTCTCAGTCGTTGTATATCTGTCCATTATCGTGTCGTTGTGTGTTGGCTTGGTAGCTCTTTTGCAGTTTTTTGTTTGGCTTTGTGCGTTTGAAAAAATTGCAAATATGCTACCAAATGCGTTGGCTATTATTTTGTCTTTAGTTGAACTGCTTTTTCTTTTTTGTCTTCTGTCGCTGGTAATATTTTAAATTCCACTTCTAAACCTATCGCTATTTTTTTAACAATTTCTTCTGGCGTGTTTACTCGAAAGTAAATTGATTTGTTGCCGTCAAATTTGATGAAACCGTCAGCACTTTTCTCGTCATTGTGTAAAATCCTATCAATTTTTCCGGTTTGTCTTTTGGTTGTATTAGGTCTCGGTGCTGTCTGTTGTGGATTGAAACTGCCCCAGTATTTTTTTAATTCTCTTTTTAAATCGGGCAATTTTTCAATTGTGATTTGCTCAAAAGAAAATTGACTTAATGCCGAAGAAACAGAATGTGGAACGTTCCATTCTTCTTGTAGTCTTAATAATTTTGATAATGAGTAATGTTTAAAGGATAATTCCTTTTCTTCTTTTAAAGCCAATAGTTCAGCGATTAAAACGAGTAGTCCAACTTTATATTCAAGGTCGCCAAAATTATTGATTGCACTTATTGCAAACGTAAACGCCTTTTCGTTATCACCGTTTTCGTTATAGATTTGAGCAACTTCGTTCTGAATAAACCATTCCTTTTTTCGGCTAAGAATTAAAAGCAATTCATTTATAGCTTCAGCAGAATTACCAAGATGTTTTTTTGATAATGCTATTCTTCTGGCAAACCAAACTTCATTTGAATAGTGGAACTTTTCAAATGATTCAAGGGCAACTTTTGATAGCTCAAAGCATTCTTGATAATGTTGCGTTTCAAAGAGTGCTTTTGTTTTAAAAGCAAACCAATCTTCTCTGCTTGATGCAAGTTCCATTGGTTTCTTTTCTCCTTTTCGTTCAACTTCTATTGTTCTGCATTCCGTGTCAAGTGAATCAACAGAAACTAAATCACAAAACTTATTTACAACTGTCCAATTTATAGAGGGTTTGTCCTTGAATTTCTTAAGTAAATATGAAAAATTCTTTGGTTCTAAAACCACGTTATGTTGCTCAATGAATGTAAATATTACATCAAAATGATTTGTTTCAATTAAAGCTGAAATCATCTCATAAACGATGTATTTGTTTAATCCAATTTGTTCAGGTGTAAATTCATTTTTGCCGTCTTTGAAATACTTTAATGTCTCAGCAAATTTTTTCTCTTTGTTGAGTTTAGATATAGCTTGACTAAAGTCGAATAACGATGCCATATTATTCGTTGGTATTTAAGATTGAATTAATTTCTTCAGTCAAGCCTGTTGTTCTATTTTGGATTACTTCAATGTTCCCAAATCTACCTTGACCATTATAGTGGAATTTATACGTTGCTGTAAAACCATTTTTTTTAAACACATAAATTTCGTGATACTGCTTATGTTCAATATTACTTACCACAAAACCTTTTCCATCCATTTTTAAAAAAATATTTTCATAAAACTCTTTTAAATAGGAGGTTTCAAATTCAAAAGAATTTCCAATCACTGATTCATTTATTATTTCTTCGGATAAAATGATAGCCTTGTTTTCAAGTTGTGCTAATGCTGAATAAATTGATTCAACAAGGACTGTAGTGTTTGTTTGTTTTTCGATTCTTGTGATTTTATTTTGATTGTTGAAATGTATTTTAAAAACTACATTTTCATTACCTTGTGAGAATGTGTAATGCTCCAAATAACTTGTATGTCTGATTGTGTTAATTTTCAAATTCGCATCTTTTAGAATGTCGTTTACTGCAAGAAATATATTTCTTAAAAATGGAGTTTCGCTTGGAAGGTCAAATGGTACTTCCATTTCTAATATTTCATCTCTTAAAATAAGTATGTCTTGTCGGGGTACAATGTTTTCAATCCTTGGCGGTTGAAGATTACTTCCAATTTTAAAATGTGGTTCATCAATTGAAAACAGATTTTCTTTCGCCCTTGTAATTCCAGTGTAAAGCCAACGGAAATAACTTGAATTGAAATAACCCATAGACGTTTTGCAATTTAGAAAAGTATTTTTCCATTCTCCGCCTTGTGCTTTATGACAAGTTACTGCATAACCAAATTTTATCCTTAAAGCATTGAAGTAAGGGTCTGCTCTCAAAGCATCTTTAAATTCTTTTGTACCTGCTTTCAAGGTGCTGTTACGGATTTTAAAATCAATGTAAATAGCTTTCAGCTCGTCTGAGCTTAAATCACGATTATGAGAGTAGAGTAGATTCTCAATTATCTTACATTCGATATCTTGCTTGTTTTGTTCTTCATCCGTAAAAGCTATTATTACGTTGCGAAAAGTCAAATGAACATCAATTTCAACTAGCTTTCCAACTCTGTTTTTTCTTTTCAATTTAATTACTCTGCTGTCATCTACTGCTGATACTTGTTTTACAAAGCCAAAATCACCATTAAGCAATTCCATTTTCTGATGATTATAATTGTTGCTTACTAAAATCACTTTGTCACCAACTGTAAGAAATTGCTGATTCGGGAAAAAGTAGTTTCTAACAAAGTCGTTATACTCTTTTACAGATGAGTTGGAATGAGCAACAATTATAGTTTCATCATCAATGCTGTTGTTACAGGCTTGCAAATATTTTGAAAGAAGTTCTTCGTGTTTCGTTTTGTTTATATCTTTGAAATTTGTTTCAATATCAAGTTGATTGAAAAGATTTGCTTTTAATGATTCTCGTATTTTGGTTGCGTTATGAAGGATTCCGCTGTCTGCTTTTTGTCTTACGACTTCTGTAAGCTCAAACTCTTTTAATTCAATACTACAATTATCCTTTAAATATTTTCCGTCTAATGCTGGTGAAAAATTCATATTGACTGGCGGTAACTGTGCATTGTCACCAATGAAAATTATTTTTTTGTTATGGTCGTTGTTATCAAAGTTGATATAACTGATTAAATCATTCAAAAGGTAACCCGTACCAAACCTAAAGAATTCTCCTTCGGAATAAACATTTGAGAGCATTGACGATTCATCAATAATGTAAACTGTGTTTGCAGGGTCTTCATTGTTCTTTAGGTCGTAATAGAATTTATAAGTTTCTGTTCCGTCCTCTTCTTTTACTTTAAATTCTTTCAAATCTTTGCTTGAATAAATTGACTTGTGAATGGTGTATGCCTTGTGCTTTGTCTTTTGAGAAATTACTTTAGCTGCTCTCCCTGTCGGTGCAGAAATCCTGAAACTCCTTTTGTTTTCAGAAAGAAAGTCTGTGAGTCCTTTCATCATAAAGGTTTTTCCAGTTCCTGCATAACCTTTTAGTAAAAAACAGGCTGAGTTGTCAGCAAGAAATTTCTCCAACTCGTCAATAAGTGTTGTTTGTCCTAGCGTTAGGTCGTATGCAGAAAAAGACTCCTTCAGATTCATATTATTAGTTGTGCGGTTGGGAAAAAACAAATGTGGTGCAACAGTGTGTCGGCTTGTGGGTGGCGTTGCACCTCTTTTGTTTTTTTGAAGCGTTAGTTTTATTTTTCATTTGTCTATCCGTTTAATATTAGCACTGTAGGTCGTAATAGGGTGAGGCATAACTTACTTATACATTCATATTTATTCAGCATATTTATTGCATTAGAGAGATACGCGCAGTTTTTTTGAGCTTTATAAATATTTAAGACAATGAAGATATCAAAAAGAACTAAAGTAAAATAATGTAAATATTATTTTAGCATAAAACTTATTAACAAATTGAAGCAGCTTAATACACTAGACTTTAAAAACATACAATAACCGCGAATCAATCATAATTACTAAAACCACCATTGATAGAACTAATATTGCGTTTTAAGTTAAAGACACCAATGCCTTCTCGAAAGAGATTGTTGTATGTGTTACCTTTTATGGTGGGGATGATGATGTTGTTACGGCTTTAAACAATACTAATATGACCGTTATTTACACCTTTTTTGAGGATTAAAATTGAGCCGGGCTTTATAAGGTTTATATTTTTCTGATAATTGGATGGTGGGCGTTTCTGAAACAATGTGCTGTTTTAGTGAGTGTGTAAGTACTGTCCAGCAGTAAATTCCTAACACAAAAAAAGAGTCACCAAGATTAATCGATGACTCTTTTTTGTCGGGGTACCAGGATTCGAACCTGGGACCCCCTGGTCCCAAACCAGGTGCGCTAGCCGGGCTGCGCTACACCCCGATGACTGTTCGTTTTAACAGCGTGACAAAAGTATACAAAAATTGCTTTGCTCAAAATAAAATCGCTACTTTTTTCTAACTTTTTTTCGCTTGCAAATTCACTGATCTGATTTTCAATTATTCACAAAAATAATGATACTGGAAAATCAATAAAATAAAGACAAAAACAAGTATCCTATTTTAGTATCAAGTCACAAGATTTAAGACACAAGACTAAGATTAAGATTAAGATAAAAGCATGAATACTAAATCTTTAAATATTGATACTTACATCTTAATACTAAAAAAAGACAAAATGCTGATTTATTGGACTTATCAAAGTCACTTGATTTTATCAATCATTATCCTGTGTGTTTAAAACTTAATAATGGCTAGTTTCATATATTCATGTAAATAACCATTCGTACATCCTTTAATTTATAAGTTAACCAAAGATTTTTATAATTTTGCACTTTCAATCTGTGCTACCAAATTGTTATTTCAATATTATTGAATAATGTTAAAGATTTAATAATGGCTTAAAGCAAACAACTCAATACTAATTATGAACAAATTAACTCCTCAAGCCTATTCAAGTCACTTAAAAGTCGGTATTTTGGGTGGCGGCCAATTAGGTAAGATGCTTTGCCAAGCTGCCTCAGAATGGGATTTATCTATATCCATACTCGACCCAGCGGAAGATTGTCCCGCTCGTTTTTCTTGTAGTTATTTTCAACAAGGTAGTTTTCAGGATTATGAAACAGTAATGGAGTTTGCCCAAAATGTCGATATTCTCACTATTGAAACAGAGCATGTTAACATTCAGGCTTTGCTCGATCTTCAAAAACAAGGCCTCACCATTCATCCCGATCCAAAAAAATTAAGAATAATCCAAGACAAAGGTCTTCAGCGCGAGTTTTACCATAAACACAAGCTTCCAACCATTTCATCGGTGTTATACAATGGTAAAGATGAGATGATGAATGGCGTTAAAAATGGCGATATTACATTTCCTTTTGTACAAAAAATCACCAAAGGTGGGTACGATGGAAGAGGTGTTATTAATATTTTTTCGGAGGATGATTTAATTAAGCTAATGGATCAGACTAGTTTGGTTGAAGAGTTGGTGCAAATTAAAAAGGAGATAGCAGTAGTTGTTGCCCGCAATCACAAGGGACAAACCGAAAGCTATCCTCCGGTAGAGATGGTTTTTCATGCTCAAGCCAACATGCTCGATTATTTATTAAGTCCCGCGGATATTAGTGATGAAATAAGTACACTTGCTATCAACATGGCAAAGGACACCATCAATGCTTTCGAAATCCAAGGCTTATTAGCAGTGGAGTTTTTCATTGACATGGATGATCGGCTTATTATCAACGAAGTAGCTCCGAGGCCGCACAACAGTGGCCATCATACCATCGAAAGCTCCTTAACATCACAATATCAGCAACATTTACGAGGAATACTTAACTTGCCACTTGGTAGCACATTTCAAATGATTAATGCAGCTATGGTAAATATGGTTGGTGAACCTGGCTATAATGGCACTCCGCTTTACCAAGGATTCGATGAGGCTTTGTCCATTGATGGAGTACACTTGCATGTTTATGGCAAAACCAGTACTCAACCATTTCGAAAAATGGGACACATCACCATTGTTGATCCTGATATTCAATCGCTAAAAGAAAAAGCTCATAAAGTGCGTAACATAATTAAAGTAATCGCTTAATAAGATATACATGGCAACAACAAAAAATCCATTGGTAGGAATCATCATGGGATCTGATTCAGATCTTCCAATTATGAAAGAGGCAACCCTATTTTTGAATGAATTGGGTATTGAAACCGAAACAACCATCGTATCGGCTCATCGCACCCCTGATCGACTTTTTGAATATGCTAAAAATGCCCATTTGCGAGGCATTAAAGTAATTATTGCTGGTGCTGGTGGCGCTGCGCATCTCCCAGGAATGGTTGCAGCCATTTCGCCGCTTCCGGTTATTGGAGTGCCAGTTAAATCATCTAATTCAATTGATGGTATCGATTCACTTTACTCTATTGTACAAATGCCATCAGGAGTTCCGGTTGCAACGGTGGCCATAAACGGGGCTAAAAATGCGGGGATTTTGGCAGCTCAAATATTAGCCACTTCAAATACTGATTTTTTTAATAAAATTGTAGCTTTTAAAACATCACTGAAAGAAAGTGTTGAACAAAAAGCTAAAGAGATAGATCAATCCGAGAGGTTGGGGAGTAAATAGAAAATTGTATCTAGCCACTTGTCATAGCGGAATATTATTCAAAACGCAGGTATTTAGTATTTAAACCACAAAACAAAAGAGGAGAACTTTTCAGTTCTCCTCTTTTGTTTTGTGGTGCCACCTGGAATCGAACCAGGGACACACGGATTTTCAGTCCGTTGCTCTACCTACTGAGCTATGGCACCTTGCATTTTGAGTTGTGTAAAATCACTATTATTCTTGACTTTTTGGTGGTGCCACCTGGAATCGAACCAGGGACACACGGATTTTCAGTCCGTTGCTCTACCTACTGAGCTATGGCACCTTTCCTCAAATGCGGTGCAAATATACTGAAAGATTTATTACATCAAAATCTTTTTTAAGTGATGACAGGTATTTTTTTAAGCAGTTGTGCGTAATTCGCCTGATGTTTAGTATTTTTGCTGTCAATAAATTTTATGGATTACAATACACACACTCTTCCAAATGGCATTCGCCTCATTCATTCATATGTTCCATCGCAGGTTGGATATTGCGGATTAATGATAAATACTGGATCTCGCGATGAGCTAGAGAGCGAACATGGCATGGCTCATTTTATTGAGCATGTTATTTTTAAAGGTACCAAAAAACGCAAAGCCTTTCATATTCTTAGTCGATTGGATGATGTTGGAGGTGAGCTTAATGCATACACAACCAAAGAAGAAACATGCATTTACGGATCGTTTTTAAGTCAGGATTTTGAGCGAGCAATTGAGCTAATTCACGATATAACCTTTAACTCTGTATTTCCAGCAAAGGAGATGGAGAAAGAGGTTGAGGTGATTATCGACGAGATTAACTCTTATAAGGATAGTCCAGCTGAACTAATTTACGACGATTTTGAAGCCATGCTCTATAAAAACGATCCTATGGGACGCGATATATTAGGCACTCCAGAATCGATCAAATGTTTCACAAAAGCAGATGTTGAGAAGTTTATTCTCAATAATTACCATACCGATCAAATGGTTATCTCGGTAGTTGGACAATTTTCGTTTAAACGCTTTTGTTTGCTAGCCGAGAAGTATTATGGATCCATTAAACCAAGCTATCGAACCATTGTGCGTCCTATTGTTGCGAAGAACATTCCTGAAACCAAAGAAGTTGTCAAAGATACGTATCAAAGCCATGTTATAATTGGAAATGTGGCTTATGACTTAAATAGCGACAAGCGAATTGGGCTTCATTTGATGAATAATATCCTTGGTGGGCCAGGTTCTAATTCGCGATTAAACATGTCGTTGCGCGAGAAAAATGGAATTGCATATAATGTTGAGTCATCGTACAATCCCTATTTTAATACAGGTGTGTTTAGCATCTATTTTGGCACCGATGTGGAAAACCTAAATCGCAGTATGCGAATTATTGAACGTGAACTAAACCTGCTGAAAACAAAAAAACTGGGATCGTTGCAGTTGCATAAAGCACAGCGTCAATTGAAAGGACAAATGACTATTTCGGCCGAGAATAAAGAAAATCTTATGATTTCGTTGGGGAAGAGCTTTTTGCTATACAATAAGGTAGATTCGCTTGAGAGTGTTTATGAGAAAATTTCGAGCATTACTTCCAGCGATTTAATGGATATTGCCAACGAAATTTTGGATAAAAGTCAATTGTCAACACTCATTTATAAGTAAATGAACGATTTAGGTAAAGAGCTAGAGGCTTATGTAATGGATTTTAGCACTCCAGAAGCTGTGTTATTGACTGAGTTAACACGGCAAACTCATCTGAAAATTTTGCAATCTCGTATGCTTAGTGGCCATATACAAGGACAACTTCTCGCTTTTATTGTTGCCTTGTTAAAGCCAAATCGAATACTCGAAATTGGTACTTATACCGGATATTCGGCTCTTTGTATGGCTTCTGCATTGGTTAGGGATAGTGGTATTGATACAATTGAAATAAACGATGAACTTGAGCCATTCATTCGATCTTTTATTGATAAAAGCGAATTTGGAAATCGCATTCATCTTCATTTTGGTGATGCGCTGGAGATAATTCCATCATTGAATCATTCATACGATCTTGTTTTTATGGATGGCGATAAGCGTGAATATGTGCAGTATTACGAGTTGATAATTAATCGATTAAACAAAGGCGGCGTGATTTTGGCTGATAATGTTTTATGGAGCGGAAAAGTTGTAGAACCTCTGGATTCGAATGACAATTATACCAAAGGCATTTTAGAGTTTAATACACTGATTCTTAACGATTCTCGTGTCGAAAATTTTATTCTTCCGCTTCGCGACGGCATCAATATCATTCGTAAATTATAAGCTATATTAAACAATCTTATATTAATACTGTTTATTGGTTATCATGATGGATAGATATTTTTTTCTCATCTGTCCATCTTTCATCTTTCATCTTTCAATCTTCTTATCTAATCATCTAATCATCATTTTTTATAATGGACAAAATAGTTATTGTTTACGGCTCTTCGGTCGGGAATACCCGATTTGTTGCCGAACGTGCTTCACAAATCTTACCCGATGCATTACTATTACCAATTAAGGAGTTTACGCCCGAAATCCTTAAATCATATACATTCTTAATTATTGGAACCTCAACATGGGGTGTTGGTCAGTTTCAGGATGATTATGAAAACTTCGTAGCACGAATTCATGAATTTGATTTCACAGAAAAAACGGTTGCTTTGTTTGGAGTAGGCGATCAGTATAATTATCCCGACACTTATTGCGATGGAATGGGGAAGCTTTATGAGGTTTTGAAAAGCGCAGGAGCAAAATTGGTGGGCAAATGGTCGTCGGATGATTATAATTTTAGTCAATCCAAAGCCTTAAATGACGATGGTTTTTTTGTTGGATTGGCTTTGGATGAGGATAATGAACCCGATTTAACACCTTACCGCTTGAAGAAATGGCTTAAAAGTATTGGTATTCAGCTTACTGAGTAATTCGCAACTTATCTAAATCTTGTTTATCGAAAAGTGTTGGATAGTCATTTAAAAACTGATCCATGACAAAACGCATAACGGTTTCGCGCATGAATTTAGCTTTGTTAGGAACTTTGTATTTTTTGCAATAAACATCAATTGCATCTAACTCTTTATCGTTTAAAGAGAATACTGCACGATGATTACGCTTGAGAACACTTTTGCGTTTCAGGTAATCAATGGCTTTTACCGCACCTTTTTTTGTTGATTTTAGTTTGGTCATTGCGTCAAAATTACTAAAATCCAATCATAGTTATAACTCTCAGATAAAAAAGTAATTAAGAAATTGCTGTTAATAACTTTGGTTGTCGTTATTATCGGTCTTTAATTTGTAATTTTGCATCTAATTTTAATAGTTTATTAACCGTGCAATTAAAGTCTATTTATATTTATCCGATAAAATCATTTGCAGGAATTTCCTTGCAAGATGGTGATTTTGATGAGTTTGGACTTAAATTGGATAGACGATGGATGTTAGTTGATGCCACAGGAAAGTTTATTACCCAGCGTCAGTATCCGCAATTATGTCATTTTTTGCCTGCTATTAAAAATAGCACCATTACAATTAAACATCGCATTCATCAACAATTTGAGATTGATTTGCCTATTAATAATGAGCGTTTTGAGCTTTCTAACGTTCAGGTTTGGAATTATGAAGCTAGCGGACTTTTGGTGAATAAGGCTTATGATAAAATGATATCTGATATTGTTGGTATTGAATGTCATTTAGTGCAAATGCCTTTAAATTGGCAGCGTATGGTGGATAGTAAATATGCCAATCGCAATGAGAAGACGGCGTTTACCGATGGATTTCCGTTGCTAATGATTAGTGAAGCATCCCTAAACTTATTGAATTCGAAATTAATTGAATCGCTTTCAATGGCTCGTTTTCGTCCAAACTTAGTAATTATTGGTGGTGATGCGCATATTGAAGATCGAATGAATGAATTTTCAATTGGAAATTCTTGTTTTAAAGCGGTTAAGCCTTGCTCGCGATGTGTGGTTACAACCGTTGATCCGCTAACAGGCAATAAAGGGTTAGAGCCATTGCAAACACTAAATTCGTATCGGTTAATAGATGGTAAAATAATGTTTGGAATGAATGTTTTGCATTTGTCAGGTAACACCATAAAAGTAGGTGATGAGCTGGCACACAACTAAGTTGATCACATTATTTTTTCATCTAAGGAACTATTTGGATTTAAATGAATACAGAGATCGGAAGAATAATAGATATTCGATAGATAGACAGAAAAGGATATTTTAGATATTTCCAGATGAAGAATATTCTAATTTTCATCTTCTTATCTTCTCACTCTTTCTATAATCTAAAAATCTAGAGATCTATAAAAATTAAGCAGCTTCTTAAATATCAAAATACTAAGAAAAATAAATAATTACTAATGAGATTTTCGAATTACAATATTTCGCCTGATATTAAAAACAATTTAGAATTGATGGGTTTTATTAAGCCCACAGATATCCAATATAAATCAATTCCAGCGATTTTAAAAGGTGAAGATGTGATGGCTATTGCCCAAACTGGAACGGGTAAAACAGCAGCATTTGCCATTCCCATTATTAGTATTATTCATGAGCAAAAGAACAGTCGGCGCAGCGAAGGCGTGCGATGTGTGGTAATGGTTCCAACTCGTGAATTGGCTATTCAAATAAACGAAGTTTTCACTCAGCTTTGTCGTCATACCAAAGTAATAGTTTTTGCTTTGGTAGGTGGAGTTGAACAAGATCCTCAAATAGCTAAGCTCGAAAGTGGTATTGATGTGCTAATTGCAACCCCTGGACGGATGTTTGATTTGGTGAGTCAAGGACATTTAGATTTAAGTCAAGTTGATATGTTGGTTTTAGATGAAGCCGATCGAATGCTCGATTTGGGTTTTATTAAGGATATTCGCGATATCATTAAGCACATATCTCGCAGGCATCAGACTTTGTTTTTTTCAGCTACCATTAATGAGGAGATAAAAGATTTGGCCTATTCCTTAGTGAAAAATCCTATCCGTATTCAAATCTCACCTAAAGATAAAGTCTCTAAAAACATCGATCATTCAGTTGCATTTATTGAAATGGATGATAAACGATTCTTTTTAGAGCGATTGATCAAGGAGAACGAAGCGTCAAAAATTTTGGTTTTTGTCCGCACTAAGGTTCGAGCCGAAAGAGTTTTAAGTGCATTAAGCCGGGTGGAAATTGAAGCTGTAACCATTCATGGCGATAAAGATCAGAAAACGCGTAATCAAGCCATGGATGGTTTTCGAACAGGGGAGAAGAAAATTTTAATTGCGACTGATGTGTCAGCTCGTGGTATAGATATTCCGGATGTGGAATTTGTGGTTAACTATGATTTGCCTGATGTGCCTGAAAATTATGTACACCGCGTTGGTCGCACTGGACGAGGAACAAAAAAGGGCAAAGCGGTATCGTTTTGTAGTACTGAGGAAAAACCAGTTTTAAAAGAGATTGAAGATTTTTTAACTGTGCCAGTGAAAATTCTAGATATTGATTTTAAAGATTATTCGGCTACCATCGATTTTAGCGAACAGGTTGAGCAGGATTGGCGTACTTTAATGAAAGAAGCCCAGCAGCAAGAAGAATTTATGAACAGCAAGAAAAAGAAGTTTAAGAAAAAATAAGGAGATGCATTATTGGGTTAATTAGTATTCAAATCTAAGAGAATATATATTTATCAGATAGAGGACATTTTGATTAAGTTTTATTATGTTTGATGCTTTAATTTTTGAATGATATGATTCAAGAATTAAAGCCTTTTTTATGATAAGTCCTAACCGCAACCTTATTTTATGAAACGTTTTCTGTTTTTTGTTTTTCGTTTTTACAATGGTTTTTTATTTTGGAGGTCTGGCACAGACTAAACAATTTACTATTAGCGGTCTGATATCAGATGCTGCTAGTGGTGAAAGGCTTATGAATGCCAACATTTATGAGGCAAAGGAACTCATAGGTACAACCAGTAATATTTATGGTTTTTATAGCTTAACGCTGCCCCAAGGTTCAAGTGGTTTATATGTTCGAGGTGGAGGACCTGATCAGAATTTAATTCTTCTAGATGGAGTTCCGGTTTATAATGTTAATCACTTGTTTGGTTTCTTTTCTGTTTTCAATGCCGATGCCATCAAAAATGTTTCTTCGTATAAAGGGGGTTTTCCTGCTTGATTTGGAGGGCGATTGTCGTCGGTTGTTGACATTCGAATGAAAGAAGGCAATGAAAAGGAGTATCATGGAGGTGTGCAAATTGGGTTAATCTCATCTAAGTTTAATGTGGAAGGTCCTATTGTAAAAGATAAAACAGCTTTTATTATTTCGGGTCGTCGAACATACATCGATGTGTTACCCCGCCCGTTAATGAACAAAAAAGATGGTACTGGAGGATACTTTTTTTACGATTTCAATGCTAAAGTGAATCATAAGTTCTCCGATAAAAGTCGGTTGTATCTCAGTCTTTATACAGGACGCGATAAAGCTTATTCGCAATACGACTCAGAATATAATTCAGATAATTCAACTTATTCCAATAAGGATGAAGCCAACATGTGGGGCAATGTGACTACAGCTGTTAGGTGGAATTATACAATAAACAATAAGCTATTCAGCAATACAACGTTAACTTACAGCTCGTATAGTTTTAATGTGAAAAGCGAAATGAATTCTCAAACAAATCATGTTTATTACAAATACAGTTCGGGTATTGATGATTTAAGTTCGAAAATTGAGTTTGATTGGTATCCAAATTCTGATCACGAAGTTAAGTTTGGGTTCAATTACATTTATCATGTATTCAATCCTGCGTTTGAAACGATTTAGTCTAAAACGGGGACAGATGACATTGACAAGAAGTTTGGGAAAGGAAATATCTTTGCGCAAGAGATGAATGTGTTTGTAGAGGATGATTATACGATTACATCGCGATTAAAAACAAATGTTGGACTTCATTTTTCACGATTTAGTGTCGAGAATAAGTTTTACACTTCTATCGAGCCTCGTTTTAGTATGCGCTATCTTGCAACCGATAAAATTACCTTGAAAGCTGCATACTCTAAGATGCAACAGTACCTGCATTTGCTCAGTAATACAACCATTGGTTTACCTACTGATTTGTGGTTACCTGTTACTAAACAGATAAAACCACAGGTTTCAAATCAATATGCTGTTGGCGCAGTTTATACTCCTGTAAGTGGATATGATCTATCGCTGGAAAGTTTTTATAAACAATTGCACAATTTAATAGAATACAAAGATGGTGCTTCGTTTTTTGGATCGTCAACTGGCTGGGAAGATAAAGTTGAAATGGGTGATGGACGATCCTATGGACTGGAGGCTATGATTAGGAAGGAGTCTGGAAACACAACCGGATGGATTGGATATACTTTGTCGAAAACGGAGCGTTATTTCGAACAATTGAATTCAGGACAGTGGTATCCCGCCAAATACGACCGCCGGCATGACATAAGCGTGGTACTTACACACAATGTGAATGATAAGTTTGATTTTGGTGCCACATGGGTTTTTGGCACAGGTAGTGCGTTCACGCTTTCAACACACAATATCCAAATTCTTGGTGATGAAAATTCTCAGTACAATGAAAACAATGAATCATTGCCCTATTTTGAGGAACGTAACAATTACCGGATGCCCAGTTACCATCGGTTAGATTTTGGTAGGAATTTTCACAAAAAGAAAAAGCGGTATCCGCACTTGGAATTTGAGCGTTTACAATGTTTACAATCGAAAAAATGTATTTTTTCTTTATCCGGATTATAATAAAAATGGCGATGTTGTTTTAAAACAGATTTCCTTATTTCCCATATTGCCCTCAATATCACACACCTATAAATTTTAGTTTCATGAAGCACATCATAATTTCATTTAGTTTAATATGTCTGGTTGCTTTATTCCAGGCCTGTGAAAAAAGAGATAGCTTACGATGGGGAGGATCTGAATAATTTTTTGGTTTTAAATGCCGAATTGCATGCTGATTCATTGATTACCTGTCGCCTATTGCGCAGCAATACCATATTCGAAAATACTTCTATTAAATACTATTTTTCGGATGTATCGGTTCAATTGTTTAAGAATGGCGTTTTACATGATTCATTGGCTTATGACGCCAGAGGTTATTATAAGTCTTTTGAAGCAAAAGCTGAAATTGATGCTGAGTATACATTTCAGGTGCATTACTCTGGTTTTGATGATTTAATGGCCGCTGCGGTAATTTCCAAAAAAGTTCTAGCACAAATAGAGTCTATTACCACAAAGGCAAAGGATTTGGATCCAAGTATCCCTTTTCTTTATTCGAATAATCAGCAGGTGTTACATGTTAAAGTAAAAATTCAGGATGCTGTGGGGAACGATTTTTATAGGCTTAGAGTTTATTCGCGCGATTCTAGATTTGATTTCAAAACGGGTTTACCGTTGCCTGATTACTATTATTATCCTACATATTACACTTCTGAGGACTCCGTTTTGACTGGTAATACTGTTAATGTAGAGGATGATTTCAGCGAAACCCCCAATAATGAGTATGGTGTTTTTAACGATGAATTATTTGATGGACAAAATTATAATCTCAATTTTGAGCTAGATTATAATAATGATCCGGAAAACCCTCGTGAATATTATTACCAAATAGATGTTCAGAAAATTAGTAAAGACCTTTATCTCTATTGTAAAACGATAGAGGCATACCATTATTATGGTGATAATCCATTCTCTGAGCCAGTAAGGATACATAATAACGTTAAAGGTGGAGCAGGAATATTAGGCGCCTCCACTTCGAATTGGTTGCCGATTATAAATGTAAGGTACTACAGTGAGTTAGATTAAAAATGTCATCTCAGTATCGTTCTGAGATAACATTTTTAATCTGAAATATCTGTTTTTTGTTGATTCGAGGACTTACTAAAATATGAAACAAAAGCAAGCTTATTGTTAAGTAAATTCTTGTAATTTAATTATTTTGATACTATCGTTTATCTTTTAATCTCATCCCAAGTATATTCTCCCGCTTCAACCAATTCTTTACCAATGTTATCTTTAGTTATGGCAATTGATTTTATTTGTACTGTTGGGATATTTAATAGTCCATTATAAGTTTCTGAATTTATCATTGATTTAATGCTTTTCCCTTTTAAAATGTCGATTGCTAATTCTGCAGTTTTATAACCTAATTCTTTGTGAGGATGATAGATCGTCATAGTTTGTAATCCTTGGTATACATGTTGTACTGCTTCTAATTCTGCATCTTGTCCAGTTACTACAACATTGTTTATGTTGTGTTTTTGTAGTACTTCAACTGATCCCGCAGCCATTGGATCATTACAAGATATTATTACATCAATGTTTTTCCCAAATGATTGAATGACTTGTTCTAATTCATACTTAGCATTCTCTTTGCTCCAGTTTTCTATGTAAGATTCATACACAACATTAATATCTCCTTTGGTTATATGAGGTTTTAATAACGAATCTATTCCGTTTTTTAATGCAATGCCATTGCGGTCGAACCTATCTCCTGCAAGAACTACATAGTTTCCTTTAGGCTTATGTTGCAATGCTGTATTTACAAATTGTTGAGCATTATCAAAATTATTACCTTGAACAAATAAATCATAATCGGAATTGTTAATTAAACGATCAAACGCAATAACGGGTACATTTCTTTTTTTTGCTTCACGTACAAGCGGAGCAATTGTATTCCCATTAACACTTGTGATTATCAATAAGTCAATCCCATCATCCAAAGCTTTCATTCCTTGCTTAAGTTGTAATGCATCATTATCATCAGAATCAATAAGGATCGCTTTTGCTCCAAGTTGTTTAAGTCTCTCAGCCATAAAAAATCCTTCTTTAACAAAACGAGGTCGATTTTTAGCGGGATTTAAGAAAGCTACTTTGTATTTTGCATCATTTGAACATGCTGAAAGTAACATTAACGAAATTAGAGCGTATATAAAATTAGATTTCATTTTTTATAATATTTTATTTGATAAACTTATAAAACTATTAGAATGGAAATGTATGAAAAAATCGGAAAATATCACGAAAAGTTCTTGGAAATTTCATTTTAAGTTAAAAAAAATAAAAAAAAGTGAAATATTGCAATGGCTTTTATTACTTTCAGGCAGTTTCTTTGGTTAGTGAAAATTGATGGATATGAATTGGAAAAATTTAGAGATTCGCACAAAAATTGCGATAGGTTTTGGAATAGTTGTCGGTTTATCTGTTTTAACAGGTATTGTCTTGCTTATAAATTTATTTCGTGTTAGTTTCGAAATAAAAGCTTTGTCAAACACATATATCCCTTCTGTAAATGAGGCTTCTAAGGTGTTGCGTTATTGGGGTGAAACAAGTGAAAATAGTAGATCCTATGATTTTACAGGCACTGATATTTTTCTTGAACGTGAACGATTGGCTTTTGATAAAATGCAAAATGCCTTTGACCTGTTAAAAACACACACGGAGATTAATAAAAAATCTTTAGAGAAAAAGGGTATACGAATAGATTTGCTAGGAAAATATTCAAATGAATTTAAAAAACAGCGAGAAGAATATGTCACTATTTCGAATGATTTTAGAGGACAATATTCACTTTTGTACGAGGCTGTAAATTCATTGTATAGTGATAATGCGAATGGTAGTTACGGTGATCAGCGAGCACTTGCTTCATTTGGTGGTTATTCTTCTCAATTATTTATGTTCATTCATCAGCGCGAAGGTTTGTTTGTTAGTCAGCTGAAAGAAAAATTTGAAACGCTTCAACGAACAGTTCGAAAGGGAGATGTATCTTATGGTTTAAGAGGGAAATTAGATGAAGCATGTCAAAATGCAATTTTAACCATCAACGTATATCAAGCTAAACGATTGGCTGAATTAAAAACTTTTGAAACGGCTAAAAAAGTTATGTGGGAGGTAAGAGCTTCCTCCGATTTAGGGATAGATCAGATAATGGTTATGGGTGATAGTAATATGAAAATTGTTTCGGGACAACAAAATATAACTATTGCCTCGATATTTTTACTAATGATTATAGGTAGTGGCATGGTTTTCTTCTTAGCCAATTCAATAAGTCGACCGATCACAACTGGAATATTATTAGCAGAACAAGTAGCTGCTGGCGACTTAAATGTGCAACTTTTTAGCGACCGTGAAGATGAGGTTGGAAGATTAGCCAACGCTTTAAATAATATGGTTATCAACTTGCGTCGAATTGTTAGTGATATAACCGAGAGTGTTAGCCTTATTGTTGAGTCGAGCAGTAAATTAAATAAAGAGGCATTGGAGCTTTCCGAAGGAGCTACAGAGCAAGCTTCCGCAGCAGAAGAGGTTTCGTCGTCGATGGAAGAAATGCATGCTAACATACAACAAAACACCGAAAACTCAAAAGAAACTGAAGCAATTGCATCAAAAGCTGCTGAAGGCATTAAAATCAGCAATGAAAGCAGTAAAATAGCCTCGCGTCATTTAGATGAAATTACCAGTAAAATTATGGTGATAAAAGATATCGCTTTTCAGACTAATATTTTGGCGTTAAATGCAGCCGTTGAGGCCGCTAGAGCAGGGCAGGAAGGAAGAGGTTTTGCTGTGGTTGCCAGTGAAGTTCGAAAATTAGCTGAACGAAGTCAGGTGGCAGCAATGGAAATAACAAAAGCCTCAAAAGCAACAACTGAATCATCGCATGAAGCAAGATTATTATTAGATGGCATTACACCTGAGATTGAGAAAACAGCAACCTTAGTCCAGGAGATTACGATTGCTAGTTTGGAACAGGTGTCTGGTATTGAGCAAATAAATAATGCACTACAGCAATTAAATAATGTAACTCAGCGTAATGCTGCAAATGCAGAGGAGATTAGCACAGCTGCTAAAGAATTGGATGTGCTTTCGGGTCGCTTGCAAGAATCTATCTCAGTATTTAGATTGGGTGGTAAAGGGAATAATAACCAATCAACAAAAGATAGCCCATTAGCTAAAAACGTACAAGTTGAAACTCCTCCTAAGTATGTAAAAAGGGGTGAGGATATTGAAATTAACTTAAATCGAGCCAGTTTAGATGATGAACAATATGAATCATTCTAAATAATACTGAAGATAAAAGCATTATTCAATACTTACAAAAAAAGATATCTCAACGAGATATCTTTTTTTTGTATAAGCATTTTTGATTCTCATTATTTCTTTATATCAGGATATTTTATCCGAGCATGATAAATGATTTTTATTCGGCGTTTAAAAACTGATTTTATTTCAGATATTTCTTTAAAAGTAATTGGGGCTAAATCAAACTGTTTTTGTTGTATCTGATCATCAATGATAGATTCCACTAATTTATCAATCTCTTCGTCCGAGAAATTTGAGAGACTTCGAGAGGCTGCTTCTACCGAATCAGCCATCATTAAAATAGCTGTTTCTTTTGTAAATGGGGTTGGCCCAGGATATGAAAACGAAACAATATTTGGCACTCTATCGGGGTACTTATTAATATATGAATTGTAAAAATACTTGGTTCGTGTTGTTCCTTGATGTGTTGCAATAAAATCGATAATTTGTACTGGTAATTGGTGCCGTTTTGCTAGTTTAATTCCATTCTCGATATGACTAATAATAAGTATTGCAGCTTGTTCGTAATCAATTTCATTTAATGGGTTGAAGCCTGAAACTTGATTCTCTGTAAATAATAAAGGTGCTTCCATTTTACCAATATCGTGATACATTGCTCCGGCTCTAACAAGCATTGGATTTGCTCCAATTGCATAAGCCGCTTCCTGAGCTAAATTTCCAACTTGGATTGAGTGTTGGAATGTTCCTGGTGATTTCTCAGCTAATTTTCGAAGTAAAGGATGATTCGTGTCGGATAGTTCCACTAAGGTTACATCAGATAAAAACCCAAAAACTTTTTCAAATACATAAATAGCTGGGTAGGTTAATAACAATAATCCTCCGTTAAGTGCAAATTTTCCATAAACGAATAAATCAATTTTTAATATATCCCCTTCTTGCCACAAAAATAAGGCGGTGTATAAAATAGAATAGATAATAAATATGAAAAACGAAGCACGAATTAATTGACTTCTTCGTGCCATATTAAATAAACTAAATATGGCTGTTATCCCCACTGGTATTTGAAGAAATACAAATTGGAAACTATTTTGGGCGAAAAATGAGGCTAATAGTATGGTAATTAGGTGAATAAAGAGTGCAAGTCTGGAGTCGAAAAAAGTGCGAATGGCTATTGGTAATAAAGCAAAAGGAATCACAAATACTGGGATGTAGAAAAACGAGCTTGATAATCGGGCTAGAAAAATCATGCTAACCATTAGAAGTAAAATAAAACTTACGCTTTTATTGTTTAAATAAACGTCGTGTCTGAAAAAGTATAAAAACAGAAATACACCCGTGAAAAATGAAAGAACAATAAGCATTTGACCTATTAATATTTGAGTGTAGGCCATGCTACTTCCTATTTTGTTTTCGAATGACAGCTTATAGGATGTTAAGATTTGCATCAATTTATCATCGACCATTTCTCCTTTGTCAATAATGCGTTGTCCCGATTTTATAGCTCCAGATGTTAGCGAAATGTTTTTTAATAGGTTTTGTTTCTCCGTTTCGGAACGATTACTGTCAAAAAGAATGTTTGACCTAATGTATTTATTTAATTGTAGTTGTGATGTAAGCGATGAAACTTCAAATGATGAAGGGTTATGACTACTATTTAAAGAATCGGTTAGGAATTGGCGAATTTCATCAGAAAGCTTAATGTACGCAGTTCGCGATGTATATACCTCCCAAAGACCGTAAGGTTCAGCCATGTTGCCCGATACCACTTTAAATTCGAATGTCGATGGTGGATTAGATTCTTCTTCTGGGAGTGCAATAATCCCCGTTTTATAGAGCGCAAATAATCGTTGTTCGAGAAATTCTTTAAAAGAGGTCGAGAGCAATTTCCCTTTATATCGAGAAGCATTTCGTAGAAAGGGAAAATCTTTTCGAATTTCGGAAAAAATGGTTGGGAAATCAGTATCGAATTCTTGAATTTCCTGAGAAACGATGGACGTATCTTTATAAAAATAAGGTCTAAAGTATTTTAATGCACTGTCACGCTCGATTTTTAGTTGTTCGTTTGTTTTGTAAATCGGGAAATCAAAATCAGATATCATAACGCCATGTTTCCACGGGCGTCCTTTGGCAAATTCAAATTTAAATTTACCTAAGCGTGGTAACATATATATTACTATGGCAGAAGCTGCAATAAATAAAGCGATTTTAATAATCAGCTGAGAGTATTTTTTTAGTTTATCTTTAAGCATCACCTAAAATTGTTGATTTAATAGGGCAAAATACAAAAATATGTTAGAATCTATGTGTTTATATCATACAATAAAATTGATAAATAGTTGAATTGACCTCATGAAAAGTTTTTTTGACCTGAAATGAATATGTATTTTCGTAGAAACTTATTTTTATGATTAATGAATCGATTTGTAACCAAGCTTTTGTAGCAATACGTAGTGAGCCAAGTGAAAAAGCTGAAATGGTTACTCAGGTTTTATTTGGTGAAACATTTAAAGTTTTAGAGTATGATGAAAATTGGGCTAAAATTCAATTGGATTTTGATGGGTATATAGGATGGATGAATAGTAAGTCAATTGCCTCTTTACCAGAACGTGAAATATCGCTTTGGAAAAAATCAGAGACATGGGTTGTTTCTCCTTTACAAGTAAAGTTGATTCTTGAGCCCTACAAGCAAAGCATGATAGTGGCTGCTGGTAGTAGCTTTGCTTTTAATTCAAATGATCGCAATAGTTTTGTTATTGCAAACGTTGAATATTATATATCTTCAGGTGTTAATATGTCGCGAAAGAATGTTTCGTTACAGGATGTGGCCATGTCGTTTATAAACACTCCTTATTTATGGGGAGGAAGAACTGTTTTTGGTATCGATTGTTCAGGTTTTGTGCAAACAGTTTACAAAATTCTTGGGAAAACACTACCTCGAGATGCATCTGCTCAAATTGAAATGGGTGAAACAATCAATTTTGTTGAAGAAGCTCAGCCAGGAGATCTTGCTTTTTTCGATAATGCCGAAGGTGTTATTTCTCATGTTGGTCTTTTTATGGGAAAGGGTGAGATTATTCATGCAAGCGGAAAAGTACGCGTCGATCGAATTGATCATCAAGGGATATTTAATCAAGAGTTAAAAATTTACTCTCATAAATTGCGAGTTATTAAAAGAATTGGATTTAATAATGATATTCACTTATAATTATCCGCGTCCTTGCGTTACTGTTGATGCACTAGTTTTGAGTAAACATAATGGGGTTTGGAATATTGTGTTAATTAAGCGTAAGCAGGATCCTTTTCAAGGGAAATGGGCTTTCCCTGGTGGTTTTATGGATATGGATGAGGAATTACTAGATGCGGTTAATCGAGAATTGATGGAGGAAACAGGTATTGCTGGTTTGCAATTAAACCTGTTTACTACCATTGGTACTGTTAATCGAGATCCTCGCCATCGAACCATTAGCGTTATATACTATGCCTTTTGTGAGTCTTTATGTGATTTAAAAGCAGGCGATGATGCTGAAAATGCCGAGTGGTTCTCTATTAATGAATTACCTGAATTAGCATTTGATCATTCACAAATACTATCTGATTTTGTTGGCAAGGAGCTATAAATCAATATAGGAATTTTTTAAAACAAGAATCGTTTCTGGACCCTTGTTGAAAAGCAAATCAATAATACTTAAGTTTTTACGGAAGCCATGTTTAATTTCAAATACTTGTCTATATCGATGTGAAATGTAATTTTTGTCAATTGATTCTTCAATATTTTTTGGGCTTATTACTTCTCTCAAATCAATTTTATCTTCAGGAACTTGAGCATATGCATCTGTTTTGTTGATAACTAGCTTGATGTCTAATAATTCTCCAATTAAGCTAGTTAGTAAGTCGTTATAGTCAATCAGAAAATCGAATTTTTGATGATAGAAGGGAGCAAAATCATCCATGTAATACTCGAAATAGGGCGATGAATTATATGCTGATAGGATGCATTTCCAGTGCAATGATTGCCAGGGCGTGTCGTATGAAATCCGTATATCTCGAGTGTATGTTTTGTTAAATTGTTTTAGAATAGGAATAATTAATAATTGTGTTCCATTTGCACCATCAATAATGCACCTGTTTCGGTAGGTCTGTTTTTGGTAGTGGCAGTATTGCTCGACAATACAACCCCGAGAGTGGAATAAATGAGAAAAGTATTGTATTGGTCCTAAATAGTTTGTTGAAAGTAATGGCTGCTGCATTTGATAATACTACTGTATTTTTTGGTTAATTGAAATGTACCCGTTTTTGTGAAATTCCTATAATGTGATTTTCGGGTAAAAAACCCCAGTATCTGCTATCGTATGAATGAGGTAGGTTGTCGCCCAAAACCCAGTAGTAATTCATTTTAAAACAGTAGGTTGTGCTTTCTTTGCCATTGATATATATTTTTTCCGCGTTTATTTTTAACGAATTGTTTTCATAAACTTCAATAATTCTGCTATATATCAATAAGTTATGTGGAGTAAGATTGATGGTCATTCCTTTTGCTGGTACAATTAAAGGGCCTAAATTATCGATGTTCCATAAATAAGTATGAGGGAAAATGTTAGGATCTGGGAAGTTCTTTTCTAACGAATAGGGTACAATTAAATTGGTCGGTATTTGATTCGCCTCTTCAACAGTGAGTTCAATAATTGAATCTTTTTTAAATACATATTTAGCATAAGGTTTAATGCTTAGTTTGTTTAATTGCGGAATGGCCTGATTGGAAACCATCTTAAATTTTCGAATTGCTGTTGCAGTTAGATTTGTATGTTTTTGATTTACCAATAACTGACTCATTTTTATTTGAATTGTGTCAAGGGGTAATCCTATTAATCTTTTTACATAGCGTGTTCGGTGATCTACACTTTTATAGGCTTTTTTATTCCAAATTATTTCTCGTGAGGCCAATTGATTTAAGCTTAATTGTCGTTTTAAAGAGTAATAACTCTCGGTGGGGTGTTTAACTAAAAGTGTGTCTCCCTCTGGGAAATTAAATATAATTAAATCATTTTGTTTAAGTTTTGTACTGCCCCAAGCTCTAAAATACTGATCCGGAGTATTGGGTGATCTGCGGGGTCCCATTAATAGTTTATTAATCACCACTACATCTCCTGAGTTCAATGATTTTTCCATGGATGATGATGGCATTCGAAATATGTCGACAACAAATGTTTTAGTGAAATAAACTAGGATAGAGGCAACAAATACAACAAAAATCCATTTCACATATTTATATAATATTGGATAGTTTATCCTGATTAACTGAAGGTTAGTAATATTAGTTGGGATTGAAATTAAAGCCACGACAATTAAATATGCACCAAATACAAACCATGCTTTTAGCCAAATAAAGATAATTGAGAGTATTAATGTTAATACTAGCACGGTTATTCTTAAATGCTTCATATTAAATAGAGTTAATTAAATTTCAATTTCTTTGATTATAAACTCTTGAATTTAATTGGGTTAAAGTAAAGGCAAATAATGAGAGTGAAAAAAGCCCCTTGCGAGGCTTGTAATTAGTTTGAATTGGCCATTTTAAAGAATCTATTCCATCGAATATTCATTGGGAATGATTTGTCTTTATCTAACGATAACCACACTAAGACTGGCGATCCAACAACGTGATCTTCAGGCACAAAGCCCCAGTATCTAGCATCGGCTGACTTATGTCGATTATCCCCTAACATAAAATAGTAATCCATCTTAAATGTATAGGTTGATGCTAGCTTGTCGTTTATATAAATCTGATTGTTTTTAACCTCTAATTTGTTTCCTTCGTAAGCTGTAATGACACGATCATAAATCACTAAGTTGGTCATGTTAATATCCACTGTCGCACCCTTTTTCGGAATCCAAAGTGGGCCGTAGTTATCGCGACTCCAAGGATAGTCAGCACTATAAGGAAAGACAGACATGCCTGTTGAGTCGGGCTGAAGCTCCGTTAATTCGAAGTGAGTTATGGTTTTTACTTGATTTAGCTGTGCAGCCTTTTCACTTGTTAAAGGCAAATAGTATTGAGAAACAAACGATCCATCTTTCTTATCATCATCGGAAATACCAAAGTTCGAGAAGAATTCATTCGATAAAGGTGTTCCATCAGTAATAATTTGATAATTGTGTTGAATGTTTTTTGGATTTTCGGCTACAATTCCGTTAATGTATATTTGATTATGTCGAATCTCAAAAGTATCCCCAGGCAGAGCTACACATCTTTTTACATAGTTCTCTCTTCTGTCAACTGGGCGGTACATGATTTTACCATATATTTGAGGATTTGCTGCTATTTCTGATCGGCCAACCGACATCAAGAATTGATTTTGTTCCCAAACGCTATTATATGTTTTACCTTTTATAAGATTGGGGTTTTGAGCAACCATATATCTTCCACCATCTCGTGAAAGATTATAAATATCTGGATTTTGTTGTAATTCAGCTATTGTGTCGCCTGCAGCAAAGTTAAATACGACTATGTCGTTGTGTTTAATCTTGCCAAAACCAGTTAATCGTTTGTAATCCCATTTTGGCCATTCGGTATATGATTTTGTATTAATTATGGGGAATGTGTTTTGAACCAACGGGAATGCTAATGGTGTATTGGGCATTCGTGGTCCATAACTTAATTTGCTAACAAAAAGAAAATCGCCTACTAATAGTGATTTCTCAAGAGATGAAGTTGGGATTTTGTAGTTCTGAAAGAAAAACAGATTTATAATATAAACTGCCACGAGTGCAAAAATGATGGCATCGAGCCATTCAGCAATAAATCCTGGTTTTTTGTCTTGGGTTTTCGAAATATAGGGGATCTTTTTTGTGATATAAATGTCAAAAACTAATGGTAGTCCTAGTAATAACCAAAAACTCCCAATCCATAAAACCATTAGTAAGTATAGTAAGGAAGCTATTCCAAACTTGATCCAATTTTTTTTTGATGCTTTTATTTCTATCATCGACGTGAGTATAAAATAAGTTTTATGTGTTGGTTTATTTGTTAGTAGAAATTATAAGTTTAAAAGATCCTGCATTCCAAGAAATCCTTTATGGTTTTTTAAATATTCGGCTGCCATTACTGCACCTAAGGCGAAGCCTTGGCGGGATTTTGCGCTGTGATGAATCACAATTTCATCTACATCTGATTCGTATTTAATGGTGTGTATGCCTGGCACTTCACCTTCTCTGAGGGCAGTTATGACTAAATCATTGGGTTTATCGGAATGATCAAGTACCCAATTTGATTTAGGAGTGTAGTTTTCAATAATACCATCAGCTAATGTAATGGCCGTGCCGCTGGGGGCATCTTTTTTTTGTGTGTGATGCACCTCTGTTATTGTTACATCATAACCATTGGAGCCATTCATTAATTTGGCAAGGTATTTATTGACTGCGAAGAATATGTTTACACCTAAACTGAAATTGGATGCATAAAAAAATGTTTGCCCTTGAGTAGCGCATGCATTTTTTATTTCATCTAGTTTATTCAACCAGCCAGTAGTGCCAGCTACAACAGGGATATTGTGCTTAAAACAATTTTGGTAATTGTTGTATGCAGCTTCGGGGATGGTAAATTCAATAGCAGCATCAGCTGATTTAAATGCATTATCATCAAAACTATCGGTGGTGTTTATGTCAATACGAGAAACAATGTTATGCCCGCGAGCAATGGCAATTTTTTCGATTTCCTTGCCCATTTTCCCATAACCTATTAATGCAATGTTCATATTTTCAGTAGGTAATTGTTAATTGTATAGTAAATATTTATGACAAAGATAAAAAAATGCTCATGGAAATAACAACAAAAATGCCACCCTAAATTGGATGGCATTTTCAGTATATTTCAAGGTGCAATTAAGCAGCCATTGCTTTTTTCAACACAGCTTTAAACGCTTCTGGGTGGTTCATAGCTAAATCGGCTAAAACTTTGCGGTTTATTTCGATGTTAGCTTTAGCAATTAATCCCATTAATTTACTGTATGAAAGTCCCTCGAGGCGAGCAGCAGCGTTGATACGCATAATCCACAAAGCTCTGAAATGGCCTTTCTTTTTCTTCCGGTCACGGTAAGCATACTGTTGACCTTTCTCCCAAGTGTTCTTGGCTACTGTCCAAACATTTTTTCTTCTTCCGTAGTAACCACGGGTTTCTTTAAGCAGTTTTTTACGTCTTTCGCGTGACGCTACTGAATTTACCGATCTAGGCATTTTTTCTGATTTTCGAATGGTTAGCGTCCCTTTTTAAGGATCTTATTAGCTAAATCATTCCAGTTAAACAATAAAATTGTTGAATCTTTAACGAACTCAATTAGATGGTCAAAAGCAACTTGATGTTTGTAACATCAGCTGGATGAACAAGTGCTGAGTAAGTAAGATTTCTTTTACGCTTGGTGCTTTTTTTAGTCAAAATGTGACGTTTGAAAGCATGCTTGCGTTTGATTTTTCCAGTTCCGGTAATTGTAAAGCGTTTTTTCGCTCCGGAATTAGTTTTCATCTTAGGCATTGTGGAAATATATTAATTGGTTTAAAAAAACTTATTTCGATTTCTTTAATGATTTAGGAGAAAGCGTTATAATCATTCGCTTACCTTCTAATTGGGGCAATTGTTCAACTTTACCCAACTCTTCTAAATCATTAGCAAAGCGTAAAAGTAAAATTTCACCTTGTTCTTTAAATAGGATTGATCGTCCTTTGAAAAAAACGTAAGCTTTAACTTTTGAGCCTTCTTGTAGAAATTTCTCAGCATGTTTAAGTTTAAATAGATAATCATGGTCGTCGGTTTGAGGTCCAAATCTTATCTCTTTAACTACTACTTTTATTGTATTTGCTTTAATCTCCTTGGCACGTCGTTTTTGTTGATAGATGAACTTTTGAACATCAATAATTCGACATACCGGGGGGTCAGCATTTGGAGATATTTCTACAAGATCAAGTTCTTGATCGTCAGCTATTTTTAGAGCTTCTGAAATGGTAAAAACCCCCGGATTTTCGATGTTATCACCTACGAGCCTAACTTTAGGAACACGAATTTGTTCGTTTAATCTAAATTTTAGCTCTTCTTTGGGGGAGCTTGCTGGTTTTCTCAAAATTCTTTAATCCTCCTAATTTGTTAAATATTGTCGTTATTTATCTCATACTGAAGCATGTTTTTCACCTCGGTATTTACAAAATCAATGTAATCTGTAATTTTCATGGCGCCTTTATCGCCCTCTCCTTGCTTACGAACAGAGATTTCATTCATCTCCATTTCCTTTTCTCCAACAATTAATAGGTAGGGAATTTTCTTTAACTCGTTATCCCTTATCTTTTTACCTATTTTTTCGTTTCGGTCGTCAAGAACGGCACGAATATCGGAATTATTAAGCAATTTTAAAACTTTTTTTGCATAATCGTTATATTTTTCGCTGATAGGCAAAATAACTGCTTGTTCAGGAGTCAGCCACAGCGGGAATTTTCCTGCTGTGTGTTCTATTAATACAGCAACAAATCGTTCCATGCTTCCAAAAGGTGCCCGATGAATCATTACCGGGCGATGCTTTTGATTATCACTACCTATGTATTCAAGTTCAAATCGTTCAGGTAGGTTGTAATCGACCTGAATGGTTCCCAATTGCCATTTACGGCCAATGGCATCACGTACCATAAAGTCGAGTTTGGGGCCATAAAAGGCAGCCTCACCATATTCGATAATGGTCGAGAGTTTTTTCTCTTCGCAGGCTTCGATAATAGCTTGTTCTGCTTTTTCCCAATTATCATCCGATCCTATATATTTTTCGTGGTTTGTTTTATCGCGCAACGAAACCTGACAAGTAAAATCTGGAAAATCGAGTGTTTTAAATATATATAAAACAATGTCGATTACTTTTTTAAACTCATCTTTTAGCTGATCTGGTCTGCAAAATAGGTGAGCATCATCTTGAGTAAACCCTCGAACGCGTGTGAGACCATGTAATTCACCACTTTGTTCGTAACGGTAAACTGTTCCAAATTCGGCTAAACGAAGTGGAAGATCTTTATATGAACGTGGTTTTGATTTGTATATTTCGCAATGGTGCGGGCAGTTCATGGGTTTAAGCAAGAACTCTTCTCCTTCGGCAGGTGTGTTGATGGGTTGAAAAGAATCTTTACCATATTTGGCGTAGTGACCAGAGATGACATATAACTCTTTTAGTCCGATATGCGGAGTAATTACTTGCTGATAATCATGTTCGCGCTGAATTTTTTTTAAGAAATTCTCCAATCTTTCGCGAAGTGCAGCACCCTTAGGTAACCATAATGGTAAACCTTGACCAACATTAGCTGAAAAAGTGAATAACTCTAATTCCTTACCAATTTTCCGGTGGTCGCGTTTTTTAGCTTCTTCGAGTAGAACCAAATATTCATCAAGCAATTTTTGCTTTGGAAAAGTTATGCCATAAATGCGTGTAAGTTGTTTGCGTTTTTCATCTCCTCGCCAGTATGCACCTGCAATGCTTAATAGTTTTACTGCTTTAATTGGTTCGGTTGATGGAAGATGCGGCCCTCGACATAAATCGGTAAAATTTCCTTGTTTATATAAGGTAATGGTGCCATCAGTTAAGTCGTTGATTAACTCTAGTTTATATTCGTCGTTTTTTTGAGAGAAAAAATCAAGAGCATCTTTTTTTGATATGTCAGATCGATGATAAGTATTTTTCAATCGAGCCAACTCTAACATTTTGTTCTCAATGATAACCAGATCCGATTCCTTAATAACTTCATTACCAGCATCCACATCGTAATAAAACCCATTTTCAATAGCTGGTCCAATGCCAAATTTCATTCCCGGATAGAGTGATTCTAAAGCTTCGGCTAATAAATGTGCCGATGAGTGCCAGAATGCATGTTTTCCTTCAACATCATCCCATTTATGCAATTTTATGGTTGCGTTAGTTGTAATTGGGGAGGTGATATCTAATACTTGTCCGTTGACAGTAATGGATAATATATCGCGTGCAAGCTGCGAGCTTAGGCTTTGAGCTATTTCATAACCTGTAACACCAGAAGGATACTCTCGTGTATTTGAATCAGGAAAGGTTATATTTATCATCATTATTTAGACTTTTTAAAAAGCATGCAAAGATAAATATAAAATGCTGACAGGTATTGTTTTTGTTGCATTAATTTTAAAAAAAAATAGTATTTTTTGATATTTATTATTGGGTAACTGTTTAAATTTAATTGAACACAGAGATAGGAAGAATAATAGATATTAGACTGATAGATAAGAAGTTTTAGATAATTCTGGATGATGAACACTCTATTTTTATCTTCTCTATCTTTCTGTAAACAAGAAATCTAGACATCTTTAAAATTAAAACAGCTTCTGAATTAATTCTGTTTTAACTGAAATTCTCATAAAATGAGGTAGATAAATTTTATTGATTTATTTTTATGGTTTTATTCAACGTGTGTGAATTATTGAAAGGTTGTTTATTTTTGGCATATAAATTAAAAAGTATTCATATGAGAAGTTTTCTATTTGTATTCGTATTGGTGTTAGGATTTGGTCGCTGTTATGCACAGAAAACAAGCATTAAACTATCTGACTTGCAAAGCTTTAGTCCGGTTGGCATATCAGGGTTTCAAAGCATGGCCGATGGATTGCATTACACACTCATAAGTGATAACGGTAAAGCAATTGATAAGTATGAATTTGCAACGGGGAAAAAGGTGGGTGAATTAGTAAATCTCGATAAGATAGAAAACTCATCGGTGATTAAAATTGATGGATATGAACTAAATAGCACCGAGTCGAAAGTTTTGTTTTATACAAATTCGGTTCGAGTTTACCGACACTCAACTTTGGCCGATTATTTTGTGTACGACATAAAATATAAGGAACTCATCGCTTTGTCGGATAGTGGCAAGGTTCAAATGGCTACTTTTTCGCCTAATGGTGACATGGTTGCTTTTGCCAAAGATAACAATTTGTTTGTTAATAAGTTGCGATTTAAAACTACTAGCCAAATAACGACGGATGGTGAGTTTAATAAAGTTTTAAATGGAATTCCTGATTGGGTTTATGAGGAAGAATTTTCGATGAGTAGAGCTTTTGAATGGTCGCCCGATAGTAAAGAGATTGCTTATATTCGATTTGATGAACAGCTGGTGAGAGAATTTTCGTTTCAACTATATGAAGCCTCTTTCCCAACCATGAATGAGAATGCGCTTTATCCTAATTATTATAAATATAAGTATCCGAAGGCGGGCGAGGCAAATAGTTTAGTTAGTGTAAAGGTTTTTAATATTGAAAACCGCACAACTAAAACCATGGATTGCGGCAAGGAAGCAGATATTTACATTCCTCGTATTAAATGGACTGCTTTAGCTGGCGAATTGAGCGTAGTACGATTAAACCGACTTCAAAATCAGTTGGATCTTTTAATTATTAATTCAGCCAGTAGTGTAGGTAATACAGTTTTAACTGATAGAAACGAAAAATATATCGGAGAAGAGGCTTTGGATGGGTATGAGTTTTTGCCTGATGGTAAGCATTTTGTTTACATGGGCGAATTGGATGGGTATAACCATCTTTATTTGTATAGTATGGCTGGAAAAAAACTTGCTTTATTAACTGATGGGAATTATGATGTGACTGATTATTATGGTTTTGATTCTGATAGAAATGTCTTTTATTATCAAGCGGCAGAAGAATCGCCTATGAATAGGGAGGTATATCAAGTTTCAATGGATGGCAAATCGAGAAAGAAGATTAGTTCACTGTCAGGTGTAAATTCAGCCGAGTTTTCAAGTGGGTTTAAATATCAGATAATTTCGAATACATCTGTAAATGAGCCTAATGTAGTGATATTGTATGATCAAAAAGGGAAAAACATCAGAGTTCTCGAAGATAATAAGTCAATTACCGATTTAGCTAAAGATTATGTAATAGCTCAAAAAGAATTTATTGAAATTCCATTGCAAAATGGAATCCAATTAAATGCTTCGATAATGAAACCAGCCAATTTTAATGCCTCAGAAAAATATCCGGTGTTAATAATGCAGTACAGCGGACCTAATTCGCAACAAGTTTTAAATAAGTGGAGCATTGGATGGGAACAGGTTTTGATTTCAAAAGGATATGTTGTAGTTACTGTTGATCCCCGAGGAACCGCTGCTAGAGGTGAAGATTTTCGTAAGTGTACGTATTTAAACCTTGGTAAAACAGAATCGGATGATGTGATTGAATCGGCTAAATATTTATCCTCATTAGCATTTGTTGATGTCTCAAGAATTGGTATTTTTGGATGGAGTTATGGTGGGTTTATGACTTTACTAAGTATGAGTAAATCCGATGTTTTTAAAGCGGGTGTTGCCATTGCACCTGTTACGAGTTGGCGTTTTTATGATAGTGTTTACACCGAAAGATATATGAAACGACCTTTTGAAAATGCGAAAGGGTATGACGAGAATAGTCCTTTAATGCTGACTGATAATTTAAGTGGCCGGTTGTTGTTAGTGCATGGGACAGCCGATGATAATGTGCATTTTCAAAACAGTGCTGAGTATATCGATAACTTAGTTCAGGCAAATAAACAATTCGATTTGTTTGTTTATCCCAATCGAAATCATAATATAATGGGCGGTAATACTCGCAATCATTTGTACCAAATGATTATTGCTTATTTAGAGAAGAATCTTTAATTTAATAAATAAAAAAATGAAATCAGTTTTAGTTGCGATAGTATTATTTACTTGCTATACAGGTTATTCTCAGAAAAAATTAAATCTTTTTAATGGTAAAGATTTAATTGGTTGGTCTATTTATGTGAGTGATTCTACCATTGCGCCTTCTAGTTTTTTCTACGTAAACAAGGGCGTTATTGAAACAATTGGTGTACCTACAGGCTATTTGCGTACGTATAAAGAATTCGAAAACTACCATTTACACATTGAGTGGCGATATCCCGAAAAACCAACTAATAGCGGTATTTTTATTCATACTAATGGGGGAGATAAAATATGGCCAACGCATTATCAGTGTCAATTAAAACACCTGAATGCAGGCGATTTTATTGTTCAAGGGTCAGGAGTTAGTGCATCTTTAGGTGATAGCGTTTATACTTCAACTGATAACGTAAAGCCACTTATACCTAAGATTCATGAATCAAGCGAAAAAAATGCTGGTGAGTGGAATGCGATGGATGTTGATTGTAAAGGCAATTCAGTTGAAATACGAATTAATGGAGTGCTTCAAAATGTTGCCACTAACTGCTCTTTAACCAAAGGATCAATTGGATTACAAGCTGAAGGGTCGAAAATTCAATTTAGAAATTTATGGATTAAAAAGATTCGGTAGGTTTTGTCATTGCTAAATGCATCCAGAAACAAAGCCTTCTCCAAGCGATTCTATGGCTTCTTTCTCTGCTCTTTTTTCACGTTCAGTGTTTTTACAATTTGAACAAACGGGAAGATTGAGTCTAAGGTTTTTTGTCATTTTCAAAAGTGAATATTCTTTTTGACAAACAAAGCATTTTGCTTTTTCCATTTAATAATGTTCTTAAAATACGGCTAATTAATAAATTCATTGATTCGGATGCCATTTTGAAATAAACAATTTATCGGGGTCGAATTTACTTAATTGTTTGCTTAAATTAAACGTTCTGTTTATTCGACTATCAGAATGCCCGACTGGTATGCCCAATTGCCATAATTATTACAAACATCATCATCAATAAACACGGCTCGAACCACTTAGCTCCCCAAAGCCAATTAACTTTTAAAACTTTGGCAAGATAATAAGAAGTTAACATTCGTCCACGGTTACTCATCCAGCCTGTTAATTGTAACTTGTGATCGTTTTTTGAGATTCTTATATGCGAAACAATTTGATTTCGATATTATTGGCTCTTATCGCTTATAAAAACAATCCCTGCAACGAATAGTTTAATTGTTGCAGGGATTATGACGTTATTATTGTATGTTTTTTAAAAAGTATACCTAACAGCTATTCCAAGTGGTACATCGAAATTGTCAAAAGAATTAACTAATCCTATGGTTGGTCGAGCATCTAAACTAATTTGTAGAGGGATATCAAATTGATATTCAATGCCAATTTGACCTACTATTGAAATCCATAATCCATCGTCACCATTGCCTGTATATTTATCTTTCCAGCTCCATGTTCCTAATTGAGCCCCAGGCCCCGCATACCAGCTAAATCCTTTCTCTATGGGCCAAACCCACTGATAAGTTCCGGTAATACTCCAGGCATTAAAGTTGTTGTTTCCATGTATGCCAAGATCCAGTTCAACTCTGTTTAAACTGCTAAATGCATGCTGATAGGATATTTCGGTGTTTGTAGAATTGCTGCCTCCGAAACGCAGTCCTATGGCATGATTGCTAATTTTGGCTTGAACAAAAAGAGTTGTTGTTAAAAGCAAAATGCTAAAAAAAAGTCTCTTCATTTTTATTAAGGAGTTAGTGATGCGGTTAAAATTAAACTATTTCAATAGTTTTTGCAATCATCTTTGATGCAATTTCATGTGTTTTTTTTGCACTGGTTAATATGGCAACTAATTCGAGCGAAAACTCTAAGGCCGTTCCAGCACCTTTTGAGGTGATAATTTGCGAGCTGCGTACTACTGCTTCATCAATTATATTAGCCCCTTTTAAATGAATTTCATATCCAGGATAACAAGTGGCATCCCTATTATTAAGTAACCCAAGTTTCCCTAATATAAGAGGAGCTGCACAAATTGCTCCAATTGTTTTTCCTTTTGAATAGTGCTTTAAAATGAGGTCGAGTAAAGGGTGGTAGTTATTTAAATTGGTTGTTCCTGGCATTCCTCCAGGCAATACCAGTAAATCCGCATCATTAAAATCTAAATCTGTGAAAAGAGCATCTGCTTCAATTGTGATGTGATGTGCCCCAGCAACCCATAATGAATTGGTGATTGAAACAGTAGTTAATTGAATATCGGCTCTGCGAAGCACATCCATAGGTGTGATTGCCTCAATTTCTTCGAATCCAGCTGCCAGAAATAAATATGCTTTCATATGCATGCGTTTTAAATGAGATATCATCAAAGTTAAGATTGATTTCCAGTATTTGAAAGGGTTTTGCAGATAAATGGTTGATAATTTAAAGCTATTTATCTCATTTCGTTTCAAGACTAATAAGGAAGTTGTTTAGTTTTATAATTCGTATCTCATTCGCGAAAATTCTTTAATTATTTGACAATAAAGGGCACAAAGTAAGGATGGTGGATTAATGCTAAGTTTATATATTTAAGTGGTTGAAAATATTTGAAATTAATGGTTAGGACAAAACATTTACACATTAAATAACGTTTTATTAATGTGTCAATATCTAAAATTTAATTAGTTCTATATTTGTAGCCTATTTGAAAAAAAATCATGAAATATGTTTTTATCAAAGCAAAATAAAACAGCCATTACGTATGGTCATCAAAAAATAAGCTATTCGCAATTTCACTCAGCTGTTTGGGAGTATTCAAAGGTTATCGCAATTTCAAAAGGCGATCGTGTTGTTGTTTTTGGTGAAAACAGACCAGGGTGGATGGTCGGTTTTTATTCGGTGTGGAATAGCAATGGAATTGTGGTGCCAATTGATTTTTTGTCTGCAGCAACTGATGTAGCTTATATACTTAATGATTCTAAGCCTAAATATGCTTTTGTGTCAAATAACTCTGCTGAGTTGTTCCATGAAGCTTGCGCAATTTCTGGTCAATCACCCGAAATCATTAGTATTGAATCGTTAGAAAAATTTGAAGGACTGAATGACGAAACCGTAACCATACAACCTGATTTGGAGCAAACGGCAGTATTGATTTATACATCGGGAACAACTGGAAGCCCTAAAGGTGTGATGCTTTCGTTTCAAAATATTTACTTTAATCTGAAAGCCGTTTGTGAAGATATCCCTATATTGGTTGAACATCAGCGCATCATGGTGTTGCTGCCCTTGCATCATATTTTTTTATTGGTAGGAACGCTTGTTGCTCCATTTTATAGTGGTGCCGAAGTCGCTATTTCACCATCAATGGTTTCTGAAGACATTATTAAAACCCTACAGGAAAATAATATTACTGTTTTAATTGGCGTACCGCGTCTTTTTGCAGGTATCCATAAAGGTATCTTCGATAAAATTAATGCAAGTTTTGTTGCCAGAATGTTATTGGCTTTAGCTCGAAAATTTAAAAGTCGAGCTTTATCGAAAACAATATTTGGAGCTGTTCATAAAAAATTTGGAGGTCATATTCAATATTTTATATCAGGTGGAGCTGCATTAGATAAAGCCATTGCAACTGACTATCAAACCATAGGATTTGAAGTTTTGGAGGGGTATGGCATGACAGAGGCTGCTCCGATGATTACATTTTCAAAGCCGGGTAGAGTAAAACCAGGTTCTCCGGGCGAAATTGTGGCTAATGGAGAAGTGAAAATTGTAGATGGGGAAATAACCTTCAAAGGAATGAATGTCATGCAGGGTTATTATCAAAAACCTGATGACACTAAGGAAGTTATTAAGGATGGATGGTTGTATACAGGTGATTTGGGTTTTTTTGAGGATGGATATTTATATATAACTGGACGCAAAAAAGAGATTATCGTATTATCAAACGGTAAGAATATTAATCCTTCTGAAATAGAGACTGAATTAATGAATATATCACCAATCATTTCCGAAGTTGGTGTGTTTCAAGATAAGGATCAACTACATGCACTGTTTGTGTTAGATCAGAATAAGATTATAGATTTGGTTGATGAGGAGACATTTATTCGACAAACTGTATTGCATGAATACAATCGTAAAGTTACTCCTTATAAAAAAGTTACTCGGTTTACTATCACTACTAACGATTTGCCAAAAACCCGATTGGGGAAACTCAAAAGATTCGAACTTTCTGGAATTGCAAAAAAAGGTAATACCGCCTTTAAAAATTCGAATAGTCAACCAACTCCTGACTTTGAGGAGTATAATATTATTAAAGATTATCTGTCAAAAGAAAAGCAAGTAACTGTTTACCCTCTAGATCATTTAGAATATGACTTAGGATTAGATTCATTAGATAAAGTAAGTTTTCAAGTTTTTATTAATCAAACTTTTGGTGTTGAATTGGATACAGATAGTATTATAAAGTTTGGAAGCGTTTTGCAATTAGCAAAATTCATTGAAGAAAACAGACTCCGTATTCAAATAGAAAAAATAAATTGGACTGAGATACTGCGCGAAAAGATCAACTTTAAAATGCCTCGAACCTGGGTAACAAGTACGCTTATATCTAAAACAACTAAGTGGGCATTTCAGCTTTATTTTCGTTTTCGAAGTAGTGGAATAGAGAATGTCCCAGATGGGCCTTGTATTCTTGCGGCTAATCATCAAAGTTTTTTTGATGGGCTTTTTGTCACAGCTTTTCTACGAAGTAAGCAAGTACGCAAAACTTATTTTTACGCTAAAGAAAAGCATGTTAAAACACGATTATTAAAATTTTTTGCAGGGCGAAATAATATTATTGTAATGGATATTAATAAAGACCTGAAAGAATCCATTCAGAAAATGGCGGAAGTATTGCGGCATCAAAAATACTTGGTTATATTTCCAGAAGGGACTCGTTCAAAGAGTGGTAAATTGGGCGATTTCAAAAAAACTTTTGCAATTCTTAGCCGAGAGCTAAATGTGCCTATTGTTCCAATTTGTATTCGAGGTGCAATTGATGCTTTACCTAAAGGGAGTTTATTCCCACGTCCGTTTACCAAAATTTGTGTGGAGTATTTAAAACCTGTTTACCCCGAAAATTTAAGCTATGATATGCTAACTCAAGTAGTTCAAAAAAGAATAGAAAACAGTCAGGCGAAATGTGCCAGTTAAGATGTTCCTAAAATATTTTTTTTTAAAGAGGTTTGTATTTATATACAGCCTCTTTTTTCATTTCATTCATATTATTATCTTAGCATTTAAAGAAACTCAATGCAAACTATTTCTATCAATTACATAGCTGATATGAACCAAAAATTTGCAGATTTTCATTGTCATCCTCATGTGCGTTCATTTAATTATTTTCGAAATTCACCAATCGAAGGAACTGCTCATTACCATCCTTGGAATATTGTTGTAAGTAATATAAATAATGCAGATGAAGGGAAACGAGGTTCATCCTATTCTGAAGCTGATTTGGTAAAGTTAACCAATGGAAATGCTCGATTAATTTTTGTGTCATTTCATCCCATAGGGCTGGTTTATTAATAACGATATTTGTTTTAACAATACTTCGGTAAATATTAATATAATTATCTGAATATCAGCAAAATAAGCAACAAATAATTTGGTTAAAGCCTTAGAAATCAGTATCTTAAAAGATTATTCGACAATTTTTTAAGTATGACTCCTAATGCTAGTAATTTC